>CAJANL010000020.1 GCA_903941105.1 uncultured Rhodospirillaceae bacterium
ACCAGCCCGTACTTCGTCACCAACCCCGAGAAGATGACCGTCGAGCTGGAAAACCCCTACATCCTGCTCCACGAGAAGAAGCTCGCCGGCCTGCAGCCGCTGCTGCCGGTGCTGGAGGCTGTGGTGCAGTCGGGTCGTCCGCTGCTGATCATCGCCGAGGACATCGAGGGCGAGGCCCTGGCCACCCTCGTGGTCAACAAGCTGCGCGGTGGCCTCAAGGTCGCGGCGGTGAAGGCGCCGGGCTTCGGTGATCGCCGCAAGGCCATGCTGGAAGACCTCGCCATCCTTACCGGCGGCCAGGTCATCTCCGAAGACCTCGGCATCAAGCTGGAAAACGTCACCGTGGCTGACCTGGGCACCGCCAAGCGGGTGACCATCACCAAGGAAGACACCACCATCGTCGACGGCGCCGGCAAGAAGGCCGACATCGAGGGCCGCATCAAGCAGATCCGCGCCCAGGTCGAGGAGACCACCTCCGACTACGACCGCGAGAAGCTGCAAGAGCGTCTGGCCAAGCTGGCCGGCGGCGTTGCGGTCATCAAGGTCGGCGGCGCCACCGAGGTTGAGGTCAAGGAGCGCAAGGACCGCGTCGACGACGCTCTCCATGCCACCCGCGCTGCGGTCGAGGAAGGCATCGTGGCCGGCGGCGGCGTCGCCCTGCTGCACGCCATCCGCGCCCTGGACGGCATCAAGACCGCCAACGACGACCAGAAGGTCGGCGTTGAGATCATCCGTCGCGCCCTGCAGTCGCCGGTGCGTCAGATCGCCGAGAACGCCGGTTCCGACGGCATCCTGGTCGCCGGCAAGCTGCTGGAGTCCAAGGACCTCAACTGGGGCTTCAACGCCCAGACCGGTGAATATGTCGACATGATCAAGGCCGGCATCATCGATCCGACCAAGGTGGTTCGCACCGCCCTGCAGGACGCCGCCTCCGTGGCCGGCCTGCTGGTGACCACCGAGTGCCTGATCGTCGAGAAGGCCAAGAAGGACGCCGGTCCCTCCATGCCCGGTGGCGGCATGGGCGGCATGGGTGACATGGACTTCTAAGTCCATCGTCCACGACGGTTTCGACGGAAGCCCCCTCCCGGCGACGGGAGGGGGTTTTTCGTTGCCTTCGGCACGTATGATGCACATATTCATGCGCATCATTCCTGTGGAGACTCGCATGCGATCCAGAGCCCCCGCCAAGAAGCCGACGAATGTATCGTTGCCAAATGACCTGATCGCTGAAGCTCGGGCACTCGGCATCAACCTGTCGAGTGCCTGTGAACGTGGCCTTGCCGACGCGGTATCGAAAGAGCGCGCCACACGATGGCAGGCCGAGAACAGACAGGGGATTGAGGCCTGGAATGCCTATGTTGAAGCCAATGGCCTGCCCCTCGCACGCTTCCGGCAGTTTTGATGGCTCGCGAGCTATATCGCCTGTCAGGCGTGTCCGGGTATGTGATGAACGTCCAGGCCGACCTGATGAGCATGCTTGCTACGGTCGTTGTCGTGCCGCTTCTCCCCGTCGAGGACGTGGCCACGCTCATGGCAAGGCTTAACCCCGTTTTCGAAATCGATGGGAAGCGCTATGCCATGGCGACCCAGGCGATTGGTGCCGTTCCTCGGGGTGAGCTTGGCGCTTCAGTCGGGAAAATTGAAGGAGACAAGCACTACGTCATCACCCAGGCCTTGGACATGTTGTTAACCGGCTTCTAATTCATCACCCGCCCATTGGCCCATCCCGTCCCCCGTGCTATGGTCCGGCGCTTTCGCGACTGCGGTATGGGCAAGGTGTTGGGCAAGCACAAAAATTCGCTGGATCACTCCACTGTTGCACTGATGAGCCGCCTGATCCGCGAGGGCACGTGGCCGTATATCAAGTGGGTCGTGGCGGCGGTGCTGTGCATGACCGTCTCGGCGGCGGCCACCGCCGGCTATGCCCTGCTGATGGACCCGGTGATCAACGACATCTTCGTCTCGAAGCGAGCCGACCTTTTGTGGCCGCTGGCGCTGGCGGTGATGGGGACCTTCCTGGCCAAGTCCATGGCCGGCTACGGCGAGGCGGTGCTGCTGTCGCGGGTGGGTCTGCAGGTCATCGCCGACATGCAGAACCGGCTGTTCCGCCACCTGCTCAAGCTGGACGTCGCCTTCTTCCATGAGATGCAGACCGGCCGGCTGCTGTCGCGGCTGACCAACGACGTTTCCTCCATGCGCTTCGCCGTGTCCAACGCCATGACCGGGCTGTGCAAGGATTCCATGGAGGCGATCTTTTTGATCGGCGCCATGTTCTACAAGGACTGGCAGTTGGCCGCCTTTTCCTTCCTGTTCTTTCCCATCGCCATCCTGCCCATCGCCCGGCTGGGCAAGCGCATGCGCAAGGTCAGCGGCAACACCCAGGAGCAGCAGGCCCAGCTCACCATCTACCTGGAGCAGGCGGTGCAGGGCATCCGGGTGGTCAAGGCCTATGGCATGGAGCCCTATGAGGAGGGCAAGGTCGGGGCGCTGATCGGCACCCTGCGCGGGCTGACCTTCAAGGCCAACCGGGTGCGCGCCGCGTCCTCGCCCATCATGGAGTTCCTCGGCGGCTTCGCCATCACCGTGGTCATCGTCTATGGCGGCTCGCGGGTGATCGAGGGTCCCACCACGCCGGGCGCCTTCCTGTCGTTCATCACCGCGCTGATGCTGGCCTACCGGCCGCTGAAGAATCTCGCCAATCTCAACACCAACCTGCAGGAAGGCCTGGCGGCGGCGGCGCGCTGCTTCAGCATCCTCGACACCGAGCCGGCGATCAAGGACCGCCCCGGCGCCGCCGATCTGGTGGTGCGCGAGGGCAATGTCCGCTTCGAGGGCGTCTTCTTCACCTATGACGGCGCCAAGGTGGCGCTGGACGGCGTCGATCTGGTGGTGCCGGGGGGCAAGACGGTGGCGCTGGTGGGGTCGTCGGGTGCCGGAAAATCCACCGTGCTCAACCTGCTGCCGCGCTTCTACGACGTCACCGACGGCCATGTCCTGATCGACGGTCAGGACGTGCGCGGCCTGACGCTGTCGAGCCTCAGGGCCAAGACCGCCCTGGTCAGCCAGGAAATCACTCTGTTCGACGATACCGTCCGCGCCAACATCGCCTATGGCCGCTTCGGCGCCACCGACGAGGAGATCGAGGCGGCGGCCCGGGCGGCGGCGGCGCACGACTTCATCATCAGCCTGCCGCTCGGCTACGACACCCTGGTGGGCGAGCGTGGCCTCAACCTGTCGGGCGGCCAGCGCCAGCGCCTGGCCATCGCGCGGGCCATGCTGAAGAACGCCCCCATCCTGCTGCTGGACGAGGCCACCAGCGCCCTCGACACTGAATCCGAGCGTCAGGTGCAGTCGGCGCTGGAACACCTGATGAAGGGGCGCACCACCATCGTCATCGCCCACCGCCTGTCCACCGTGGTCAACGCCGACCTCATCCATGTCATGGACAAGGGCCGGGTGATCGAGTCGGGTAGCCACGAGCAACTGCTGGCCCATGGCGGTGTCTATGCCCGGCTGTACGCCATGCAGTTCGCCGAGGACGGCGCCTCGGCGGGGGCCTAGGCCGTGGGGCTGGCCAAGCGCATCGGCAAGAACGAGGCCCTTCGCGGGCTGCTGTGCTGGCTTACCGCCCAATATGTCCGCCTGGTCTTCCTCACCAGCCGATGGGACGTGGTCGGCGGCGACATCCCGGCCGCCTTCTGGAGCGGGGGACGGCCCTTCATCCTGGCCTTCTGGCACGGCCGCATCCTGATGATGCCCAAGAGCTGGCGGGGCTCGGTGCCGATCCACATGCTGATCAGCCAGCACCGCGACGGCCAATTGATCGCCCGCACCGTGGGCCATCTCGGCATCCAGACGGTGGCGGGCTCGACCACCCGCGGCGGTGCCGCGGCACTCCGGGCCATGTTCAAGGTATTGAAGTCGGGCAACTGCATCGGCATCACCCCGGATGGCCCGCGCGGGCCGCGCATGCGGGCCTCCCTCGGTGTCATCAGCATTGCCCGCGTCTCGGGCTGCCCGATCATTCCGGTGGCATTGTCGGCCAGCCGGGGACGCTTCCTGTCGACCTGGGATCGGTTTCTGGTGCCGTTGCCCTTCAGCCGGGGAGTCTTCGTCTGGGGCTCCGCCATCGACGTGCCAGCCGACGGCTCGGCCGAGACGCTGGAGAACCTGCGGCGGACGCTGGAGACCAGCCTGCTCGCCATCACCGTCGAGGCCGACAGCCGCATGGGGCGCACTCCGGTTGAGCCGGCGCCGGCGCGAGGGGAGGGGGCGGCATGATCTATCGCCTCTACCGTGGCCTGACCATCGTGGGAGCGCCGCTGATCTCGTTCTACCTCGACCGGCGCAAGGCCCGCGGCAAGGAGGACCTGCCACGGTTCGGCGAGCGGCTGGGCCGCCCTGCCAGCCCGCGGCCGTCCGGCCCGCTGGTGTGGATCCATGCGGCCTCGGTGGGAGAATCCCTGTCCATGCTGCCGCTGATCGAGCGGTTGCGGGCGCGGCGGCTTGGCGTCCTGGTGACCACCGGCACCGTCACCTCGGCCCGGCTGATGGCGGAGCGGCTGCCCGAGGGGGCGTTGCACCAGTACATGCCGGTGGATCGTCCCAGCTACGTGCGCGGCTTTCTCGACCACTGGCGGCCCGATTTGGCGCTGTGGGCGGAGTCCGAATTCTGGCCCAATATGCTGGCCGAGGCCCGCCACCGCCATATCCCGGCGGTGCTGGTGCAGGGCCGCATCTCCGCCCGCTCCTTCACCGGCTGGAAGCGGGTGCCGGGCTTCATCCGCCGCCTGCTGTCGGGCTTCGCGCTGTGCCTGGCGCAAACCGACGACGATGCCCACCGGCTGAAGTTGCTGGGGGCGCGCGAGGTGCGCTGCCTGGGCAATCTCAAGCTGGCGGTGCCGCCGTTGCCGGTCGACGCCGCCGAGCTGGAGCGGCTGCGGAGCGCGGTTGCGGGCAGGCCGCTGTGGCTGGCCGCCAGCACCCATCCCGGCGAGGAGGCCATCGTCGCCGAGGCGCACAAGCGGCTGGCTCCACGCCTTCCCGGCCTGCTCACCATCATCGCCCCCCGCCATCCCGAGCGCGGCCCCGACATCGCCCAGGAGCTGCGCGCCCTGGAACTGACTGTCTCGTTACGGTCTCGCGCCGAGGTCCCCGGCGAGATCTATATCGCCGATACCTTGGGCGAATTGGGATTGTTCTTCCGGCTGGCGCCGGTGGTGTTCATGGGGAAAAGCCTGATGGTCGGCGGCGGCCAGAACCCGTTCGAGCCGGCGCGGCTGGGAGCGGCGGTGCTGTTCGGCCCGCTGATGGACAACTTCCATGACATGGCACCCCGCATGCTGGCGGTCGATGCCGCCGAGCAGGTAGCCGACGGCGCTGCACTGGCCGAGGCGACGGCGCGGCTGCTGAGTGATGCCGACCTGCTGCAACGGCGTCGGCAGGCGGCTGGAACCTGGGCCATGGCAGAGGCCGGGGTGCTTCTGGACGGGGTGGAGGAGGCGCTGGCCCCCTTCCTCGACGCGGCGGAGATGCGGCATGCACGCCCCTGACTTCTGGCACCGGGACGGCTGGCTGGCGCGCGCGCTGTCGCCGCTGTCGCCGGTCTACGGCTGGGCGGTGCGCCGCCACCTGGAAGATGCCGAGGAATTCCGCCCGGCGATTCCGGTGATCTGCGTCGGCAACATCATCGCCGGCGGGGCCGGCAAGACGCCGGTAGTGGTGGCGCTGGCTCGCCTGCTCAAGACCGCCGGCCGCCAGGTTCACCTGCTGACGCGCGGCTACGGCGGCACCGAGGTGGGGCCGCGCGCCGTCGACCTCGACCGTCACGACGCCGCCCGCGTCGGCGACGAGGCGCTGCTGCTGGCGAGCGAGGCTCCCACCTGGGTGGCGCGCTGGCGTCCCGACGGCGCCGCCGCCACCACCGCCATGGGAGCCGACATCATCGTCATGGATGACGGGTTCCAGAACGGCTCGCTGTCCAAGGACCTGTCGCTGGTGGTGGTGGACGGCTCCTACGGCTTCGGCAACGGCCGGGTGATGCCGGCCGGCCCCTGCCGCGAATCTCCGGCACACGGCCTACGGCGCGCCGACGCGGTGGTGCTGATGGGCGAGGACAGCTGCGACGTCTCGCGCTATTTCGGCGACCTGCCGGTGCTGCACGCCCATCTCCGCCCCGGCCCCGAAGCCGAGGCGCTGCACGGCCGCGAGGTCATCGCCTTCGCCGGCATCGGCCGCCCGGGCAAGTTCTTCGCCACCCTGGACTCCTGTGGCGCCTCCCTGGTGGCCACCCAGGACTTCCCCGACCACCACCCCTATTCCCGCGCCGAGATCGAGGAGCTGCTGGCCGAAGCCGAGGCTGCCGGTGCCCTGCTGGCTACCACCGCCAAGGACGCGGTGCGCATCCCCGCCGACCTGCGCCGCCACGTCACGGTGGTGACGGTGGCGCTGGAGTGGAGCGACCACAGCCTGCTCGCCCGGCTGCTGGACCGCGTGGGGGTGGTCGTCCCATGACCGCGAAGCAGCTTCGCCAGCGCCTGGAGGCGCTCGTCGCCTGGGCGGTGTGGGGCGTGTTCAAGTGGCTGCCGGTGGATGCCGCCTCGGGGCTGGCCGGCGGGCTCGCCCGACTGGTGGGGCCGCGTCTCAAGGTCAGCCGCATCGCCCGGCGCAACCTGGCCCGGGCGTTCCCCGCCATGACCCCGGCCGAGATCGAGACCGTCGTCGCCGAGGTCTGGGACAACCTGGGCCGCGTCGCCGGTGAGTTCCCCCATGTGGCATGGCTGGCGGCGAACCGGGTCGAGGCGGTCAATCTCGACGTGCTGCACCGCCTGCGCGACGATGGCCGGCCGGGTCTGTTCGTCGGCGCTCATCTCGGCAACTGGGAACTCGGGCCGGCCATGGCCTTCCGGGAAGGGCTGCCCATCACCCTGGTCTACCGCGCCGCCAACAACCCGTGGATCGAGGATCTTTACCGCAAGGGGCGTGGCGCCTCGGCGGCCGAGCGGCAGATCGCCAAGGGGCCGGAGGGCGCCCGCGACATCATGCAGGTGCTGCGGTCGGCGGGCCACCTCGCCATCCTGGTCGACCAGAAGATGAACGACGGCATCGCCGTTCCCTTCTTCGGCCACGAGGCCATGACCGCCCCGGCGGTGGCCCGCTTCGCCATCAAGTTCGACTGCCCCATGGTGCCGGTACGCATCGAGCGCCTCAAGGGCGCCCATTTCCGCGTCACCTTCCACCGGCCCCTGGAGCTGCCCCGCAGCGGCGACGTCCACGCCGACACCCTGGCGACGATGACTGCCATCAACGCCGTGCTGGAGGAGTGGATCAGCGCCCGTCCCGGCCAGTGGCTGTGGCTGCATCGACGCTGGCCGGAGTGACCGCGCCGGGTGGGTGCCTCCGCGCCCTTGGCCGCGGCCGCAATGGCCGCCGACTGCGTCGAGTGTGTTGACGCACGCTGCTAAAGAATCAGTGCCGCCGTCACCGAATTGAGCAACAGCCGGCCTTTCGACGTTACCCGCACCACCCGCCCGTCCCACTCGACGAAACCGCCATCCACCATGTGCGACAACCCGTCCGGGTCGAGGACTTCCGCCAGGGGGGCGCCGCCTACCGCGCGGAAGGTCGCGGCGTCGATGCCTGCGGTCAGGCGCAGTCCCATCATCACCAGTTCCTGGCGGCGCACCGCCGGGTCGAGCGGTTCGCGGAGCCGGGTGGCGTGCCCTTGGGTCTCGACACCGGCCAGCCAGGCCTCGGGGGCACGGTGCTGGCGGAAGGCGACGCCGCCCAGCCGTCCATGCGCCCCCGGCCCGACGCCGACATAGTCCCCACCGCGCCAGTAGGTCAGGTTGTGCCGGCTTTCCTGGCCGGGGCGGGCGTGGTTGGAGATCTCGTAGGCGGGCAGGCCGGCGGCCTCCATCATCTCCTGGGTGGCCTCGAACAGGGCGGCGGCCTCGTCCTCGGACGGCAGGGCGAAGTCGCCTCGGGCATAGGCCGGCGCGAAGGCGGTGCCCTGCTCGATGGTCAACTGGTACAGCGACAGGTGGCCGCCGGCCAGTTCGAGAGCACGGGCCATCTCGTCCCGCCACCGCGCCACCGTCTGTCCCGGGCGGGCGCAGATCAGGTCGAAGGAGAAGCGGTCGAAGGTATGGCGCGCCACCTCCAGCGCGTCGAGCGCCTCGGCGAGGGTGTGATGGCGGCCGAGGAATTTCAGCGCCGCGTCGTCCAGCGCCTGCACCCCCAGGCTGAGGCGGTTGACTCCGGCGGCGCGGAAGGCGCGGAAGCGGGCGGCCTCGACGGTGGAGGGGTTGGCCTCCAGGGTCACTTCGAGATCGGGGGCGGTTGGCCAGTGCCGCTTCACCGCCGCGATCAGCGCCCCGGCGGTCTCGGGGTCCATCAACGACGGCGTGCCGCCGCCGAAGAAGATGCTGGTGACGGTGCCGCCGGAGGCCACTCCGGCGAAATGCGCCAGCTCGACCAGCAGGGCCGCCCGCCAGCGTGGCTGGTCGATGGCTTGGACGGCGTGGCTGTTGAAGTCGCAATAGGGGCACTTCGACAGGCAGAACGGCCAGTGGATGTAGATGCCGAAACCGGGGGAGGTCATGTGAGTATCCACTCTTCTCGTCATGGTCGGGCTCGACCCGGCCATCCAGCTGCCGATTCAGGCGGCGCCGTGGACCCCCGGATCAAGTCCGGGGGTGACGGGGTCGGGAGTTGAACCATCTCATTCGAAGCACGCCGCCACCAGTTTGCGGAACGCCTCCGCCCGGTGGCTGATGGCGTGCTTGGCATCCGGATCCATCTCGCCGAAGGTGACGGCGTGACCCAATGGCTGGAAGATGGGGTCGTAGCCGAAGCCGTGCGAGCCCCGGGGCGGCCACACCATGTCGCCCTCGACGGTGCCCTCGAAGGTGCGGACCTCGCCGCCGGGCTGGGCCAGAGTCAGGGCGCAGACGAAACGGCCGCGACGGTCGGGGTCGGCGCCCATCCTCTCGTGCACCAAGGCCATGGCGGCGGCGAAATCCTTGGAGTCTCCCGCCCAGCGCGCCGAATAGATGCCGGGGGCGCCGCCCAACGCATCCACCGCCAGCCCGGAATCGTCGGCCAAGGCCGGCAGCCCCGTAGCGGCGGCGGCGGCGCGCGCCTTCAGTTCGGCGTTGGCGGCGAAGGTGGAGCCGGTTTCTTCCGGCTCGGGCAGCCCCAGCGTGCCGGCCGAAACCACCTCGACGCCGTAGGGCGCCAGCAGTTCGCCGATCTCGCGCACCTTGCCGGCGTTGTGGCTGGCGATGACGAGCTTGGTGATGGTCACAGCCCCAGCACCGCCTTCTGCATGGCGACCAGATCGGTGATGCCCTTCCCGGCCAGACCGAGTAGCTGCAGGAACTGCTCGTGCGAGAAGGGGCGATCCTCGGCGGTGCCCTGGACCTCGACGATGCCGCCGGTGCCGGTCATGACGAAATTGGCGTCGGCCTGGGCCGAGGAGTCTTCGACATAGTCGAGGTCGAGCACGGCGGTGCCGTCGTGGATGCCGCAGGAGACGGCCGCGACATGGTCGATCAGCGGCACCGCCTTCAGCACGCCGCGCTTGACCAGCCCCTGGAAGGCCAGGTGCAGCGCCACATAGGCGCCGGTGATGGACGCGGTGCGGGTGCCGCCGTCGGCCTGCAGCACGTCGCAGTCGATCTTGACCTGCATCTCGCCCATGGCCTTGAGGTCGGTGACGGCGCGCAGCGAGCGGCCGATCAGGCGCTGGATCTCGTGGGTGCGGCCCGACTGCTTGCCCCGGGCGGCCTCGCGGTCGGTGCGGGTGTGGGTCGAGCGCGGCAGCATGCCGTATTCGGCGGTGACCCAGCCCTTGCCGGTGTTGCGCAGGAAGGGCGGTACCTTTTCCTCGACCGAGGCGGTGCACAGCACATGGGTGTCGCCGAACTTCGCCAGGCACGAACCCTCGGCGTGCTTGGAGAAGCCCAGTTCGAGGACGACGGAGCGAAGCTGGTCGGAGGCGCGGCCGGAAGGTCTCATGGATTCATTTTCCTTGGTCTGGATCGGGCGGCAAGGTAGCGCGCCGACGACGCGACGCCAACGGGTTTCACCGCACGCCGTTGACGATCAGGCGCCCGCTCACTAAGTTTTGCCGGCAACTCACCCCGGGGTCATGAACAGTGCGCGGCAAACAGCCCGTCATCGCCGAATTGAACGACCGCTCGCGCGAGGTTTTCCGCCATATCGTCGACGCCTATGTGGCGACCGGCGAGCCTGTCGGCTCGCGCACCATCTCGCGCCGGCTGCCCATCGCCTTGTCACCCGCCACCATCCGCAACGTCATGGCCGACCTCGAAGATCTGGGGTTGCTCTATGCACCGCACACCTCGGCGGGACGGCTGCCCACCCAGGCCGGCATGCGGCTGTTCGTCAACGGCCTGCTGGAGGTCGGCCGCCTGCCCGACGAGGAGCGGCAGGCCCTCGATGCCCGCTGCCGCGCCGCCGGCCGCAGCATGGAGCAGGTGCTGGGCGAGGCGGTCGGCACCCTGTCCGGCCTGGCGCGCTGCGCCGGCGTGGTGGTGGCACCCAAGATCCAGCGAGCCCTCAAGCAGGTGGAATTCGTCTGGCTGGGACGCCATCGCGCCCTGGTGGTGCTGGTCACCGAGGACGGCATGGTGGAGAACCGCATCCTCGACCTGCCCGACGGCGTCGGCATGTCGGCCCTGGTGGAGGCCAGCAACTACCTCAATGCCCGGCTGGCCAGCCGCACCCTCGACGAGCTGCGCGACGACATCACCGCCGAACTGGAGCAGCAGCGCTCCGACCTGGACGCCCTGACCCGCACGGTGGTGGAGGCCGGCCTCGCCACCTGGGCCGGCGGCGACAGCCGTTCGGCCTTGATCGTGCGCGGCCAGTCGCACCTGCTGGAGGACGTCACCGCCGTCGAGGACCTGGAGCGCATCCGCAGCCTGTTCGAGACGCTGGAGACCAGCGAGCAGTTTTTGCGCCTGGTGGAGCGGACCTCGGCCGCCGACGGCCTGCAAATCTTCATCGGCGCCGAGAGCGAGCTGTTCGGCATGACCGGCTGCTCGATGATCGTCGCCCCCTATCGTGACGCGCGCGAGCGCGTCATCGGCGCCATCGGGGTCATCGGCCCCGCCCGGATCAATTACGCACGCATCATTCCCATGGTGGATTATACCGCCAAGGCCATCGGCCGCGTGCTTGGATGAAAGAAGAAGAGAAAACGATGACCCAGGACATCAAGCCCCAACCCGTTGCCGCCGAGCCCATCGTCGCCGAAGTCGCCGCCGAGCCGGAGGCGCTGCCGCCGCCGTCGCCCGAGCGTCTGGAGGAGTTGGAGGCCGAGGTGGCCAAGCTGAAGAACGACGTGCTCTACGCCAAGGCCGAGACCGAGAACGTCCGCCGCCGCCTGGAGCAGCAGGCCGAGGACCGCGGCCGCTATGCCGTCGCCCAGTTCGCCAAGGATGCCCTCGGCATCGCCGACAACCTGCGCCGCGCCCTCGATGCCGTGCCGCCCGCCTCGCGCGAGGGCAACGATCTGGTCAACAGCCTGATCCAGGGCGTCGAGATGACCGAACGCGAGTTGGTCACCACCCTCGGCCGCTACGGCATCAAGCTGATCGAGGCCATGCACACCCGCTTCGACCCCAACCTGCATCAGGCCATGCTGGAAATGGAAGACGCCACCCAGCCCGAGGGCACCGTGGTGCTGGTGATGCAGCAGGGCTACACCATCCACGACCGCCTGCTCCGCCCCGCCATGGTCGGCGTCTCCAAGGGCGGTCCCAAGGTGGGCGGCGGCAACGTCGATACCAGCGTGTAGCGACGCGGGGAGAGGCCGCTGACGCGGCCCTCTCGTCCCTCCCTACAGCCCCAGCACGTCGCGCATGGAATAGAGCCCCGGCGGCTGGCCCTGGGCCCAGCGGGCGGCGCGGACGGCGCCCTTGGCGAAGACGGCGCGGCTGGATGCCTTGTGGCCCAGCTCGATCCGCTCGCCCTCGGCGGCGAACATCACCGTGTGGTCGCCTACCACGTCGCCGCCGCGCAGGGTGGCGAAGCCGATCTCGCCCTTGGGGCGGGCGCCGGTGTGGCCGTCGCGGGCCTTGCACCACACGTCCTCGATGGCCACCCGGCGGCCGCGGGCGGCGGCGCGGCCCAGGCCCAGCGCGGTGCCCGAGGGCGCGTCCACCTTCATGCGGTGGTGCATCTCGACGATCTCGATGTCGTAGTCGTCGCCCAGGATGGCGGCGGCCTGCTCGGTCAGCGCCAGCAGCAGGTTGACGCCGACGCTGAAATTGGGGGCGTAGACGATGGCGGTGCGGGTGGCGGCGGTGCGCAGGGCGGCCTCGTCGTCGGGCGACAGGCCGGTGGTACCGACCACCAGCACGGTGCGGGTCTCGGCGGCCAGTTGGGCATGGAACACCGTGGCGGTGGGCGAGGTGAAGTCGATCACCGCCTCGGCGCCCGCGATAAGGGTCTTGGCATCGCAGCCGACCATGGCGCCCAAGGTGCCGCGTCCCAGCAATTCGCCCAGGTCGCGGCCGACCGCGTCGGAGCCCGGCCGCTCGGTGCCGCCGGACAGGGTGCAGCCCTCGGTGCTCAACACTTCGGACGACAGCATCCGCCCCATGCGCCCGGCGCAGCCAACGATCCCGATCTTCATGCCAACCTCCCTCATCTCTCGCCTCGGCAATAGGGCCTCGGAGAGCGCCTGTCAATTGGATGCGGCGCCGCACCGGGCCTATGCATAACGGCCATGACGGTTGTTTCCCTTTCCATTATATTAGGTGCAGGGGAATGATGCGCGGGAGCCGCCGATGTTTGCCAGAGTGCTTTTTGCCACTGTGATGGTCGCCTTTCTTGGGAATGTCGGGCCGGTCTCGGCCACCGAAAAGGCGCCGCCGCCGCCGCGCGCCACCTACGAGCAGACCAAGGTGTTCGTCGACGAGGCGGTGGCCTTCTTCAAGAAAACTGCGCCCGAAAAGGCTTTCGCCGCCTTCAACGACCCCAAGGGCCGGTGGGTCCGCAACGATCTCTATGTCTTCGCCTTCGACCAGAAGGGCGTCTACATGGCCACCGGCTACCGCCCCGAGCGCACCGGCTCCAACGCCTGGACGATGACCGACTACGCCGGCTTGCTGGTGGTGCAGGAGATCATCAGGAAGGCCAACAAGGACAGCTCGGGCCTGGTCGACTACCTGTGGAAGAACCCCGTCACCGGCAAGCTGGAGAACAAGACGTCGTACGTGGTCAAGGTGGGGGATTACATCTTGGGCGCCGGCTTCTACCACCAGTGAGCCGGCTGGCGGCTGCCCCCTCGTCGTGTTAAGAAGCGGTGCGTTTTTGTCCGAAGGAGTGTCCGTCATGACCGTCAACATCCGCGCCGCCGTTGTTCTCGCCATCCTGACGGCGGCTGTCCCGGCGGCGGCCGAGACGGTTACCTGTCCGCCGCTCGCCACCGCCCAGCAGGTCGGATCCTGTCCCAACGAGGAGGAGCTGAAGATCGGCTTCACCGGCTATTGCAGCGACAACCAGCGCATGTACGACCGCGAGGATACCTGCATCGCCTTCGAGAAGTACAAGGCGCTGAAGGATGTGGCGCTGTGGGAGACGCAGGATGGGGCATTCCAGGGCTATCTGCCGTGCGGCGGCGATCAGTCTGCGTTGAAGGCCTTGATGCCGGAAAAGGCGGCGGTATCGAAGCTGGGCTCGATCACCAAGCTGACCTGCATCTACCCCGGCGACATCACCCTGTCCCGCCGCGGCAAGGGTGCCTGCACCATCACCGAGAAGACGACGGCCAACTGCGAGTAGGGCTGTTCGCTCACTCCACCGCCTTCAATCGCTCCGCCAGCCGCTCGGCATGGGCGGGCAAGGCTTCGCCGCGGCGAACCGCCCCCAGCACCTGCGTCAGGCACAGCCGCATGAAACTGGGCCGGTTGACCGCGCCCATGGCAATGCGGAGCGCCGCCTCGGCGCCCTCCTCGCCAGCATCGTCCAGCGTCGGCCAGCCGTCGTCGTCGACGATCATCTCCAGCTCGCGGATGTTCTCGTTGCGCAGTCGCTCGACGCGCGAGTGACCGGCCCCCAGCTCGGCGATCAGCCGGTCCTCGGTGTCGACCAGGGCGAGCAGGCGACGACGTAACCGCACGGCCCGTCCTCCCGCCTAGCCCCTGGCGCCGCCCAGCAGGCCGCGCGCGATGACCTGCGCCTGGATCTCGGCGGCGCCCTCGAAGATGTTGAGGATGCGGGCGTCGCACAGGATGCGGCTGATCTGGTACTCCTCGGCATAGCCGTTGCCGCCGTGGACCTGCAACGCGTTGTCGGCGTTGGACCAGGCGACGCGGGCGGCCAGTAGCTTGGCCATGCCGGCCTCGATGTCGCAACGGTGGCCGCCGTCCTTCTCGCGCGCCGAGAAATACGACATTTGGCGGGCGATCATGGTCTCCACCGCCATCCAGGCGATCTTGCCGCCGACGCGGGGGAACTGGTAGATGGGCTTGCCGAACTGGATGCGGTCGCGGGCGTAGCGCAGGCCCTCCTCCATGGCGCGCTGGGCGACGCCGACGGCGCGGGCGGCGGTCTGGATGCGGGCGCTCTCGAAGGTCTCCATCAGTTGCTTGAAGCCCTGGCCCTCGACGCCGCCCAGCAGGTTGGCGGCGGGAACCTCGAAACCGTCGAAGCCCAGCTCGTATTCCTTCATGCCGCGATAGCCCAGTACCTTGATCTCGCCACCGGTCATGCCCGGCGCGGGGAAGGGGGCGGCCTCGGTGCCGCGCGGCTTGGGCGCGATCAGCATGGACAGGCCCTTGTAGTCCTTGGTGGCCGGATCGGTGCGCACCAGCAGGGTCATCACGTCGGTGCGGGCGGCGTGGGTGATCCAGGTCTTGTTGCCGGTGATCCGGTAGCTGTCGCCCTCAAGCACGGCGCGGGCGCGCAAGGAGCCCAGGTCCGAACCGGTGTTGGGCTCGGTGAACACCGCCGTCGGCAGCACCTCGCCCGAGGCGATGCGGGGCAGCCAGTATTCCTTCTGCTCCGGCGTGCCGCCCAGGCGGATCAGCTCGCCGGCGATCTCGGAGCGGGTGCCCAGGGAGCCGACGCCGATATAGCCGCGGCTCAGCTCCTCGGTGACGACGCACATGGACATCTTGCCGAGGCCGAGGCCGCCGTATTCCTCGGGCAGGGTCAGGCCGAACACACCCATTTCGGCGACGTGGTCGACCACCTCGATGGGGATCAGCTCGTCCTTGAGGTGCCATTCATGGGCGTGGGGGACGACCTCCTCGTCGGTGAAGCGGCGGAACTGCTCCTGGATCAGCACCAGGGTCTCGTCGTCGAGGCCGGGCTCGCCGAAATGGTGGCCGTCCCGGATCAACTCGGCGATGCGGGCGCGCACGGCGGCGGTGCAGCCCTGCTTGCGCAGCAGCTTGGTCTCAGGCGACGATAAGGCGTGGCCGTCGAGTCCCATGTCGGCCGGCCGCACGATCTCGCACTGGCTCATGGCGATGCCGCCGGTGATCTGGGCGATGTACTCGCCGAACGCCGCCTGCAGCATCAGCCGCTCCAGCTCGCCCAGCTTGCCGGCGGCCTCCAGCCGCCGCGCCCAGCCCAGCATCTGCTCCAGGGCAGCCACATAGGTGGCGAGCCAGGCATAGCCGTGGGCGGCGGTCTGGTTGGCCTCGAACAGGGCCGAATCGATTCTGCCATCCTTGCTCACCATGGCGGTAACCGAGGCCTTGGCGGCCAGCCGCAACGCATTGACCGGAGCCAGCGCAGCCTCGCAGGTGGCCAGCAGATCGGGGAGCAGGATGGTCATGGGCGTGTTCCTTGGCGGAAGAGATAATTACGAAAGTCGTGTAGGTCGCGGCAGATATAGCCTTTGTTGGACAAATCGTGCCGCTCCTTCTCGGTAAATACAGGTGAATAGAGGACCCTTTGAACAGCCCAGCCATGGAACCGGCGACCATCCTTGGTCTTGAGGAAACGCTCGATATGTCCGTCGAAATCGGCTGTGTCGTGCTTGGCCGCGGAGCGCTTGCATGAGCCGAAACGAATGGTCTTGGAAATATCGTCAATGGCAACCAGGTCTATTTCGGTGTCGGCGCTGTTCCAATACCCGCGCACCATCTCACTCAGGGTGAAATCGCCGCAATCGGCCCGCGAGCACTCGATAGTCAGCTGGTGAACCATGCGCTCGAAGGCGAAGCCCTCTACGGTGGCCAGGGCTTCGTCGGCGGCTGCGAGCGGCCGGGCCAGGGGCATGATGCGGGCGGCGCTGACATTTCTGGCCAGGCCGCCCAGCCAGGACATCAGGAAATTGTCGGTGATGGCATAGCGAGCCTTACGTTCCTTCTTGACGGCGAAGATCGGAAGTTGGCGTTCGACCATGCGGTAGTTATCGACCAGAATTTTGAGATAGCCTCCCAGCTGCTTTTCCGATTCGGTGCCGGCCCGGCTGAATTCCTCGGTCAGGGCCCCGTGTGAGCAAGGACCCAGCCGTGCCAACAGCCGCAGAACCGTGTCGTAGCGGCCGCGAAATTCCCTCAGGAACCAGTTGTCGGCCTCATCCCGCAGCGGACTGCTGCCCTCGAAGAACAGGCGGCGCAAAGTCTCGCTGCGATAGTCCGTGGAGGGTACCAAGACACGTTGGTCGAACGCGTCGCGATAGAATTTTGGCACGCCTTCGAATAGCGACCATAGGAACAGTTGCTGAGCCGGGTCGGCGATGCCGTGCGCCTCGAACATCTGGAACAGGGTCTCGAAATCCCAGTGCTCCACCTCGATGCGGTCGGTGATACGATTGAACAGCGGGGCGTTGCGGTCTTCCAGCACGGCCGACATCTCAGTATGGATGGAACCGAGAACCACCAAGCCGCCCCTCGCTGTGTCACGCAGCTGGTCCACCCGCGCCTGCAACAGCGACTGGAACGACGACAGGCCCTTGCGGTGGAAGTACTGGAATTCGTCGAGAATGACGACCCAACCGTCCTCGCAAAGGACTTGGATCATAGCCGCCATGACGGCAAAGGTGCGGAGTTCCTTCGCTATATCAGGCGGGGCCCCGACAGACTCCAGGGCATCCTGGAATGCCTGGACGACGCCGCGTTCGTCGCTGTCCGGGATCTGGAAGTAAAGGACCTTGTCATGATCCCATTTAGCCTCCAGCGCCTCCCTGATCAGCGAGGTCTTGCCGATGCGGCGGCGGCCGGAAATGGCGCAGAAGAACCAACGCCCACGATCAAGGATATCCTCGATCATGGCAATCTCACGGGCGCGACCGTAAAATCCCCAGGTTCTCTGCATAGTTAGGCCTGAAGACGGAGTAACGTAAAATTTTTTACATTATTGCCGTGCCGCCGGCAAGGTGTTCCTTGCCGGCGGCACGAACTGTAACGACCGATTACCCCTCGATGCAGTCTTCGAGGGTGTAGCGACCGGGCTTGCCGGCCTGGACCAGCACCGCCATGTTGCCGGGCTTGTGCTCGTTGCGCAGCATCTTCATGTGCGCCTGGGGGATGTCCTCCCACGAGAACACTTCCGACATGCAGGGGTCGATGCGGCGTTCGATCACCAGCTGGTTGGCCTGGCTGGCCTGCATCATGTTGGCGAAGTGGCTGCCCTGGATGCGCTTTTGCCGCATCCACACGAAGCGGGCGTCGAAGGTCAGGTTGAAGCCGGTGGTGCCGGCGCAGAACACCACCATGCCGCCGCGCTTGACCACGTTGCAGCTCACCGGGAAGGTGGCCTCGCCGGGGTGTTCGAAGACGAAGTCGACGTCGTTGCCCTTGCCGGTGACGTCCCAGATGGCCTTGCCGAACTCGCGGGTCTTCTTCATGTAGTCGGAGAAGGCCTTGGGATCGCCATCGATGTCGGGCAACTGGCCCCAGCAGTCGAAGTCCTTGCGGTTGATGACGCCCTTGGCGCCCAGACCCATGACGAAGTCGCGCTTGTCCTCTTCCGAGATGACGCCGATGGCGTTGGCGCCCGACACCGCGATCAGCTGGATGGCCATGGAGCCCAGGCCGCCGGCGGCGCCCCACACCAGCACGTTGTGGCCGGGACGCAGGATGTGCGGGCGATGGCCGAACAGCATGCGATAGGCGGTGGCCAGCGTCAGGGTGTAGCTGGCGCTCTCTTCCCAGGTCAGATGCTTGGGACGCGGCATCACCTGCTGCGCCTGCACTCGGGCGAACTGGGCGAAGGAACCGTCGGGAGTCTCATAGCCCCAGATGCGCTGGCTGGGCGAATTCATCGGATCGCCGCCGTTGCACTCCTCGTCGTCGCCATCGGTCTGGTTGCAGTGGACGACCACCTCGTCGCCGACCTTCCAACGCTTGACCTTGGCGCCCACCGCCCAGACGATGCCCGAGGCATCCGAGCCGGCGATGTGGTACTCGGCCTTGTGGTAGTCGAACGGCGAGATCGGCTTGCCCAGGGCGGCCCAGACGCCGTTGTAGTTGACGCCGGCCGCCATCACCAGGATCAGCACATCGTGCGGATCGAGCACGGGCACATCCACCACTTCGACCTGCATCGCGGTGTTGGGCTGGCCGTGGCGCTCACGACGGATGCACCATCCGTACATCTGCTTCGGCACATGGCCCAGCGGGGGGAACTCGCCGACCTCATAGAGGTCCTTGATCACCGCACCAGGGCGGATATCGGCAACCTTCGCCGCTTCGGTCATCTGGTCAACTCCTTGGCACGACTCTAAACCACCCACCCCGAACGGGTGAGGCCCGGCCCACCACCTTGTGTCGGGCCCGACCGGCGTTGTAGCGTTTTGTCGCTTTCTTCGCAATGCACAAAATGATAGTTTGTTTCGCGAAGATTGGATGGTGAGAAATTTTAGGTCGCAAGCGGCCGCGCGCCGCCCGGCGCCTCCCCCGACGCCCGATCTCGAATGATGCAGTGCACCCAAAGGAAGTGGAGCAGGTGATGAGCGACGACAAGACCCCCGAGCGCGAAAAGCCCTGGCTGTTCCGCACCTACTCGGGCCACAGCTCGGCGGCGGACAGCAACCGACTGTTCCGCACCAACCTGACCAAGGGCCAGACCGGCCTGTCCATCGCCTTCGACCTGCCCACCCAGACCGGCTACGACAGCGACCATGCCCTGGCGCGCGGCGAGGTCGGCAAGGTCGGGGTGCCGGTCTGCCACCTGGGCGACATGATGACTCTTTTCGAGGAAATTCCTCTCGAAAAGATGAACACCTCGATGACCATCAACGCGCCGGCCGCCTGGCTGTTGTCGCTCTACATCGCCACCGCCGAGAAGCAGGGCGCCGCCCGCGCCAGCCTCAACGGCACCACCCAGAACGACGTCATCAAGGAATACCTGTCGCGCGGCACCTATATCTTCGCGCCGCAGCCCAGCCTCAAGCTGACCAGCGACGTCATCGCCTTCACCTATCGCGAGGTTCCCAAGTGGAACCCGATCAACGTCTGCTCGTACCATCTGCAGGAGGCCGGCGCCACGCCGCAGCAGGAGCTGGCCTACGCCCTGGCCACCTCCATCGCGGTGCTGGACACGGTGCGGCTGGCGGTTCCACCCGAGGACTTCCCCCAGGTGGTCGGCCGCATCAGCTTCTTCGTCAACGCCGGCATCCGCTTCGTCACCGAATTGTGCAAGATGCGCGCCTTCACCCAGCTGTGGGACGAAATCTGCCGCGACCGCTACGGCATCGATGATGAAAAGCTGCGGCGCTTCCGCTACGGCGTGCAGGTCAATTCCCTGGGCCTCACCGAGCAGCAGCCCGAGAACAACGTCTACCGCATCCTGCTGGAAATGCTGTCGGTGGTGCTGTCGAAGGATGCCCGCGCCCGGGCGGTGCAGTTGCCCGCCTGGAACGAGGCGCTGGGCCTGCCGCGCCCGTGGGACCAGCAGTGGTCGCTCAGGCTGCAGCAGATCGTCGCCTACGAGACCGACCTGCTGGAATTCGGCGACATCTTCGACGGCAGCCGCGCCATCGCCGAGAAGGTCGAGGAGCTGAAGCTGGGCGCCCGCGAGGAACTGGCCCGCATCGATGCCATGGGCGGCGCGGTGGCGGCGGTGGAATCCAGCTACATGAAGCAGAAGCTGGTGGAATCCAACGCCCGCCGGCTGGGCGCCATCGAAACCGGCGAGCAGGTGGCGGTCGGCGTCAACCGCTGGACGGAGACCGAGCCCAGCCCGCTGACCACCGGTGAGGGCACCATCCTCACCGTCGATCCCCGGGCCGAGGCCGAGCAGATCGAGCGCCTCAAGGCGTTCAAGGCGACGCGCGACGCGTCCGCCGTCGCTGCCGCCATGGCCGGGTTGAAATCCGCCGCCGCCGAGGGCCGCAACGTCATGGAGCCCTCCATCGCCTGCGCCCATGCCGGCGTCACCACCGGTGAGTGGTCGCAGGCCCTGCGCGACATCTTCGGCGAGTACCGCGCCCCCACCGGGGTGGCCCGCGCCAGCGCCAATGTGCGCGGCGACCGCATGAAGGAGGTGCGCGCCCGCGTCGAGGAGGTCTCGGCCGGTCTCGGACGCCGCATCAAGATGCTGGTGGGCAAGCCCGGCCTCGACGGCCACTCCAACGGCGCCGAACAGATCGCGGTGCGGGCCCGCGACGCCGGCATGGAGGTGGTCTACGAGGGTATCCGCCTGACGCCCTCGCAGATCGTCAACACCGCCCTGGAAGAGGGCGTCCATGTGGTCGGCCTCTCGATCCTGTCGGGCAGCCACGTGCCGCTGGTGACCGAGGTGCTGGAGCGCATGCGGGCCGCCGGACTGGCCGACATCCCGGTGGTGGCCGGCGGCATCATCCCGGCCGAGGACGCTCAAACGCTGAAGGCGGCCGGCTGCGCCCGCATCTACACCCCCAAGGACTATGACATCAGCGCCATCATGGCCGATATCGTCGAATTGGTGGGAGCCGAGACCAAGGCGGTGTGATTGTTCTCCTTCCCTCCCCAGCGGGGGAGGGGAGGCCTCGCCGCTATTCCTTCGGCATGTAGCGCTTTTCCACGTCCTTGATCTGGTCGATGCCCTGGATCATCTCGGCGGTCAGGAAGTCGGCGCGCTTGATGGGGCCGCCGGCATTGGGCTTGGGGAACATGCGGCCGAACGAGTTCATCTTCACCGTCAGGCCGCACAGGGCGGCACCGATGGTGACGTGGTAGCGCTCGATCATGGTCTTGATGGCGCGGAATTCTTCCTGGGTGATGTGATCCCACATCTCGCGGGTGCGCTTCTCGAACACCTCAAGGCGGCCGGTGATGGTGGCGCTCATGGTGTTGATCACTTCCTCGACCGTGTCGCACACCTTCATCAGGTTCTGGTCCTGCTTGAGCTGGAAGTGGCTGCGGATGGGCTGCAGCGACTGCACGCAAGCGGTGAAATAGGGTTCCAGACGGTCGAGGCAATGGCGGAAATAGGACAGCGACAGGAAGGTGTCGCCGTAATCCTCAAGGAAGCGCGGCACGTCGTAGATCTCGATGTTGAGACTCTTTGCCATCTGCTCCAGGCGCTGCCTCGCCTTCTTGATGTCGGGATCGCGGAACAGCTTGAGGACATCGGCGAAGGAGTCGATCTCCACCGCCTCGTCGCCATAGATCATCTTGATCAGCGGCCGGGTGAACAGCACCATGTACTTGGCCAATTGCTCGGCTTTGTCGCCCGACAGCTGCAGCGCCTTGTAGTCGTTGACCGGAATGCCGTGCTCGCGCAGGCTGATCCGCAGGGAATAGACGTCGTAGCTGGGCAGCAGCGCCAGCCGGCGGATGATGGCGAGATCGGGATGCAGCTGGTCGGGGGGCCAGCCGAACATGGCGGGCAGGGCCTCGATCTCCACCTGGCCGGAGCCGGTCTGCGAGTCGGCGAAGATCTCGATGACGCTGCGCAGCCGTACATTCTTGATCAGCTTGGCGCTCTGCAGCCCAGGCGTTTGCAGCGGGATGATAGCCAACGGCAGCACGAACATGGAATCCATGTCGCTGTCGGATATCGACTCAAGTTCGCCTTCTTCGGCCATGGATGAACTGATCTACCCCTGCGCGCCCGTCGCGGGCATCATTCTGCCCGCTTTGCCCTGTCGGGAAAACCGTCAATTCGTGACGGATGCATACGTCCCTTTGTAGCGGCGCGCCATCGATCCCATATACTGGAGGCCATGACCAGAGCGGTTGCCATCCTGTTGGCGCTTGCCCTTGCCGGCTGCGGCCCGCAGCTGGTGCAGGCCGACGTCACCCGCTTCCACGACCTGCCGTCGGCCGCTCGCAGTTTCACCATCATGCCCGCCGCCGCCCAGAAGGGCAGCCTGGAGTTCGAGTCCTACGCGCAACTGGTGGCGGCGCAGCTTCAGGCCCGCGGCTGGCGGCCGGTGGCGGCGAAAGCCGGCGCCGAGGCCGACACGGTGGTTGTGTTGCACTGGGGCGCTGGCCCACCCCATACCGAAGTGTGGTCGAGCCCGTCATCGGTGTATGGCGGCGCCGGCTGGGGCGGTCGGCCCTGGTACGGCGGCGGGGTGTGGGACCCCTTCCCCTACACCGAGACCCGCAGCATGACCTACTACGTCAAGTGGGCGACGCTGGATGTCCTTGACGGCGCCGCATGGCGCAACGGCTCCACCCTCAAGCTGTTCGAGGGCCGCGCCGTGGCCGAGAGCACCAGCCCGGCGGTGGCCCCGGCGGTGCCGTATCTCATCAAGGCGCTATTCACCAATTTCCCCGGCGTCAGCGGCAGTACGGTGCGGGTGCAGCTTCCGGTCGGGCCGTAGGGTTTCACTCCAATTCGCCGCAAGCCAGTCGCGAAATTTGCGGCTATGGTTGAGGGATTGCTCTCCCAACCGACAGGCGCCCCCCTTGTTGAAGGTCCTCGTCACCGTCGCCCTTTGCCTGGCCATGCCCGCCTTGGCCGAGCAGCGCTTCAGCTTCGCCGCCATCGGCGACATGCCCTATGTGCGCGACGATGCCCGCCTCACCGACCCCGAGGCCGAGCGCAATCGGGACTTCACCGGGCTGATCGGGCGCATCAACGCGGCAGGCCCGGCCTTCACCGTGCATGTGGGCGACACCAAGTCCGGCAGCACCGTCTGCACCGACGCCCATCTCGCCTATGTCCGGCAGTTGTTCGACCGCTTCGAAGCGCCGCTGGTCTATACCCCCGGCGACAACGAATGGACCGACTGCCACCGGCGCGGCGGCGATCCCCTGGAACGGCTGGCCCGCATCCGCCAGGTCTACTTCGCCTGGCCGCAGAGCCTGGGGCGGCGGACGCTGCCGTTGGCGGTCCAGGCCGGCTATCCCGAGAATGGGCGATGGAGCCACGGCGGCGTACTGTTCGCCACCCTGCATGTGCCCGGCAGCAACAATAACCGCCGCCTCACCGACGAATTCGAAGCACGCAACGCCGCCGTGCTGGAGTGGCTGCGCGGCACCTTCGCCCGCGCCCGCGCCGAGGATGCCGTGGCGGTGGCGCTGTTCATGCAGGCCAATCCGGGCTGGTTCTGCACCCGCCCCGAATGCACGGGCAGCGGCGGCGACGGCATCGACGGTTACCGCGACCTGCTGGCGGCGCTGGACGCCGAACTGGCGGCGTATTCGCGGCCGGTGCTGCTGGTGCACGGCGACACCCATGTCTTCTCGGTGGACAAGCCGCTGATGCGCGACAAGCGGCGGGTGATGAACTTCACCCGGCTGGAGGTGTTTGGCGAGGACGACACCCACGCCGTGCTGGTGGGCGTCACCCCCGATAGCCCCGAGGTGTTCAGCTTCCTCCCCCTGAAATAGCAGGCATTGCGGACAGGTCGGCTGCAGCGGCCTTGCCAGAGCGGCGGAATTCCCACACAGTCGCTGCGGGAACGGGCGAGCTTTTTGGGGAAGTTTCGCGATGGACGGCGCGTCGGGGTGCCACGGCTCCACCCGTTGCCACGAGCTGGCGGCGGTGGTGACCAACGTGGTGATGACCTTGGCTCGTGAGCGGGCCGCGAACGGGCTTGTGTCGCTCGCCGACCTGGAACGCATCGCCTCGCTGGTGCGCCACGGCACCATCTCGCTGGACGATGCCTTCCGTCATCACGAAGAGGCGTGCCGCCGCGACCATACCCGGCCCAAGGGCAATGTCGGCGCCCGGTCCAACCCGTTTCAGCGCCTGATGGTGCGCCCCTTCGAGCAGATGCTGCTCGGCGATCCGCCCGGCTTCCCGCGTCCCTGCCTGCCCAACTATTTCGGCTTCCTCGACCACGCCTTCGGTGAGCGCCTGGAGCCGTTCGAACGCCATAGCCGGGCCATCGTCCAGGCGCTGCTGGTGGTGCATGGTAACAACCTGACCTGGGACCATTTCTATGGCGACCAGCGCACCGTCAAGACACTGAAGAGCGCGCTCAAGCTGCTGACCCACGTCCTGGCGTCGGCCGAGGGTCAGCGCACCTGGCACGCCTGCATGGTGCGCCCGGTGGACGCCCATCCCGCCCCCACCATCCCTCAGATCAATCAGGTCCGCCTGATGCTGCTGGACACCGGGCGCGGCCTGGCGGCGGAGGAGTGACGACGGCGAAACACTCGAACTGATCCGTTCGCCGATATTTGCCGCCATTGCGGCGCCGATATTTGCCGCCATTGCGGCGGCGGCCAAGGGCGCGGATGCGCCCGTTCGGCGAGGGGCAAATAGGCGAGTCGCTTCCGCGGCTCGCCGATATGATGCCGCCTCAGCCGCACATGTCGTTGCGCGGCTCGACGGTCTTGAGGTCGGCCTCGACCATTTCGCGCACCAGCTGCTCGAAGCCGATGGTATGGCGCCAGCCCAGCTTTTCGTGCGCCTTGGCCGGGTTGCCGATCAATAGCTCGACCTCGGTGGGGCGGAAATAGCGGCTGTCGATCTCTACCAGGACGCGACCAGTGGTCCGGTCGATGCCCTTCTCGTCGAGGCCGGCACCCCGCCACTCGATGTCGAAGCCGATCTGGCGGAAGGCCAGCTCGACGAACTCGCGCACCGCATGGGTTTGGCCGGTGGCCAGCACGAAGTCATCGGGCTTGTCCTGCTGCAGCATCAGCCACATGCCCTGTACGAAATCCCAGGCGTGGCCCCAGTCCCGCTTGGCATCGAGATTGCCGAGAAAGACCTTGTCCTGCAGGCCGCGATGGATGGCGGCGACGGCGCGGGTGATCTTGCGGGTGACGAAGGTCTCGCCCCGCGTCGGTCCCTCGTGGTTGAACAGGATGCCGTTGGAGGCGTGAAAGCCGTAGGCCTCGCGGTAATTGACCGTGATCCAGTAGGCGTAGACCTTGGCCGCCGCGTAGGGGCTGCGCGGATAGAACGGCGTGGTCTCGCTTTGCGGGATCTCCTGGACCTTGCCGAACATTTCGGAGGTGGAGGCCTGATAGAAGCGGGTCTTGTCCACCAATCCGAGGATGCGGATGGCTTCCAGTAGCCGGAGGGTGCCCAGCGCGTCGGAGTTGGCGGTGTATTCCGGGGTCTCGAAGCTGACCTGGACATGGCTTTGTGCGGCCAGGTTGTAGACTTCGTCGGGCCGCACTTCCTGCATGATCCGGATCAGGTTGGTGGCGTCGGTGAGGTCGCCGTAATGCATGTGAAAGCGCACGTCACGCTCATGCGGGTCATGATAGAGGTGGTCGATCCGCGCCGTGTTGAACGAGGACGAGCGGCGCTTGACTCCATGCACCTCGTAGCCCTTGCCCAGCAAGAGCTCGGCGAGATAGGCGCCGTCCTGGCCGGTCACGCCGGTGATCAAAGCCTTCTTACGTTCAACCATCTGCGTCCGCACCCCCCAGGGAAACCGGATGCACATTAGATCACGAACCCCTGGGATGGGAGCGCTTTTTGAGGCACAGTCCGCTCCTATGACATCCCTGGATACCCTGCTGATGGCGGTGATGGTCGCCTCCGACGATCCGGCCCCGCTGGTGGCGTTGGCCGCGGCCCATCTCGACGCCGGCAGGACGGGCGAGGCGGCGGCGGTTCTGCTGTCGGCGCTGGAGAAGGCGCCCACCCATGCGGCGGCGCTGGTTTTGATGGGCCGGGTGGCCGAGCGCATCGCCGCCACCGGCGGCGGCGTCGCCCTGCCGGCGCAACCCGCCGCCGAGGCCCTGCTGGCCATCCTCGCCAGCGACCGGCTCGACCACCAGCACTTCATCGCGCCGGTGCTGGGCTATCTGCGGGGCGTGCTGCCGGGGGGAGTGGCCGACCCGGTGTGGCTGGCCTATCTTGAGCGGGCGATCAATATCGCCCCCGAAGTCGAGACATTGCTGACCGGGCTGCGCCGCCGGGCCTTGCTGGAGAGCCGGAGCGGCCTGCCGCCGGCCTTTCTCGCCGCCCTGGCCCGCCAATGCCGCAACAACGAATACGTCTTCTTCGTCGAGGATGACGAAGAGGCGGCCCTGGCTATCCTGGCCGAGGATCTGGCCGGCCGCATGGGCCGCCATGCCAAGGTGGGGATCGAACTGCTGATCTACGCCCTGTACCGGCCGCTGGCGCAACTGCCCCGGGCGGCGGAACTGGGCCGGCGCATTCCGGTGACCGAGCCTCATGCCCGCGCCTTCGCCGCCGAGGCGATCAAGGCAGCCCGAGAGGATGCCGCGATCCGGGCCGCGCTGCCGGCGCTGACGGCGGTGACCGCCGGGGTCTCCGCCACGGTGGCGCATCAATACGAGGAGAACCCCTACCCGCGCTGGCTGGCGGTCACGCCTCCCGAGGTCGGCAGCCGCCCGCTGCCCCCCGGGGCGACGGAGGCCGCCGAGGTGCTGGTGGCCGGCTGCGGCACCGGCAAACAGGCGGTTCGGGCGGCCTTTGCCTATGGGCCGCGAAGCCGGCTGCTGGCGGTGGACCTGTCACGCGCTTCGCTGGCCTATGGGGTGGCGATGGCGCGGCGGCTGGGGGTTGCCAATGTGGAGTTCGCCCAGGCCGATATCCTGGCGCTGGGCACGCTGGAGCGGCGCTTCGACGTCATCGAATGCACCGGCGTGCTGCATCACATGGCCGACCCCCTGGCGGGCTGGCGGGTGCTGGCCGGGTTGCTGAAGCCGGGCGGGCTGATGCGGGTGGCGCTTTATTCGGTGGCGGCACGGCGCCCGGTCAATGCCTGCCGGCGCCTGATCGCCGCGGGCGGCTACGAGGGCGACACCGGCATCCGCCGCTTCCGCCGCGAGGTGCTGGCCGGACGCATCCCCGAGGCCGCCGAACTGGTCGGCGCCGCCGCCGATTTCTATTCCATGAGCGAGGCCCGCGACCTGCTGTTCCACGTCCAGGAGGTTCAGTTCACCATCCCCGAGATCGAGCGCTGCCTGGCAGAGCTTGGGCTGGAGTTCACCGGCTTCACCCTGCCGGCGCGTCTGCTGGACGAAGTCGGGCCGGACGGCACCGTCCTCGAACGCTGGCACCGCCTGGAGCAGCGCCGTCCGCAGTTGTTCCGCAACATGTACCAGTTCGGCTGCCGGAAGGGCTGACCCCGGCCAACCTTCGGCGTGCCCCGCCGGCCGGTCCTTTCAATGGCCGGCCGGCGCGAAACCGCGGCGCGGGCAATGACACAACCCAATGCAGGCAATTTTCTTGAGCGGATGCGCCCAAGGTGATACCTCTTCCGGCACAATGGACCAGCCCGATAGTGACTGGCCGGCGGGGTGAATATATCGAAATGCAGTGCCGCATCATTTGTGACTTCGACGGGACCATCGCCCTCGAAGACGTCACCGACACATTGCTGGAACGCTTCGCTCTACCCGAGTGGCGGACCATCGAGGACGACTGGAAGGCGGGCCGCATCGGTTCGCGCGAGTGCATGCTGCGCCAGGTGGCGCTGCTGCGCGCCAGCCCCGATGAGATCGACCGCCGCCTCGACCATGTCGCCATCGACCCCGGTTTCCCCCGTTTCGTCGCCACCGCCGCCAGGCTGGGCTGCGAGTTGCTGGTGGTGAGCGATGGACTCGACTACGCCATCCGGCGGGTGCTGGGACGCCACGGTCTCGACCATCTGCCCATCATGGCCAATCGCCTCGAATTGATCGGCGCCGACCGCTGGCGCCTGGGCTTCCCCCATGCCAGTGACGGCTGCGCCAAGGGCTCCGGCACCTGCAAGTGCAACATCGCCACCGGCAACGGCGGCGACAAGCGGCTGCGCGTGCTGATCGGCGACGGCGCCTCGGATTTCTGCGCCACCAACGCGGTCCACATGGTCTTCGCCAAGGACCGGCTTCTGGAACACTGCCGGGCCAACGCCCTGCCCCATGTCGGCTTCACCGGTTTCGCCGAGGTCGGGCGCCTGCTCGCCGACCTGCTGGCCGCGCCGGCCGCCGCCATGTCCCCTGCCTTGGAGTTACACAACACATGAACGAGACGGACCTGTTGCGGGACGAGGCCAAGTGGTGCTCCTTCGGCGATACCGTGCACTATCTCGAACCGCCCAAGATTTTCGCGCGGTGCGAGGGCTCGTATCTCTACGACTCCGAGAGCCGGCCCTATCTCGACCTGCAGATGTGGTACTCGGCCTGTAATTTCGGCTACGCCAACCCGCGCCTCAACGATGCGCTGAAGCGCCAGATCGATACCCTGCCGCAACTGGCCTGCCAGTATCTGCACAAGGAAAAGATCGAGCTGTCCACCGCCATCGGCGAGCGCTGCGAGAAGACCTGGGGCGAGAAGGGCCGCGTCCACTACAACGTCGGCGGTTCGCAGTCCATCGAGGACTCCTTGAAGATCGTCCGCAACGCCTCGGGCGGCAAGAGCCTGGTGTTCGCCTTCGAGGGCGGCTATCACGGCCGTACCCTGGGCGCCTCGGCCATCACCTCGTCCTACCGCTACCGCCGCCGCTACGGCCATTTCGGCGAGCGGGCGCAGTTCGTGCCCTACCCCTATTGCTTCCGCTGCCCCTATGGCAAGAAGAAGGACGACTGCGGCCTGTACTGCGTCGATCAGTTCGCCCGCCTGTTCGACACCGAATACTGCGGTGTCTGGGACCCCAAGACCGGCCAGTCCGAGTACGCCGCCTTCTATGTCGAGGCGATCCAGGGCACCGGCGGCTACGTCATCCCGCCGAGCGGCTATTTCGAGAAGCTGGACAAGATCCTCAAGGAGCGCAAGATCCTGCTGGTGGACGACGAGGTCCAGATGGGCTTCTACCGCGCCGGCAAGTTCTGGGGCCTGGAGAACTTCAACGTCAAGCCCGACATCGTGGTGTTTGGTAAGGCGCTGACCAACGGCCTCAACCCCATCGCCGGCCTGTGGGCCAGGGAAGAGTTGATCAACCCGCAGGT
Organism: uncultured Rhodospirillaceae bacterium; assembly: GCA_903941105.1. GTDB lineage: Bacteria > Pseudomonadota > Alphaproteobacteria > Rhodospirillales > Magnetospirillaceae > CAJANL01. The sequence continues at coordinate 29,235 of CAJANL010000020.1, forward strand.
CTTCCCGCCGGGCTCGACCCACTCGACCTTCTCGTCCAACCCGCTCGGCACCGCCGTGGCGCTGGAGGCCATCAAGATGATGGCCGAGACCGATTACGAGACCATGACCGCCGAGAAGGGCGCCTACCTGCTGGAAGGCCTTCAGGCGCTGAAGAAGCGCTATCGCATCGTCGGCGACGTCGACGGCCTGGGCATGGCCCTGCGCATGGAGATCTGCGGCGACGACGGCTTCACCCCCGACAAGGCGATGACCGACCGCATGGTCGACGAGGCCATGAAGGCCGACCTCGAAGTGGGCGGCAAGAAATATGGCCTGGTGCTCGACATCGGCGGTTACTACAAGAATGTGGTGACGCTGGCGCCGTCCCTGGAAATCAGCCGCGACGAGATGGATCTCGCCATCGCCTTGCTCGACTGCCTGCTGGCGCGGGTGACGCGCAAATAGGCCATCCCGGATAGACTGTTCAGCCCGGGTCGGGTAATATGGGTGGGATAGACGGATAGGGTGAGATGAGCTTTCTCCAGCGATTCACTGCGCTGAAGTCCAGGTTTATCGGCGACCAGATGTGGTCGGGTCCCGGCGAACGCTGCGGACCCGACGGCGGCGCGGCCCCCATCCGGGATGTCAGCTTCCATCACCCGGGCGGGCCCGAGGCGGTGCTGTTGATTCACGGACTGACCGGCACCCCCACCGAGATGCGCTTCGTCGGCAAGCAGTTGGCCGCCGCCGGCTTCACCGTCTACGGCATGCAGCTGGCTGGCCATTGCGGCAGCGAGGATGATCTGCTGGAGACCGGCTGGACGGACTGGTATGCCAGCGTCGAGGCCGCCTGGAGCGAGATCGCCAAGCGCCATGACACCGTCTTCGCCGCCGGTCTGTCCATGGGGGCGGTGCTGGCGCTGATGCTGGCCGCCCGCCACCCCGGAGCCATCAAGGGGCTGGCGCTCTATTCCACCACCCTGTGGTACGACGGCTGGACCATTCCCAAGCTGCAGTTCCTGCTGCCGCTGTTCCTCTACACCCCGCTCGGCCTGAAATACCGCTTCGTCGAGACCTGGCCCTACGGCATCAAGGATGAGCGCCTGCGGGCCCGCGTGGTGGCCAGCATGGAATCGGGCGACAGCGCCGCCGCCGGCAATATGGGCATGGCCGGGCGCTCCTTGCGCGAGCTGCGCAGCCTCGTCGCCCATTTGAAGCGTGAGCTGCCCCGGGTCACCGTGCCGACGCTGATCCTGCACGCCAAGGACGACGACGTGACCTCGGTGAAGAATGCCGAATATGTGGAACGTCGTGTGGGCGGTCCGGTGCGCAAGGTGCTGCTGGACGACTGCTACCACATGATCACCGTCGACCGGCAGCGCCACCGGGTGGCGCGCGAAAGCATCGACTTTTTCCGTGCCCTGGCGGCGGAAGGCGTGGCGGTGAAGATCGCCGCCGAGTGATGCCGGCCGGCCACAGTGGCGGCCTTTTCGACTCGGCCGAAAAAACGTGGAGTCGACAATTCCTTGCGATGTAGGTACTACCTTACTTTCGTACCGGAGGCATTATTGTGTCCGGAGCCGCGGTGGGGCCGGGTGACAGAACGGGGGTAGGGTATGAATTCCTTTGTGCGGAGCCTTGCAGCGACAGCCATGGCCGTGACTTTGGCCGCCTGCGCCGCCGTCCCCGAAGACCCCGAGGACCGGGCCGAGTTCGAGGCGGTCAACGACCCGCTGGAACCCACCAACCGCGCCATCTTCGAATTCAACATGGCGGTCGACCGGGCGCTGCTGAAGCCCATCGCCAAGGGCTATCGCGACGTGGTGCCGGATTCGGCGCAGCACGGTGTGCACAATGCCCTCAACAACCTGCGCAGCCCGCTGATCTTCGTCAACGACGTGCTGCAGGGCGAGCCCGACCGCGCCGCCCAGACGCTGACCCGCTTCATGTTCAACTCCACCGTGGGTATTGGCGGCCTGTTCGACGTGGTCGCCGATACCAGTGGTCCGCGCTATCACGGTGAGGACTACGGCCAGACCTTCGCCCGGTGGGGCGTCGGCGACGGTCCCTATCTGATGCTGCCGTTCTTCGGCCCGTCCAATCCGCGTGACGCCGTCGGCCTGGGCCTCGAATTCGTCACCGATCCCACCGACCTATACTTCCACCGCCGCGGTGCCGATTGGGCGTCCTGGACGCGGATGGGCGTCAACGTGGTCGATGAGCGGGTCCAGCTGCTCGACCCGCTGGATGAGCTGGAACGCGGCTCGCTCGACTTCTATGCCGCCCTGCGCAGCGTCTACCGCCAGCGCCGGGCCAACGACATCGCCAACAAGGATGTGTCCATCTCCGACATGGTCAAGGCCGGGGCGCCGAAGTGATCCGGTTGCCGCGCCGCAAGGCCGCGGCACTGGTTGCCGCGGCGGTTCTGACGCTGGCCCTGCTGCCTGGTCGGGCGGCTCTGGCGCTTGAGCCCGAGGCCGCCAAGTCCTTCGTCGCCGGCGCGGTCGATGATGCCATGGCCACCTTTGCCGGCAAGAGCCTGAGCCGCGAGGATCGCGGCGCCAGGCTGCGCGACACCATCACCCGCTATGCCGACCCCGGGGTGACCGCGGCGGACGTCCTTGGCCGCCATTGGGACAAGGCCTCCGCCGACGAGCGGCAGCGCTTCAAGGCCACCCTGGTGGACTATGTTGTCGCCACCTGGAGCGGGTCGCTGAGCGACATCGACCCCGCCGTCAGGATCACCGTTTCCGGTGCCGACGCGAAGGGCGACCGCGTGGTGGTTCACACGGTGGCGACCCAGCCCAACGAGCCCCCCTCCAACGTCGACTGGCTGATCGCCAGCGATGCCACCGGCCGCACCATCGCCATCGACGTCAATGTGGGGGGCGTCAGCCTGACCGACACCATGAAGGCCGACTTCACCGCCGTGCTGCGGGCAAATTCCGGCCAGATGGAGGCCCTGCTGGCAGCCATGGCAAAGAAGATCGCCGCCCAGCCCAAGTGAGGCCGGCTCTCCCTCGCAGCCTTAATCCACCCATCCGATCACCTCGACCATCACCTCGGCCACTCCGGCGGCGATCAGGCCGAGCGGTCGGGCCGCGGCCTCGGACAGGTCGATGCCGCGTCCACCGCTAATGGGACCGCGATCATTGACCCGGACCACGACTCTGTTCGGGCGGTCGGAACGGCTGACTTCGATCAATGTGCCGAACGGCAGGGTGGAATGGGCGCAGGTATGGTCGGCAGGATCGAACCGCTCGCCGCTGGCGGTGGGCTTGCCACGGTAGGACTGCCCGTACCATGAGGCCACCACCGCGTCGGCGCCGCTGGACGGCAGGCTCTGCACCGCGATGGCCGTCAGCGCCATCAGGTAGAGGATGGTGATCTTGAAGAAGGTCGGGGCGAGTGTCTTCGTCATGGCGCTACGGTATTACCCCGATGCCGGGCCGTCTGTTAACCCCGCCACACATTAACGATCCGGCGGCTTCCGCCCCCTCCCTTGGGCAAGGTGACGCCCTATGCGGGTAGGTCGGGGTAGGTGGCCGAACGGGCGGTGTTGCTGTGTTATGCGTCTCTGATATGCGTCCGACCTCCCCCGAATGGGCAGGACACGTCTTGCAACGCAAAACCCAATGTGTTAGTTAACCGACGCACTTTTCCGGGCAGCTCGGTGTGGGCGCCGAAAAGTGATGACAGAACAAAAAGTTACGTCCGCCGGTCGACCCTAAACCCAAGGACTTGCCCAGGTGCCATCGGAAACCATTGGCGTAATCGCCGAACGCTACGCCACCGCGCTGTTCGAACTCGCCGTCAGCGGCGATGTGCTCGACCCGGTGGCGGGCGACCTCAAAACCCTGAAGGCGATGATCCGCGCCAGCGCGGATCTCCGCCGTCTGTTCGACAGCCCGGTGCTGTCGCGCGCCGACCAGGGCCGCGCCGTCGGCGCTGTGGCGGCGGCGGCCGGGTTCAACCCGCTCACCGTCAATTTTCTCGGCCTTGTGGCCCAGAACCGCCGCCTGTTCAGCATGGGCGGCATGATCGAATCCTATCTCGGCCGGCTCGCCAAGCGACGCGGCGAGGTGGCGGCATCCGTGGCAACCGCGGTACCGCTTTCTCCGGCCCAACTCGACGCCCTGACCACCTCGCTCAAGACGGCTTTCGGCGGCAATGTCGCCGTCGACGTCGCGGTCGACCCGGATCTCCTGGGCGGCCTGGTGGTGAAGGTCGGGTCACGTATGGTTGACAGTTCACTGAAGACGCAGTTGCAGCACCTCAAGCTCGCCATGAAAGGGGTCGGATAATGGAAATCCGCGCCGCGGAAATCTCCGCAATCCTGAAGC
>CAJANL010000021.1 GCA_903941105.1 uncultured Rhodospirillaceae bacterium
GGCGGGCAGCGCAGGGCGTCCATGGCGATCTCGATGGTGCGCTGCAGGTCCCAGGCGTTGAGATGGTCGATCTTCTCCTGCAATTCGCCCTGCTCGGTGATCAGCGCGTTCATCTCGTCGTCGGTCATCTCCTCGGCGAACCGGGCCGAGACCTCGTCGAAGCGGTCGAGCAGCGCCTTGGTCTCGGCCACCGCCTCCATGACGTTGCCCATGACGTCCTTGGCGGGATCGAGCTGTGGCTCCTGCGACAGGTAGCCGATCTTGACACCCTCGGCGGCCCAGGCCTCGCCGCCATACTCGGTGTCGAGCCCGGCCATGATCTTCAGCAAGGTCGACTTGCCGGAGCCGTTGGCGCCCAGCACGCCGATCTTGGCGCCGGGCAGGAACGACAGCCACAGGCCCTTGAGAATCTCCTTCCCGCCCGGATAGGCCTTGGTCAGGTTCTTCATCACGTAGATGTACTGGTACGAGGCCATGGATCCTCCGGACCGCAGACGGTCTTTGGGCAAGGGAATGGATTACTGCGGGTTAGTAGACGGGCGGACCGGTTGCGTCAAGCACGCGGCGGCATCGGAAAGACGGGGCGACCCCACCACCGTCGCGGCGGGGGCGGTGACGGCGGTGGCGTCGGACCAAATCGCGCGAGGACGGGGTAAGGGGGGCCCTGGCCCAAATGCACTCATTTAACCACGGTGTGCGGTGCGATACGGAGTGTTACTAATGGGGGAGGGAGTGGTCAACTGCCTCCCGAAGCGCAGCCCAGCCCCCCGGTCATTCCCTCTTGCCAGCCGCGCCATAGCCTGGAACCATGGTGGTTGAACGCTCGGGACAGCCCGTACCGTACCGGACACCAGTTCTGGAGGGCATTGAATGATCGGAAAATCTCTTTCCCTGCCGCGCGCCGCCGCCCTGGTCGGCCCCTTTGCCAGCGGCAAGACCAGCCTGCTCGAAGCTCTGCTGTTCCGCACCGGCGCCATCACGCGTCAGGGGCGCATCAAGGACGGCTCGACGGTGGGCGATGCCTCCCCCGAAGCCCGCGCTCATCAGATGAGCGTCGAGCCCAACGTGGCCGGCGCCGAGTATCTCGGCGAGAAGTGGACCTTCGTCGACTGCCCCGGTTCCATCGAGTTCCAGCAGGAAGCCTATAACGCGCTGATGGCGGTGGACGCCGCCGTGGTGGTGTGCGAGCCCGACCCCGCCCGCGCCGTGATGGTGGCGCCGCTGCTGAAGTTCCTCGACAGCCGCAAGATTCCCCACCTGCTGTTCATCAACAAGGTGGAGGTCGCCGGAGTGCGGCTGCGCGAGACGCTGGAGGCGTTGCAGGCGGTCTCCGACCGGCCACTGATCCTGCGCGAGGTGCCCATCCGCGAGGGCGAGGCGGTGACCGGCTTCATCGATCTGGTCAGCGAGCGGGCCTACAAGTACCACCCCGGTCAGACCTCGGACCTGATCAAGATCCCCGATACCCTGAAGGACGAGGAGCGGACGGCGCGCCAGGAGATGCTGGAGCATCTCGCCGATTTCGACGATCACTTGCTGGAGGAGCTGCTGGAGGACGTGCAGCCGCCCACCGATGAGGTCTATGGCGATCTCGCCAAGGATCTGGCCGACGACCTCATCGTGCCGGTGTTCTTCGGCTCGGCCGAGGCCGATTTCGGCATCACCCGCCTGCTCAAGGCGCTGCGCCACGAGGTGCCGGCCCCCACCGCCTCGGCCGCCCGCCTGGGCATCGCCGCCGAGGGCGGGCCGCTGGCGCAGGTGTTCAAGACGGTGCACGCAGCCCATACCGGCAAGCTTAGCTTGGTCCGCATCTGGCGGGGCGAGTTCAGCGACGGCCAGACCATCGAGGGCAGCCGTATCGGCGGCGTCTATGCCATGACCGGCGGCAGTCAGGCCAAGGTGGCCAAGGCCGGTATGGGCGAACTGGTGGGCTTGGGCCGTCTCGATACGGTGGCCACCGGCGCGGTTATCGGCAGCCCCTCCGATACCGGCGTGGCGGCGTGGCCGGAGGCGCTGACGCCGCTGTTCGCCTTCGCCATCCAGGCCGAGAAGAAGGGCGACGACGTCAAGCTGACCGGCGCCCTGGCCAAACTGGCGGAGGAAGACCCGTCGCTGTCCCTGGAGCACAACGCCGAGTTCGGCGAGCTGGTGCTGCGCGGCCAGGGCGAGATCCACCTGCAGGTCGCCATCGAGCGCATGAAGAGCCGCTTCAACCTGGTGGTGCTGACCCGGAAGCCGACGGTGCCCTATAAGGAGACCATCCGCAAGGCCGCCACGGTGCACGGCCGCCACAAGAAGCAGTCGGGCGGCCACGGCCAGTTCGGCGACGTCCACATCGATATCGCGCCTCAGCCGCGTGGTGCCGGTTTCACCTTCATCGACAAGATCGTCGGCGGCGTGGTGCCGCGCCAGTACATCCCGTCGGTCGAGGAAGGGGTGCGCGAGTTCCTGGTGCAGGGCGCGCTGGGTTTCCCGGTGGTGGACCTGGCGGTGACGCTGACCGCCGGCAGCTATCACACGGTGGACAGCTCGGACATGGCCTTCAAGACCGCCGCCCGGATCGCCATGAGCGAAGGCCTGCCCCAGTGCGACCCGGTGCTGCTGGAGCCGATACTGCTGGTGGAAATTTCGGTGCCCTCCGAGGCCACCGCCAAGGCCCAGCGCATCGTCTCGGGCCGTCGCGGTCAGATCCTCGGCTACGATGCCAAGGAAGGCTGGCTGGGCTGGGACACGGTGAATGCCTATCTGCCGCAGTCCGAGATGGACGACCTGATCATCGAACTGCGCTCGCTGACCATGGGCGTCGGCACCTTCTCGTGGAAGTTCGATCACCTGCAGGACCTCACCGGCCGCGTCGCCGACAAGGTGATCGAGGACCGCAAGGCGGCGCTGGCCGCCGCGCACGGGTAGCTGCCGCCTCCTCCCCCCGGCCAATGGCGGCACGCGGGTGGAGTGGCCATATGCCCTCCGGCATGAATTTGAACCGGAGGGCACATGGCGGAGGAGTGGCACGCGCCGTATGAGCGGCTGACACGGCAGACCATCACCCTGCATCAGGCGCTGCGCTCCCTGATGGAGGAGCTGGAGGCGGTGGACTGGTACCGTCAGCGCGCCGACGACTGCGAAGACGCGGCCTTGAAGGACGTGCTGCTGCACAACATGCGCGAGGAGATCGAGCACGCCGCCATGGTGCTGGAATGGCTGCGCCGCTCCGATACGGATTTCGGCCGGACCTTCGACATCTACCTCTACAGCAGCGGCGACCTGACCCGAGTTGAAGAGCAGGCGGACGATGACACTGCCGCCGGGGCGCCACTCCCCTTGCCCAGCTTCACCATCGGCCCGATGAAGGGCGGTGCGCCATGGACCCGCTGAACCGCGACCGCGCCCCATTTCCCGCCGGCGTCTGGCAACAGGTCGATCGCGCCGCCGCCGATGCGGCGCGGGCGCTGTTGACGGTGCGGCGCTTCCTGCCCGTGGAAGGGCCGTTCGGGCTCGGCCTGACCGCCGTCGAGGCTGGCGGCGAGGACCACCGCGAGAAGACTGCGGGGGAAGAGGCGCTGGCGGTCCTGGGCTCGTCGCTGTCGGTGCCCATGCTGTGGCGCTCCTTCGCCCTCAGCCTGCGGCGGCTGGCGGCACATCTCGACCTCGGCCACCCGCTGGACCTGGCGCTGGCCGAGAACGCCGCCGAAGCGGTGGCGCGGCTGGAAGAGCACATGGCCTATTTCGGCGACGAGCGCAGCGGTCTGGCCGGGCTGCTTACGGCGCCGGGAGCGTTCGAACACGACGGCGGCGACTGGTCCAGCCTCGACACCGCCTTGCGTGACGTGTTGGCCGGTGTCACCCGGCTGGACGATGCCGGCTACCGCGGTCCCTATGTCCTGGTGGCCTCGCCGCACCTCTATAACGGGCTGTTCCGCCGCTACGACAATTCCGACCTGCTGCAGGCCGAGCATCTGGCGCGGCTATGCACGGGCGGCGTCTACAAGGCCTCGATCGAGGGCGCGATTCTGATCGACCCGCGCGTCGGCCGCCTGATCGTCGGCCAGGACTTGATGGCGGGCTTCGCTTGGTCGGATGGCGTCAACGTCCGCCTGTTCCTGTCCGAGAGCGTGGTGCTGCGCATCGACGACGCTCATGCCATCTGCCGACTGGCGGTGCTGAAGTGATACGGGACCTCGGGATGACGCAGTTCGAGGGCAGGGGCATGACGGGAACGTTCCGCCCGAGCGTTTCCGTGTTGGCATGGGGCGCGGCGGCGACGGCGGCCAGATGCGCATGGAACCCGGCAGCAAATCCGGCGCGCGGATCCTGATCTCCCTGTTCCCCACCGGAGCATGGCCGTTGGGGTGACAAAGGCGCCCCGCTGGCGTTATGGTCCCGGCCCATGACCACCACGGCCATCATGGATCCCGCGCCCCGGCGCTACGGCAGGTACGAGGCGGCGGCCGTGATGCTGTCGCTGGCGCTCCATCTGGCCGTGGCCGTGGCCCTCGGCTGGCAGTCCATGCCGCCCGGCAAACCGGCCGCCGCCGAGCCTGCCGCCCTTGCCGTCGAGTTGGTTCCCGAGGCCAAGGCCAAACCACCGCCGCCGCCGCCATCGCAGGAAGCCCCCGCCCCGCTGCCGAAGCCGCAGCTCGACACGGTGCCCCTCGCCGACCGGCCAGCCCCGGGGTCGCAGGCGGGAAGCGGCAGCGGCCAACGCCCCAAGCCGCTCGACAAGGCGGCATTCCGCTCTGCCCGCGATGTCATGTTGAGTCAGGTGCTGTCGCACTGGCGGCCGCCCGCCTTCATGCGCGGCCGCGGCGCGGTGCTGACGGTCAAGGTCGACGTCAAGGCCGGCGGCATGCTGGGGGCGCCGTTCGGTCGTGACGAGGTCTGGAACCCCGGCGCCGCCATCGACGGCATCGACCAATTGCCGCCCGGCGACCCGCGCCGGCAGGCGCTGGAGGGATTCTACCACGGCCTGCGGCAGGCGCAGCCGTTCCGCCTGCCGGCCGAGATCGCCGCCCGGCTGCCGTTCACCATCGCCCTCGATTTTCGCCTCGACGATCTGCCCTGACCCTGCACGTGAGTGTCGCGTGTTTCCTTTCGGGCAATTACTATGGCGTCCGGGGGATGCACCCTGACGTTGGTTTGGGGGCGTCCGCATATTTCATGCAGCCGTACCGTCGAGGTGAAGGTGGACGTGTCGTTGACGTCATTGTTGGGTCAGGCCGGTGCCCCCGTCGTCGAGGGGGTGCTGCTGTTCCTGGCGACCTTCATCCATGAGGACACCGCCATCCTGGGCGGCGGCTATCTGGTGCATGCTCACGAACTGACGCTGGCGCAGGCGCTGGGCATCCTGACCGCCGGCGTGGTGGTGGGGGATTTCGGCATCTATGGGCTGGGCATGCTGGCGGCGCGCGTCGCACCGCTGCGGCGCTTCGCCCACCGCTGGGTCGACGACGGCCGCCGCTCCTGGCTGGAGAGCAACATGCTGACCGCCGTGGTGGCGTGCCGCGTGGCCCCCGGCATCCTGTTCCCCACCTTCCTGACCTGCGGCTTTTTCGGCATGCCGTTCCGCCCCTTCGCCGCCGGGGTGATCGGCACCGCCTCGCTCTATGTTCCGGCCATGCTGGCGATGGTGATGCTGGTGGGCGGCGAGGCGGCCGGGCAATGGGGACCCTGGGGCTGGGGCGTCGCCATGCTGCTGGTGGTCGCAATCACCCTGGTGCGGCGGCGCATGAAGGCGGCCGTGGCCGAACCGCTGACCGACTCGGTTCTGATCGGGACCCATCCCGGCATGCCGCCGTTGCGCCGCGCCCAGGTGCGGGTCTCGCGCGCCGAAGGTCTGCCGGTGATCCCCTATTACACTCCCAACACGCTGCAATGGTTCTGGCTGTCGGTGCGCTATGGCTCGCTGACCCTTCCCACCGCGGCCAATCCCAACATCGAGGCCGGCGGCCTGCTGGGCGAATCGAAGACCGCCTGTTTTGCCATGGCGGGGCCGTTCGCCCGTCAATGGCTGGCTCGTTCGGTCAGCTCACTGCGCGGCCACGACGACCACCCCAACGCCGACCACGAGGCGGCACTGGCTGCCATGGCCGAGGCCGGGCTGGGCTTTCCGGCGGTGGTCAAGCCCGACATCGGCTGGCGCGGCTTTGGCGTGCGCAAGGTGAACGACGCGGCCGAACTGGCCGCCTACTTGGGCGACTATCCCAAAGGCGCTTGTTTCCAGGTGCAGGAATACCTGCCCTGGGCCGGCGAGGCCGCCGTGTTCTGGCTGCGCCGGCCGGGGGCCGAGCAGGGCGAGATCTTTTCCCTGACCTTGCGCTATTACCCCTTCGTGGTCGGCGACGGCCGTTCCACCCTGCGCCAGTTGATCCTCGCCTGCCCCCGCATGCGCTGGAAGGCCGACGAACTGTTCGCCGGCAACCGCGGCCGGCTGGAGCGGGTGCCGGGCGACGGCGAGACCGAGCGGCTGGCGGTGGTGGGCTCCAACCGTGTCGCCGGGCTCTACATCGACGGCCAGCGCCACGCCACCCCGGCACTGGCGGCGCGCATCGAGGAAATCTGCGGCGACCTGCCCGAGTTCCATTTCGGCCGCTTCGACCTGCGCTTCGAGGATATCCACGGACTGGAGGCCGGCGAGGGCTTTCGCATCGTCGAGATCAACGGCGCCGGCGCCGAGGCGGTCCACATCTGGGACCCGGACGTCTCGGTGCTGGAGGGCTATCGGGTGCTGTTCCGCCAGCAGGCACTGCTGTTCGCCATCGGCGATGCCAACCGCCGCCGAGGCTTTCCACCCATGACGCTGCGGCAGATGATCGCCTGCCAGCGCCGCCAGCAGGGTCTGCTGGGGCGCTATCCGGCGAGCGGCTGAGGCGGCGGTCCGTCACACGCTGTCCGACGCTGAATCCCAACACCGTCGCCTGGCACAGCCAGTTGGTGACGCCGACCAGGATCATCTCGGGCTGGCGCACCACCACCACGGCATAGGCCACCGACACCGCTCCCAGCCCGCACCAGCCGCCCCAGGTCACCGGCGACATGGCGCGGCGCGCCTCGGCGCTGGTCCACAGCCGGCGCATCTGCGGCCAGTAGAATCCGCAGGCGGCGAGGCCGGTGACGGCGTAGAGCTTGCTCAAGACGGTGACCGAATCCATGGCGGCCGCCATTGTCGCCGAAACGGCGGCGGCGCTGGTGTGTCAAGGGCGTGGCGCCGGTCCTATCGTGCCAGCCGCAGGGTGATGCGGGGGTCGCGGCGCCACAGGTGGAGCCATTCGCCATCGGTGGCTTCGCGGTCGAGGCCCTCGCTGGTCCGCACCCGCACCTGGCCGCCGCGGCCGATGTAGTAGGAGATGATGTCGCTCATGACCAACCCTCCGCTGTCTGATCCGGAGGCTAGGTTAGCATCATTCAAAACTATGTCAAAGTATTTTAGTCGGGTATTGCCGCTATCCGTTCGATGTGCCCGCCGCGCAGACGATAGAAGGCGTCCTGCGGTGAGTCGCCAGCCAGCGCAGCCTCGGGGGAGAGGCCGCCATAGAGGGCGCGAACCACTTTCCCTGCCGCGCCATGGCTGACAGCGATGACCTTGTCGCCGGCGGCAAGATCAGCCAGCCAATCGCCGAGACGGGCGGCAAGGGCATCCCAATCCTCGCCGCCGGGGCAGCGCAGATACCACACCTCCCGCCCGCGACCGGCCATCAGCGCGGGAAACCGTGCTTCCAGCACGGATTTGAGCCGGCCGGAAAAGCTGCCGGTGGCGACTTCCTTGAGACGGTCGTCGAAGGTGACGCGCTCGAAGTCGAGACCCGCCGCCTCGCACAGGATGGCGGTGGTCTGGACGCAGCGCGCCAGCGGGCTCGACATCACCCGCCAGCCCGGCTCATCGCCGATCAGCCGGCGGATGCGGGCGCCATAGGCCCGCGCCTGCTCGACGCCCCGGAGTGTCAGGGGCGTCAGCGAGTCGGTGTGGCCCTGCACCCGCTTGACGCGGTTCCAGTGGGTCTCGCCGTGGCGGACGAGAAGGATGGTGGGCATGAACGGACTAGGATCTACCCCCGCAGCGCGCCGCCGGTCGCCTTGACCACCGCGTCGACGATCTTCCTGCCCACCGCCTCGATCTCCTCGTCGGTGAGGGTCTTTTCCACCGGCTGCAAGGTGACGGAGACCGCCAGCGACTTCTTGCCGGCACCCAGGTTCGGCCCCTCGTAGAGGTCGAACACCGCCACATCGGTGACCAGCGTCTTGTCGGCGCCCTTGGCCGCCCGCACCACCGCGTCGGCGGCGACGCCGGTGTCGAGGATGAAGGCGAAGTCGCGCTCCAGCGGTTGCAGGGGTGACGGCCGCAGCAGCGGGCGGGCCTTGGTGGCCTTGGGCTTGGGCTGCGGAATGGCCTCCAGGAACACCTCGAAGCCGGCGACCGGCCCCTTGACGTCCATCCTGGCCAGCACGCCGGGATGCAGCTCGCCGAACCAGGCCACCGCCTTGTTGCCCAGCTTGAGCGACCCGGAGCGGCCGGGGTGGTACCAGGCGGGGGCCTCGGCCGTCACCTGGAAGCTGTCGGGGTTGGCTCCCGCCGCGGCCAGCACCGCCAGCGCATCCGCCTTGGCGTCGAATACGTCCACCACACGGGCCGGTGCGCTCCAATGGCGCGGCGTCGCCCGTCCGGCGCGGATGCCGGCGGCGACCAGACGCTGCTGGCCGGGCTCGGGGCCGTCGAACTGGGCGCCGATCTCGAACAGGCCGAGGTCGCGGCTGCCACGATCGGCATTGCGCCCCGCCGCCGCCACCAGATTGGGCAGCACCGACGGCCGCATGACGTCGAGATCGCTGGAAATGGGATTGGCGAGATGCATCTCGGGCGCGCCGCCGCCGAACAGTCGGGCCTGGGCCTCGGCGAGGAACGACCACGTCACCGTCTCCACCATCCCCCGGAAGGCCAGGGCACGCCGCACCCAGCCGGAGCGGCGCTGCATGGGGGTCAGCACCGCCTTGGACTGGGAGGGACGCGGCAGCGGCACCGCCGGGATGGCGTCGTAGCCGTTGATGCGGATGATCTCCTCGACCAGATCGTGCTCGGCCGAGATGTCGCCGCGCCATGACGGCGGGTTGACGAGCAGTCCATCGTCATGCTCGGCCACGGCGCATCCGAGGTCGTGCAGGATGCGCTCGATGCGGGACAACTCCACCTCGACGCCGCCGAGATCGGCGACGCGCTCGGGGCGCATGACGATGCTCTTCTGCCAGTCGGGCTCGACGCCGGCGATCATCGGCTCCGAGGCCTCGCCGCCGCACAGGTCGAGAATCATGCGGGTGGCCAGCTCCATGGCCGGCACCACGAAGGCGGGGTCGACGCCGCGCTCGAAGCGGAAGCGGGCATCGGACAGGATCTCCAGCCGTCGCCCGGTCGCCGCGGTGCGGATGGGGTCGAAATAGGCGGCTTCGAGGAAGACCTCGGTGGTGGAGCCGGTGCAGCCCGACGCCTCGCCGCCGATGATGCCGGCCAGGGCCTCGGGGCCGTGCTCGTCGGCGATCACCGTCATGGACGGGTCGAGGTTGTAGGCCTTGCCGTTGAGCGCGGCCAGGGTCTCGCCCGGCCTGGCCAGGCGGGCGCGGACATCGCCCTTGACCTTGGCGGCGTCGAACACGTGCAGCGGGCGGGCAAGGTCGTAGGTGAAGAAGTTGGTGATATCCACCAGCACCGAGATGGGGCGCAGGCCGATGGCGGTGAGCCGGTCCTTGAGCCACTGCGGACTTTCGCCGTTGGTGACACCCCGAATATGTCGGCCGGCGAACAGCGGGCAGGCGGTGGCGGTCTCGGGGGTGAACTCAAGACGCACGCCGATGGGGCTGGTGAACGTCCCCGGCACCGGGGTGACGGTCAGCGGCTTCAGCTTGCCCAACCCGGCGGCGGCGAGGTCGCGGGCGACGCCGCGCACCCCCAGGCAGTCGGCCCGGTTGGGGGTGATGGAGACCTCGATCATGGGGTCGAAGCTCATCACCTCGACCAGCGGCGTGCCCACCGGCAGGGCGGGATCGAGTTCGGCGATGCCCTCGTGGTCCTCGCCCAGCTTCAGCTCGCGCAACGAGCACATCATGCCCTGGCTCTCGACGCCGCGCACGTTGCCCTTCTTGAGGGCGTCGCCGGTGACCGGGATGACGGTGCCGGGCTGCGCCAGGATGACCTTGAGGCCGGCACGGGCATTGGGGGCGCCGCACACCACCTGGATCACGCCCGCCCCGGTGTCCACCTTGCACACCTGCAGCTTGTCGGCATTGGGATGCTTGGCCGCGTCCAGGACATGGCCGACGATGAAGCCGGCGAGATGCCGGGCGGGATCGTCGATGGACTCGACCTCAAGCCCGATCATGGTCAGGGTCGCATCGAGGCGGTCCAGCGACGCGTCGGTGTCGAGGTGGTCCTTCAACCAGGACAGGGTGAACTTCATCGGGTCAGCCCTCCGGACAGCGTCGGCACATCGAGTGGCAGGAAGCCGTAATGCTTCAGCCAGCGCAGATCGGAATCAAAGAAGGTGCGCAGGTCGGGGATGCCGTATTTCAGCATCGCCACCCGCTCGACGCCCATGCCGAAGGCGAAGCCCTGGTAGCGTTCGGGATCGATGCCGCAGGCCGCCAGCACGTTGGGATGCACCATGCCGCAGCCGAGGATTTCCAGCCAGCCCGCCCCGGGTCCGATCTTGAGTTCGCCGCCCTCGCGCGAGCAGCCGATATCGACCTCGGCCGACGGCTCGGTGAAGGGGAAGAAGGACGGCCGGAAGCGTACCGGCACATCGTCGACCTCGAAAAAGGTGCGGACGAATTCGATCAGGCAGCCCTTGAGGTGGCCCATATGGGTGGCCTCGTCGATGACCAGCCCCTCGATCTGATGGAACATGGGGGTATGGGTCATGTCCGAGTCGCAGCGATAGGTGCGGCCCGGCGCGATGATGCGGATGGGCGGCCGTTGGCCGACCATGGTCCGCACCTGCACCGGCGAGGTGTGGGTGCGCAACAGGTTGCGGCTGCCGTCGGCCTTCTCGCCAAAATAAAAGGTGTCGTGCATCTGGCGGGCGGGATGCTCCGCCGGGATGTTCAACGCGGTGAAATTGTGGAAGTCGTCCTCGATGTCGGGACCTTCCGCCACCTCGAAGCCCATGGCGGCGAAGATGGTGGTGATCTCCTCGATGGTCTGGGTGATGGGATGCACCCGGCCCATGGCCTCGGGACGCGCGGTCAGGGTGACGTCGACCCGCTCGCGGGCCAGGCGCTCATCGAGCGCGCCGGCTTCCAGCTCGGACTTGCGGCCGGCGAGGGCGGCGGCGACCTCGTCCTTCAGCAGATTGAGGCGCGCACCGGCGGCCTTGCGCTCGTCGGGCGACATGGCGCCCAGCCCGGCCATCAGACCCGAGACGCTTCCCTTCTTGCCCAGGGCGGCCACGCGGGCGGCCTCCAGCTGGTCGAGGCTGGCGGCCGCCGCCACGGCGGCCATCGCTTCGGCACGTATCCGTTCGAGGTCTTCCATGTCCCACATCCCTATGGACGCAAAAGGGGGCCGCCCGACCTGGGCAGCCCCCTCCCGATTGAAATCCGACCTTGGTCGAAACCTTACTGGAGGGCGGCCTGAGCCTGCTTGACCAGCGCGGTAAACGACTCGGGCTCGCGGATGGCGATGTCGGACAACACCTTGCGGTCGAGCACGATGTTGGCCTTCTTCAGCCCATTCATGAAGCGCGAATAGGTCAGGCCGTTGGCGCGGGCGCCGGCGTTGATGCGCTGAATCCACAGGGCGCGGAAATTACGCTTCTTGGCGCGGCGGTCGCGATAGGCGTAACGCAGCGCCTTCTCGACCTTCTCGATGGCGATCGAGAAGCAGGTGCTGGCGCGGCCGCGATAGCCCTTGGCCAGCTTGAGGATCTTCTTGTGACGGGCGTGAGTGGTCACGCCCCGCTTGACGCGCGACATGGATCAGGCTCCCGGCAGAAAGAATTTTTTGACGTTGTCCCCGTCCGTCTTGAACAGGACGAAGGTGCCGCGCGCCTGGCGCTTCATCTTCTGCGACTTGCAGGCCAGGCAGTGACGCTTGAACGCCACGTTGCCCTTCACCTTGCCGGATCCGGTGAGCTTGAACCGCTTCTTGGCGGCGCTCTTGGTCTTCATCTTGGGCATTTTCGCTCAATCCTTGAAAACGATGAGTTAGCGAAGGGAACGGCAAGGCATGCCCTGACAGGCCCTGTCCGTTCAGGAAAGGGCAAGTTTATAGCGGCCGCGTCCGCGGAATGCAAGCCATGGCTTTCCACCGCTTGTGCCGCCATATATCAAGGACATAGAGTTGCCGATCAGGGGCCGAGGGGATCCATGAACAGCGACGACAAGGGCCTGCGGCTGTCGAACGAGAACTACGTCGCGTTCGCCTTCGCGGCGGCCGATGTGCTGCTCGAAACCACCGACGAGGGTCACATCACCTTTGCCGTCGGCGCCGCCATGCCGCTGACCGGACTTCCGGCCCGGCTGCTCACCGAACATTCCATCCATGACCTCTTCGGCGGCAGCGACGGTGTCCGGCTGACCCAGGCCCTGAGCCGCATGGCGGCCGGCGAGCGGGTGCGCAACCTGCCGCTGACCCTGGTCAAGCCCGAAGGCACAGAGGTTGGAGTGGTGGTGTCGGGCTATCGCAGCCCCACTCGCGGCGACCGGCTGCTGGTGGCGATGGTGCATGGCATCCTGACCGCCAAGCCGGAGGAGAAGCGTGCCCAGCCCGCCGGTCTGCTCGACAAGGAGGCTTTCGCCGCGGTGGCCAAGCGCCTGATGGAGAACGCTCCGCCGGGTGCTCCCTACCACCTGACCATGCTCGACCTTGGCAATATGGAGGAGTTCCGCAATCAGGCCGGCAGCGAGGCGGCGGAATGTTTTACCCTGGCCCTGAGCGACCAGTTGCGGACCCTGTCGGTGGGCGGCGACGCGGTGGGGCAACTGAGCGAGACCAAATACGGCGTCATTCATGACGCGGAGTTGCAGGCCGGCCAGTTGGACCGCTCGGTGGAGGCCTTGTCGCGTGCCGTGGCGCCCGATGTGGCGCCGGTGTCGGCATCCACGGCCAGTCTCCAGCTCGACACCACCAGCCTGCCGCCGGAGGAGGTCGCCCGCGCCCTGGCCTACACCATCAACAGCTTCATCGGCACCGAAGACGGCCGGGCCGACATGGCGGCGCTCACCGTCGGGCTGCAGCCCAAACTGTCGGCGACGGTGCGCCAGATGCATGCCTTCCGCGAGATGGTGGAGGCCGGCCGCTTCGAGATCGTCTACCAACCCATCGTCGACCTGTGGACCAACGTGATCCACCACTTCGAATGCCTGGTGCGTTTCGAAGGAACCGAGGGTGCCTCGCCCTACGAGATGGTGACCTTCGGCGAGGACACCGGCCTGTCGGCCATGCTCGACCTGGCCATCCTGGAGCGCACCGTCACCGCCATGCGCACGGGCGTGGCGGCCGATCCGTCGCTGAATTTCGCCGTCAACCTGTCGGGCCGCACCCTCTCGGACCCCAGGGCGGTGGCGCGACTGCGTCCGGTGGTGGCCGCCGCCGCCGACCTTCACAAGCGGCTGGCCTTCGAGATGACCGAGTCGGCGGAGGTCCACAACCTCGCCGCGGTCAACGCGGTGCTCCAGGACATCCGGGGCCAGGGCTTCCATGTCTGCCTCGATGATTTCGGCGCCGGTGCCGCCGCCTTTCACTACCTGCGCAATCTCAAGGTGGATAACGTCAAGATCGACGGCTCCTATGTGCGCGACCTGATGAAATCCAACGAGAACGTCTCCTTCATCAAGGCCATCGTCGCGCTGTGCGGCGAGATGGGCATCACCACCACCGCCGAATATGTCGAGGATTCCGAAACAGCCGGCATGTTGAAGGTCCTCAAGGTGCGCTTCGGCCAGGGCTATTATTTCGGCAAGCCGCATAGCCCGCAGACCGATCACGGGATCAAGGCGGCCTGGACCACCCGCACCACCGAGTGGCGCGGCAAGCTGCTCTATTTCAAGGGCTGATACCCGTTTCAGGAATTTCTGAGTCCGGAAGCGGGTATCCAGCGCCCATTGAGGGCGCGGATGCTCCCGCCCGGCGAGGGCTTTCGGGCTAGGTGCCCTCGCCCACGGACGACGCCTGACGCTGTAGGGTCGCGGCAAAGAAGCCGTCGGTCCGGTGCGACAGGGGCGACAGCCGCAGCCGGCCGCCGTCCACCGGCAGAAAGTCGGGGTGGCTGGCGAGGAAGCGCTCGATCTGCTCCTCGTTCTCGTCGGGGAGCAGCGAGCAGGTGGCATAGACCAGCCGGCCGCCCGGCTTCACCAGCCGCGCCGCACTGGCCAGAATGGCCGCCTGACGCACCACCAGCTCCTGGAGATCCGTCTCGCCCAACTGCCACTTGGCGTCGGGGTTACGCCGCCAGGTGCCGGTACCGGTGCAGGGCGCGTCCACCAGGACGCGGTCGAAGCTGCCGGCTGCCCGCTTGATCCATTTGTCGGCCTCGCCCTCGATCAGCCGCTTGGTGACGTTGTGGACGCCGGCCCGGCGGAAGCGATCCGCCGCCCGATTCATCCGCCATTCCGCCACGTCGCAGGCCACCAGTCGGCCCTTGTTCTGCATGGCGGCGGCCAAGGCCAGAGTCTTGCCGCCGGCACCGGAACAATAGTCCACCACCGCCTCGCCGGGCTGGGGGGCCACCAGTTGGGCCACCATCTGCGAGCCTTCGTCCTGGACCTCGACCAGCCCCTCGCGCCACGCCTTGAGCTGCACCAGCGCCACCCGCTTGGCCAGTCGAAGGCCCAGGGACGACAGCGGGGTCGGCGTCGCCTCGATGCCTTCGGAGGCCAGCACGGCGATGGCGTGCTCGCGCGTCGCCTTCAGGGTGTTGACCCGCAGGTCCATGGGGGCCTCGTCGCGTGCCGCCCCCATCTCCTCGGCCAGCCGCTCGCCGAACAGGGCGGTCAGCCGCGGCTCGATCCAGGGCGGGTACTCCCCGCGCACCCAGGCCGGCATTTCGTGATGGAAGAGCGGCTTCCCCTTCAGCATTTCCATGGTGCGGCGTTCGGCCGGATCGGGCGGGTAGGCCGAGTGCATGCCCTCGAACAGCGTCTTGTCGAAGGCGCCCCCCTCCAGCGAGAAATCGGCCAGGACGCGGGCGCGGGCATCGCAGGTGGGGTTGCCCACCTTGGCCAGCCACCAGTCGATGCGGGCGCGCCGGCGCAGTACCCGCCACACCGTTTCGGCCACCCAACGGCGGTCCTTGGCGCCGATGTAACGGCGGCCCTTGAAATAATAGGATGCGGTGGAATCGGCCGGCTTGGCGGACGCTTCGATGGCATCAAGCAGCTCGATGGCGGCCTGGAGGCGGGCGGCTGGGGTCATGGCCCTGTTAATGGCCGATTTCTGCCATGCGTACAAGGTGCGAGATGTCGGCGCCCCCGCAAGCGGGGCCAAAAGAGAAGGAAGAGTTATTGCCCACAGATGGACACAGATAAACTCAGATAGAAAATTGGTCCATCACGGAAGAGCGGGGACGTTGACGCAAGTTGGCGCCGGCCCTCCCCTGGCGAAGCCGGGGAAGGTAAGGTGGGGGCCCGACGAGCAGAGCGAGGCGGGAGTGGTGCCGGCGGGCAACCTCCCTCATGACGAAAGCATCCATACGGAGGCATTTGCATCAACAGCCCTTGCCACCCTTGAGCCAATCAGCAAGGCGCTCATCGGAGTTCACCAGTGGGCTGACAAAATTAGCGCGATAGAGGGTCACACGAAGCCGCCCCGAAGTTTGCGGTTCGAAAATGATCTGCTCCATCAAGTTGCCCCATACGGCGCTGGTGTTGGTCACCAGGATTTCAGCCCGATCTGGATATAAATCTCCCAAGGGAGTGAATGTCCCTACGAGGCACGATCTCATCGTGGTCAAGACGTGCCGGTAGGTGGCAGTCAACTCCCCGTCATGCTCGAACACATATCGACGCGATGTCTGAAGTTCGTTGATCGAGTTGGCCGAACATCCGCCAAGAGCTAGCGCAACGACCAGAAGCGGTATTCTCCCATTTATAGCCCGCCTCCTGGAATTTTTCTCCAAAATTGACACGATAATACGCCTTTAGGCACTCAATATTTTAAGGTGAGAAATCAAAGGCGCATGACCGTGAGCGGGCGGAGGGTTGAAAAATACTAGTCCGCCTTGTAGTTCGGCGCTTCCTTGGTGATCGACACGTCGTGGACGTGGCTTTCGCGCAAGCCCGCCGAGGTGATGCGGCGGAAGCGGCAGTTGCGCTGCATGTCGGCGATGGTGGCGTTGCCGGTGTAGCCCATGCCGGCGCGCAGGCCGCCGATCAGCTGGTGAATCACCGTCGATACCGGTCCCTTGTAGGGAACGCGGCCCTCGACGCCTTCCGGCACCAGTTTCAGGCTGTCGCCGACGTCGGCCTGGAAGTAGCGGTCGGCTGAGCCGCGCGCCATGGCCCCGATGGAGCCCATGCCGCGATAGGACTTGTACGAGCGGCCCTGGAACAGGAACACCTCGCCGGGGCTTTCCTCGGTGCCCGCGAACAGCGAGCCGATCATGACGCAGTCGGCGCCGGCCGCGATGGCCTTGGCGAGGTCGCCGGAATACTTGATGCCGCCATCGGCGATCACCGGCACTCCGGCGGCACGGGCCACTTTACTGACCTCCATCACCGCCGTCAGTTGCGGCACGCCGACGCCGGCCACCATGCGGGTGGTGCAGATGGTGCCGGGGCCGATGCCGACCTTGACCGCGTCGGCGCCGGCCTCGATCAGCGCCTGGGCAGCCTCGGCGGTGGCGATGTTACCGCCCACCACCTGAGTGTGGCTGCACATCTTCTTGATCTGGCGAATGGCCTCCAGCACGCCCTTGGAATGGCCGTGGGCGGTGTCGACCACCAGCACGTCCACCTCGGCCTCGATCAAGGCCTCGGCCCGCGCCAGCCCGTCCGGGCCGACGCCGGTGGCGGCAGCAGCGCGCAGGCGGCCTTTGTCGTCCTTGGCGGCGTTGGGATAGGCCTGGGCCTTCTCGATGTCCTTGACCGTCACCAGACCGATGCAGCGGTACTGCGAGTCCACCACCAGCAGCTTTTCGATGCGATGCTGGTGCAGCAGGCGCTTGGCCTCGTCCTTCTCGACGCCCTCGCGCACGGTGACCAGACCTTCCTTGGTCATCAACTCGCGCACCGGCTGGGCGGCATCGGAGGCAAAGCGGACGTCGCGGTTGGTAAGGATGCCCACCAGCTTGCCCGAGCCGCGCTCGACCACCGGAATGCCCGAGATGCGGTAATCGGACATCAGCTTCAGGGCGTCGGCCAGCGACTGGTCGGGATGGATGGTCAGCGGGTCGACCACCATGCCAGACTCGAACTTCTTGACCCGGCGCACTTCGGCGGCCTGGGCGGCGATGTCGAGATTCTTGTGGATGACGCCGAGGCCGCCCGCCTGAGCCAGGGCGATGGCCAGCCGGCTCTCGGTGACCGTATCCATGGCCGCCGAGATCAGCGGAATGCCGATCTCGATCGTACGGGTAATGCGCGTGCGCGTTTCGGCCTGCGCCGGAAGCACGTCCGATTCCGCCGGAACCAGCAGAACGTCGTCGAACGTGAGAGCTTCCTTGATTTCCATGCCACCTCCGAGGGACGGTTAGTGGCGGGGCATCATACACGATCGTGCCCGCCCCACAAGCACGCCATGGCAGCTTTGCGCGGATGGACGTGTTATAGTTATTCAGTCCTCGTCAGGGGGCAGAACAGGAGGCTGCGATGCGTCCATCCCACACCTGGGTTTGTGTCGCCGATGGATCCCGGGCACAGGTTTTCCGTTGCGACGGGCCGGGGCGGGACCTGGAACCGGTGCTCGACATCGGCCCTATCACCAAACGAATCGCCGTCCAACTCGATCGTGCCGCCGCCGACAATCTGTTCGAGCATCTGGTGCTGGTGGGACCCGCCGCCATCCTGGGCGAGTTGCGCAACCATTTGGAACCACGCACGCGCGGCAAGGTGGTGGGCGAAATGACCGCGATGCACAACCTCGCCACCCCGCGCGAGGTCGGCTGCTATGTCTGCGAGTTGCTGCCGCATTAGCCGGTCGGCCGCCCCTTACGCGCGCGCCTAGGCCCGCGCCCCTACGCCCGCGGTCGTCCCTGCGGCGGGAAGGCCGTCTTGCCCTTCATCTCGCGCTCGTATTCCAGCGCCCAGCGGACGTTGGGATAGGCGAGGTGGTCCCAGGGGATCTCGTCCCAGCTGAACAATCCGACCTCCAGGCTCTCGGCCCCGACGGCGTGGTCGGCGGTGACCATGCGGGCACGATAGATCATGTGAACCTGGCTGATCTCGGGAATGGAGTAGATGGCCAGCAATCCGTCGACCACGGCGGTGGCGCAGGCCTCCTCCCATACCTCGCGCAGGGCGCCCTGCTCGGTGGTCTCGCCCAGTTCCATATAGCCGATGGGCATGGTCCAGAACCCCAGCCGGGGCTCGATGGCGCGGCGGCACATCAGGTAGCGGTCCTGCCAGGTGCACACCGCGCCGACGATGATCTTGGGATTGTCGTAGAGCACGAAGCCGCAATCGCCGCAGATCAGGCGTTCACGGTCGTCGCCCGCGGGAACCATGCGGATGGAGGGGCCGGTCGGCTTCATGACGCGAGTGTCGCCGAGGCGCCCCTCGGCAGCAAGCCCCAATAGCCGACTAAACCAGGATATCCAGATAGGTGCCACGCCGCGCCGAGCGGTCGAGGCTTTCCACCGGGACGTCGGGCGACAGCATGCGATTGCCGGGGCGGCCGGTAACGCCGGGAGGCGAGCGGCCGGAGTCGCGATCGCGCGCGCCATCAACCCCCACGGGCTGCCGCTGAACCGGCAGGCCGGAGCCGACGCGTGACGAACCGATGCCAAGGGGCGAATCGCTCATGCGGTGATCATACCATTTTCGCTGGCCATGAGGCGAAAGTTTTCGCCCCCCCTTGGGAAACCGCAGCGGCATGCCGATCTGTCACTACAGGCACCCCGCCGGGCGCCGTAACGGACGACATCGGAGGTCCCATGAAAACGCGCCTGCTCATCCTCGCCGCCGCCCTGGCGCTGTTCGCCGCGCCGGCCTTCGCCATGCACTGCCCCATGGACATGGCCGAAATCGACGCCGCCCTGGCCAAGAACCCCACCCTCATGGCCGATCAACTGGCCGAGGTCAAGAAGCTCCGCGCCGACGGCGAGGCATTCCACAAGGCGGGCAAGCACCAGGAGTCGGTGGATACCCTGGCCAAGGCCAAGAAGATCCTCGGCCTGAAGTGAGCGCGTCCGGCACCGCTACGCCCTCCCGTCACGGGATGGCGTAGCTGCCGGTGGCATAGGCCACCATCTCGTCGCTGCCAGCGTCGACCATTTCCATCGCTCCCACCGCCAGACGCCGGCCCAGCTTCAGCAGGCGGGCCTCGGCGATGATGTCGCAGCCCTCGGCCTTGCGCAGGAAGTTGGTGGTCATCGAGGTGGTGACCGCCATTTCGATGGGGCCGATGGCCGACAGCACCACCGCCCACAGCGCCACGTCGGCCAAGGTCATCAACGCCGGGCCGCTGACCACGTTGACCGGCCGCGACAGTCCCGGCCCGAACGGCATCACCAGCCTGGCTTCGCCCCGCTTCAGGGAATCGGCGCGGATGCCGAGATGGTGGGCAAGGGGAACCAGGCGGATCATCTCGTTGAATGTCTCGGCGGTGATGGCGGCCATCGTGTCCTTGCCCCGGGTGGAATTCACCGTCACACTTTGCCGCCTGACCCACCCCCGTTCAAGGAGCCATGTCCGGTGTCCGACTCCCTAGTGCTCACCTCCGTCGAGAACGGAGTGGCGACCGTGACCCTCAACCGCCCTCAGGCCCGCAACGCCCTGTCCACGTCGATGATGACCGCCATCGAGGAGGCCCTCTCCCGCGCCGGCACCGATCCGGCGGTCCGCGTCGTGGTGCTGGCGGCCAACGGCCCCGCTTTTTGCGCCGGGCACGACCTCAAGGAAATGAGCGGCATCGAGAGCGAGGACGGCATCGCCGCGGTATTCGCCCAGTGCTCGCGGATGATGATGGCGGTGGTGCGGTTGCCCAAGCCGGTGGTCGCCCGGGTGCACGCCATGGCCACCGCCGCCGGCTGCCAGCTGGTGGCGAGCTGCGACATGGCTTTTGCCGCCGACGGCGCCCAGTTCGCCACTCCCGGCGTCAACATCGGCCTGTTCTGCTCGACCCCCATGGTGGCGCTGAGCCGGGTGGTGTCGCGCAAGCGGGCGATGGAAATGCTGCTGACCGGCAAGCCCGTCGATGCCGCCACCGCCGCCGACTGGGGCCTGATCAATCGCGCCGTGCCGGCCGCCGAGCTGGACGCCACTGTGGACGAGGTCGCCGCCGCCCTTGCCGCCAAGTCATCCTACACCCTCAAGGTGGGCAAGGACGCCTTCTACAATCAGGTCGAAATGTCCCTGGACGACGCCTATTGCTACACCAGCGCGGTGATGGCCGCCAACATGCAGGCGGCCGATGCCGCCGAGGGCATCGACGCCTTCCTGACCAAGCGCCATCCGGTGTGGAAGGGCTGCTGACTACGCCGCGCGCATGCTGTTGAGGAACCGGCCTACCACCTCGCGCAGGTCCGAGGCTTCGTGCGACAGCGAGCGTGCCGCCGACAGGACCTGCCCGGCGGCGGCGCCGGTTTCGCCGGCCGCCGCGGTCACCGAGCCGATGTTGCTGGATACGTCCTGCGTTCCGGCTGCGGCCTGTTGGATGTTGCGGGCGATCTCGGCGGTGGCGGCAGACTGTTCTTCCACTGCCGCCGCGATGGCGCCGGCGATCTCGTTGATCTCATCGATACGGCTGGCGATGCCGCTGATGGCCACCACCGCCTCGTGGGTCGAGGACTGCACCGCACCGATCTGAGCGCTGATTTCCTCGGTGGCCTTGGCGGTCTGGCTGGCGAGGTGCTTGACCTCGTTGGCGACCACGGCGAAGCCCTTGCCCGCCTCACCGGCGCGCGCCGCCTCGATGGTGGCGTTGAGCGCCAGCAGATTGGTCTGGCTGGCGATGTCGGTGATCAAATTGACCACGTTGTCGATCTTGGCGGAACTCTCGGCCAGCCCCCGGACGGTGTCGTTGGTCCGGCTGGCATCGCTGGATGCCGCCAGCGACACCTGGCGCGACCTCTCGACCTGACGGCCGATCTCCAGAATGGAGGCGGACAGTTCTTCGGCGGCAGAGGCCACCGTCTGCACACTGGTCGAGGCTTCCTCGCTGGCGGTGGCGACCGTGTTGGCTTGCCGGTTGGTCTGGTGGGCGGTGGCGGACATGGATTGCGCCGTCGCCTCCAATTCGGTCGAGGCGCCCGCCACCACATCGAGGACGCCGGAAACGGCAGTGTCGAAATCGCGGGTCAGCTTCTCGATGCCCTGGGAACGGGCTTCCCGGACGGCGATCTGCCGCTTCTCGCTCTCCTCCATCCGCAGGCGCTCGATGGCGTTGGCCTTGAAGACCTCGACGGCGCGCGCCATCTCGCCGATTTCGTCGCGCCGCTCGCGCCCTCCCACCGTCACCGAGGTGTCGCCGGTGGCAAGGCGGCCCATCACCGCGATCATGTCGCCGACGGGAAGGGTGATCGAGCGGATGATGACCAGGGCCAGTGCCAAAGACAGGGCCAGACCGATGATCACGACGGTCAAATTCACCGTGCGGGCGAGGCCGTAGCTCGCCTCGGCGGCGGTGAATTCTTCCTTCGACACCCGCACCTGGAGAGCCGTCAGGTCATGCAGGGTCTCCATGGCGGCGGTGAAGGCGGCGGTGCCGCGCGACTTCGAGATGGCACGCGCCGTGGCAATGTCGCCGGCGGTCAGTGACTGCAGCACCTCGGTGCGCAGCGAACGATACAGCGCCAGCTGGACAGCGAACTTATCCGTCAGCTGCTTTTCCTCGGGCGTCAGGAATGTCTCGACATAGGCCTTCCACTGGTCATCGATGATCTTGTCGAATTTGGTATTGAGCGTGACGGTGGCGGCCTTGCTGTCGTCGCTGAAATTGTCCGACCCGAGAAGAACCACGACGTGGCTGCGGATCTCCTGCAGCGCATCCGCGACGGCGGCGATCTGCCCCAGGCATACCACCCGATCATCGTACATGGATTTCATGCGGGCGTGGACGCCGCTCATGGCGTTCAAGCCGAAGATCGCCACGGTCAGCACCAGTATCACCGTCAGAGCGACCTGCCCAAAAAGTCGGGCGGGAATTCGATGATTTTCCAGCATAATTTCCCCGCGCGGTTAGCCATACGGTAAACACCGTATGGGCGGAAGGTCGATGCAATGCAATATTGCCGGAACATGAACCAAAAAATAAATTTTTTCAAGCGCAAGAAGCATGGCAATGCTGTCATGTCGTTGGCGCATAACTGTGCAAACTCAAGGAAACATGGGCCTTACCGTATTCATTAATATGTAACATTGCATCTGTGCCATGCACATCGAGCCTGCTCACCAAAGTGGTGGGCGGAATATCTATCCCCGCTTTGGCGGCGGGCGTAGCGAACGGCCCCTGATGCCGCTGTTGTTTATTAGTCCGGTCTAATCTAAAGTGCTTCCAAGGCCATAAGGGGGCACCATGAGGGACCCGGTATCCGTTCGAGACGCCGAGATCGGCCGCTCGGAGGTCAAGACCACCACCTGCTACATGTGCGCCTGCCGCTGCGGCATCCGCGTGCACCTGCGCGACGGCGAGGTGCGCTACATCGAGGGCAATCCCGATCATCCGCTGAACGCCGGCGTGATCTGCGCCAAGGGTGCCTCGGGCATCATGAAGCAGTACTCTCCCGCCCGCCTGACCAAGCCCATGAAACGCAAGGAAGGCGCCGAGCGCGGTACCGGCGAGTTCGAGGCCATCTCGTGGGATGAGGCCTATGCCATCCTGGGCGAGCGACTGGCCCATATCCGCGCCACCGACCCCAAAAAATTCGCCCTGTTCACCGGCCGCGACCAGATGCAGGCGCTGACCGGCCTGTTCGCCAAGCAGTTCGGCACCCCCAATTACGCTGCCCATGGTGGCTTTTGCTCAGTCAACATGGCAGCCGGGCTGATCTACACCTTTGGCGGCAGCTTCTGGGAATTCGGCGGCCCCGACCTCGATCGCGCCAAGCTGTTCGTGATGATCGGCACCGCCGAGGACCATCACTCCAACCCCATGAAGATCGCGCTGGGCAAGTTCAAGAAGAACGGCGGCCGCTTCATCGCGGTCAACCCGGTGCGCACCGGCTACGCTGCCATCGCCGACGAGTGGGTGCCCATCCGCCCCGGTACCGACGGCGCCCTGCTGCTGGCCCTGATCCGCGAGATCATCGAACTGGGCCTGTTCGACCGCGACTTCCTGATGCAGTACACCAACGCCGCCGAGCTGGTGAATCAGGACCCGGCCAGCGACGAGTTCGGCCTGTTCGTGCGCGATCCCGACGTGCCGGTGCGGCCCGATACCTTCGAGACCCCCGACAAGCTGTGGTGGGACCTCGCCACCGACGCTGCCACCATCTCACGGGCGGAGGGGACCGAGGGCCGCCTGCTGGGCTCGTACCGGCTGACCGACGGCACTGAGGTCAAGCCGTCGTTCCAGTTGCTCAAGGAGCGGGTCAAGGACAGCACTCCGGAGTGGGCCGAGGGCATCACCGGCATTCCCGCCGCCACCATTCGCCGTCTGGCGCACGAGATGGGGGTGACGGCGCGCGACCAGAAGATCGAGTTGCCCATCGCCTGGACCGACTGCTGGGGCAAGGACCACGACACCGTCACCGGCAACCCGGTGGCCTTCCACGCCATGCGCGGTCTGGCGGCGCACTCCAACGGCTTCCACACCATCCGCAGCCTCGGCATCCTGATGACGCTGCTGGGGACCATCGACCGGCCGGGTGGCTTCCGCCACCGGGCGCCGTTTCCCCGTCCCATTCCACCCTGCCCCAAGCCGCCCAAGGGCTTCGAGGCGGTGCGGCCCAACGAGCCGCTGGTGGGCACGCCCTTGGGCTGGCCGGCCGATCCCGACGATCTGGCGGTGGACGCCAAGGGCAACCCGGTGCGGCTCGACAAGGGCTTCTCGTGGGAATTCCCCCTGTCGGTGCACGGGCTGATGCACAACGCCATCACCAACGCCTGGCGCGGCGATCCCTACCCCATCGACACCATGCTGCTGTTCATGTCGAACATGGCGTGGAACTCGACCATGAATACGGTCGAGGTGCGCAAGATGCTCACCGACAAGCACGAGGACGGCAGCCACAAGATCCCCTTCCTGGTGGTGTGCGACGCCTTCCAGTCCGAAACCGCCGCCTTCGCCGACCTGCTGCTGCCCGACACCAGCTATCTCGAACGCCACGACGTGATGAGCATTCTCGACCGCCCGATCTCGGAGTTCGACGGGCCGGTGGATTCGGTGCGGGTGCCGATCCTGCCGCCCCTGGGCGAGTCCAAGCCGTTCCAGGACGTGCTGATCGAGTTGGCGACGCGCCTCAAGCTGCCCGCCTTCGTGCAGAAGGACGGCAGCCGCAAGTTCCGCGACTACCCCGACTTCATCGTCAATTTCGAGACCGAACCGGGGTCGGGAATCGGCTTCCTGTCGGGCTGGCGCGGCAAATCGGGCGAGAAGTTCCTGGTGGGCGAGCCCAACCCCAGCCAGTGGGACATGTACGCCCGTAACAACAATCATTTCCACTACGAGATGCCGCGCAGCTACCAGTACATGCGCAACTGGAACAAGGGCTACCTGACCTGGGCGCGGCGCCACCGTCTGGTGCGCTACACCGATCCCATGATCATCCACCTCTACTCCGAGGTGATGCAGAAGTTCCGCCTCGCCGCCGAGGGCAAGTGGCTGGGCAAGCAGCCGCCGGACCACCTGCGCGAGCGGGTCGGCGGCTTCTTCGACCCGCTGCCCTTCTTCCACGTGCCCCTGGAGTGGGGCGAGACCGACACCATCAAGTATCCGCTGTCGGCGCTGACCCAGCGTCCCATGGCCATGTACCACTCGTGGGATTCGCAGAACGCCTGGCTGCGCCAGATCCACACCAGCAACGTGCTGTTCGTCCATCCCACGGTGGGGGCGGTGGGCAATTTCGGCGATGGCGACTGGGTGTGGGCGGAAAGTCGCTGGGGCAAGGTGCGCGCCCAGGCCCGCTTCACCGAGGCGGTGGAGCCCGGCACGGTGTGGACCTGGAACGCCATCGGCAAGGCCCCCGGCGCCTGGGGTCTGGCGCCTGACGCCGACGAGGCCAAGAAGGGCTTCCTGCTCAACCACCTGATCAGCGAGGAACTGGCCGGCCATGTCTCCAACTCCGACCCGGTCACCGGGCAGGCCGCCTGGTACGACGTGCGGGTGCGCGTCACCGCCGCCGGCCCGGACGAGCCCAAGGAGAGCTGGCCGCGGTTTGACCCCATCAAGCAGTTCCCCGGCCAGACCGGCTTCACCGGCCGCATTCGGGCGTTCTTCGCCGGGAGGAAGGGGTGAGTGCCATCAATAGCTCCCTCCCCTGGCGAAGCCGGGGGAGGGGTGGGGTGGGGGCCCAAGCGAAGCGCGGGAGTGTGTCCGCGCGGCACCACTCCCGCCTCGCTCCGCTCGTTGGGCCCCCACCCAACCCTCCCCCGCCGATGGCAGGGGAGGGCATTGGAGCCAAGAGGCCATGCCATGACTAAGCAATACGCCCTGGTCATCGACCTCAACGTCTGTGTCGGCTGCCATGCCTGCGTCACCTCATGCAAGGAGTGGAACACTTCGGGTTGGGCGGGGCCTTTGACCGATGTCGATCCTTACGGGCCACAGCCCTCCGGCGTGTTCTTCAACCGGGTGCAGACCTTCGAGTGCGGCACCTTCCCCAACACCGAGACCATCCACTTCCCCAAGAGCTGCCTGCATTGCGAGGAACCGCCCTGCGTGCCGGTCTGCCCCACCGGCGCCTCGTACAAGCGCGAGTCGGACGGCATCGTGCTGGTGGACTACGACAAGTGCATCGGCTGCAAATACTGTTCGTGGTCGTGCCCCTACGGCGCCCGCGAGTTCGACCCGGTGCAGGGCGTGATGAAGAAGTGCACGCTGTGCGTCGACCGCATCTACGACACCTCGATCCCCGAGGAACGGCGCAAGCCGGCCTGCGTCCTGGCCTGCCCGGCCGGTGCCCGCATCTTCGGCGACGTGCGCGACCCCGATTCAGAGGCCTCGCAGGCCATCCGCGACAATGCCGGCTTCCAGCTGATGCCGGAGTGGGGCACCAAGCCGGCCAACCACTACCTGCCGCGGCGCAAGACCCGCATGCGCCTGCACCACGACGAGCTGGTGCGTGCCGACAACCCGCTGAAGCTGGAGGGCGAACAGCCCGCTCCCGCCTTCACTGCCCCCGTCATCGACGATCTGTCGAGCTGGTGATGCCATGAAGCCCGCCTTCTCCGTCCTGTTCCTCACCACCCTGATCGGCGCCGGCCAGGGCATGCTGGTGGCCCTGGTCACCGGGCAGTTCTACTTCGTCATCGGCGCCGGGGCCGGGCGCGAGAGCGGCGGCTTCTACGCCATCGGCAGCCTGGTGGCGCTGGCCTTCCTGGGGCTCGGGCTGTTCGCTTCGTTTTTCCATCTCGCCAACCCGCAGCGGGCGTGGCGCTCGGCGACCAAATGGAAGACATCGTGGCTGGCGCGCGAGGTCCTGCTGCTGCCGGCGGTCATCGGCGCCGCCGTTGTCTATGGCGGTCTGCACGCCCTGGGCTGGAGCCCGGTGCTGCTGACCTTCAGCAACGGCAAGGACCTCGAACTGACCATGGCGGTCGGCTTCCTGGCAGTGGGGGCGGCGCTGCTGCTGTTCGTCTGCACCGGCATGATCTACGCCTGCGTCCGCTTCATCCGCGAATGGGCCAGTTCGTGGACGGTGATCAACTACACCCTGATGGGGCTGGCCTCGGGCTTCACCCTGGCCGCCACCTATGCCGCCGTGATGAAGTCCCCCATGCGCGATTTCCTGGTGGGCGACGCGGTGTCCCTGACCCTGCTGGCCTTGACCACCCGGGCGGTGCAGGTGTGGCGCAACAGCCGCGTCAAGCAGCGCTCCACCCTGAAAAGCGCCATCGGCATCCACCACGACCGCATCCGCCAGATCAGCCAGGGCTTCATGGGCCAGTCGTTCAACACCACCGAGTTCGTCGCCCCCGGCGGGCCGGAGACGGTGCGGGGCCTGACCGCATTCTTCCTGCTGGCCGGCTTCGCCCTTCCCGCCGTCTTGCTGGTAGCCGGATTGCGTGGCGGCGAGCCCATTCTGCTGGCCACCGCCTTCGTCAGCCAGTATCTCGGCCTGCTGGCCGAACGCTGGGTGTTCTTCGCTTCGGGCAAGCACGTGCAGAACCTGTATTATCAGGGACGCGCGTAACGCCCGCGCTCCGTGATAGGGTTGCGGCATGCTTGATCTCGCCTCCCGCCTGCTCCACCGCGACGCCCTGATGCTGATCATCGACAAGCCGGCCGGCTTGCCGGTGCATGGCGGCGAGCGCGGCGGCGACACCCTGCAGGCCCATCTCGACGAATTGCGCTTCGGTTTGCCGCGAATGCCGGAACTGGCGCATCGGCTCGACCGCGACACCTCGGGCTGCCTGGTGCTGGGGCGGCACCGCAAGGCGCTGGCCGAGCTTGGCCGCCTGTTCGCCGAGGGCAAGGTCGAGAAGGTCTACTGGGCGGTGGCGGTGGGCCGACCGCACGGCGAGTCCGGCGTGGTCGAGCTGCCCCTCAAGAAGCTGGAGCGCAAGTTCGGTTGGCGCATGGTGGTGGATGAGCACGGCCTCGCCTCGGCCACCCAATGGCGGGTCCTGGGCGCCACCGACCGCCTGTGCTGGGTGGAATGCCGGCCGCTCACCGGCCGCACCCATCAGATTCGCGCCCATATGGCGGCCATCGGCTGCCCGCTGGTGGGTGACGTCATCTATGGCAAGGGGACCGGAACCCTGGCCGGCGACCATCTCCACCTGCATTCCCGCAGCATCACGGTGCCGCTCAACCCCAGGAAGCCGGCCATCACCGCCACCGCGCCGGTGCCGGAGCATATGCGGGCGCTGCTGGCCGAATGCGGCTGGGAACAATAATACGCATTCCATATCCGATTTGCCGAAATCCCCTTGACGGGTCCCTTCGACCGGGGTCAACTATAGCGGTCCCGTGATATGTCACGGGCGAGGGGAGGCCCATGGTCATCAAGGACATTCTCGTCCATCTCGACGGCGAGGCGGTGGACGCCAACAGCATCGCGGTGGCAGTGGACCTGGCGAAGCGTTTCTCGGCACGGCTGACCGGCCTGTTCGCCCGCAGCGAGACGGTCCCCAGCGCGCTGGTGGCCCGCCGCTCCAGCGACACCATGCTGGCGCTCGCCGAACAAACCCGGGCCGCCTTCGAGGCCAAGGCCGGTAGCGATGCCCGCTGGTGGCAGCTCACCCACGGCAATTCCCGCGACCTGGTGAGCGAAGTCACCTTTTGCTGCCATTACGCCGATCTGGTGGTGATGCTCCAGCCGGGGCCGCACGTGCCGGAAGACCTGGCCGAGCAGATCATCCTGCAATCGGGCCGCCCGGTGCTGGTGGTGCCGACCGAGGGCCGCTTCGAGACCATCGGCCGCCGCGTGGTGGTGGGGTGGCGCTCGGGCAAGGAATCCACCCGCGCCCTGCATGACGCCCTGCCGCTGATGGCGGGCGCCGAGCATGTGGTTCTCGCCACCGTCGGCAAGCATGGACCGGTGCCCGACTCCCAGCCCAAGGTCGACATCCTCGACCACCTGCGGGCCCATGGGCTGCCGACCACCGGCGAACGCATCCAGACCGAGGGCCTGGGCGTGATGGATGCGCTGCTCTCCACCGCCTACAACAACGATGCCGACCTGCTGGTGATGGGCGCCCATGCCGGCAACGGCCTGCCGCTCTCGCGCTCCGGCGCAGGCACCAAGCACGTGCTGGCCCACATGCGCGTGCCGGTGCTGTTCTCGCATTGAGGGGGCGTTGCACCCCGCCGCGCCGGTTCCCATCTAACGGCTTGGGGGTCCTTGCGGAGGTGCTTGTCATGCCCGGCGTCGTCTCGATCGATCGCGTGCCCGTCCGCGTGCGGCGCATCACCCTTGAGCATCCGTGGCAGTGGCTGTCGGCCGGGTGGGCCGACATGCTGGCGGCGCCCGGCGTCAGCCTGGCCTATGGCGGTGTCTTCGCGGCGATCGGCGTCCTGCTGCTGTTCGGCCTTGAGATGGTGGAGGCCGGCTATCTGATCCTGCCGCTGGGCCTGGGTTTCGCCATCGTGGCGCCGGCCGCCGCGGTGGGGCTCTACGAGACCAGCCGCCGGCTTTCGCAGGGCGAGCCCGCCTCGCTGATGGCGGCGCTGACCGCCATGCGGCGCAACCCCAGCCAGATCGGTCTGGTGGGGGCCTTCCTGGTCATCATCTTCCTTGCCTGGACCCGGCTGGCCATTCTGGAATTCATGCTGTTCTTCGGCGGGGCTCCGCCCGCCCTCGACGGCGTCATCTCCGCCATCCTGCTGTCCGATCGCGGCTTCTCCTTCCTGGTCGTGGGCACGCTGACCGGTGCCGCCATGGCGGCGGTGGTGTTCGCCATGACCGCGGTGGCGGTGCCCATGCTGGTGGATCGCAAGGTGGATGCCGTCACCGCCATGCTGACCAGCGTCGAGGCGGTGCGGCACAACCCGCGGCCGATGCTGCTGTGGGCCTTCCTGATCGGCCTGTTCACACTGTTCGGCGTCGGGCTGTTCCTAGTCGGGCTGGTGTTCACCCTTCCGCTCATCGGACACGCCAGCTGGTACGCCTATCGCGACCTGATCGATCCGGGTACCTGACCGCCGGGAGAGCTTGGAAAACCGGGGCGGCGGGGCAATCTCTGCGGGATGGAGTGCCGCCGCGTCGTCCTGATCCTCCTGCTGGCGCTGTCCGTCGCATTTCCGGCGGCGGCCGATTACGCCAGGGGCGTCGATGCCTATGCCCGCGCCGACTATGGCGAGGCCGTTCGCCAGCTGACCCCCGACGCCGAGGCCGGCAACCCCGAGGCCGAACTGATGCTGGGTCGGCTTTACGCCTGGGGGCTGGGGGTGCCGCAGGATCTTGGCCGTGCCTGGGGATGGTTCGATCGCGCCGTGGCGCATGGCGATGCCGATGCCGCCGGCGACCGCGAGGAGGTCGAGCGCCTGATGCCGCCGCAGCAGCGGGCGCAGATGACGGCACCTCCGCCCCCTCCGCTTCAGCAGCCGCCTCCGCAGGAGGGCCGCATCATCCTGCTGGCGCCGCGTTCGGGCGAGGTGGCCGCGGTTCCGGAGGTGAGGCAACCGGCACCCCTGGCCGACCGGCCCTATGGATTGCCGGCCCGCTCGGGTGAGGTCGACATTCATCGACTCCAGCGCGACATCAATCGCGGCGGCTATCATGCCGGCCCGGTGGATGGCATCGTCGGCCGGCTGACTCGCCAGGGCATCCGCGCCTATGAGCGTGACCATGGCTGGCCGGTTACCGGCCGCATCACCCAACGCCTTCGCGAGGCGCTGGAACCCGGCGGCTAAGCGGGTGTTCTAGAGGGCATGGGGTCTGTGGGATTGTTCCAGCCCGGCAGGAACTGCTGGCGCACCGCCCGGGCCGACCGCCTGGGCGTGGTGGTGGATGCCGAGGCCTATTTCCGCGCCCTGGCCGAGGTCTTGCCCCAGGCCCGCCATTCCATCCTGATGGTCGGCTGGGAATTCGACAGCCGGACCCGTCTGCTGCGCGGAACCGAGAGCAGGCCCGACGGCTTGCCCCCCGACGGCTTGCCCCCCGACGGTTTGCCCAACGAGATCGGCGCGCTGCTCGATCGTCTTGCCCACCGCCGCCGTGGCCTCGATATCCGTGTGCTGATCTGGGATTCGGCGATGCTCTACGCCATCAACCGTGAGTTCGGCGCTTTCATCAAGATGGACTGGCTGACCCATTCGCGGCTGCGCTTCCGCCTTGATGACGGCCACCCCATCGGCGCCTCGCACCATCAGAAGATCGTGGTGATCGACGACCGTCTCGCCTTCATCGGGGGCCTCGACATCTCCAGCCAGCGCTGGGACAGCCGCGCCCATTTTGCCGTCGACCCTCGCCGCCGCGACCCCGCCTTTCCCGATTATCCACCATTCCATGACGTCATGGCGGCGATGACCGGCGATGCGGCGGCGGCCTTGGCTGAAATTTGCCGCGAGCGCTGGTACACCGCCTCGGGCGAGCGGCTGGCACCATCACCCGCCGCGTCCGATCCGGCGCCGTGGCCCTCCGAGGTCGCCGAGTTGTGCGGCGATGTCGAGGTCGCCATCGCCCGCACCTCCCCGGCCTGGGATGGTGAGCCCATGGTGCGCGAGGCGGAACGGCTCTATCACGACATGATCGCGGTGGCGCGCCATTCCATCTTCATCGAGAACCAGTACTTCGCGTCGCGCAGCGTTGCCCTGGCGCTGGAACGTCGGCTGCGCCGCGACGACTGCCCCGAGATGGTGGTGATCGGGCCGGGCGAGCCGGTCAGCCTGTTGGAGCGCTCCACCATGGGGGTGGCGCGGTCCCGGCTGTACCGGCGCCTGCAGGCGGCCGACCGCCATGGGCGGTTGCGCTATTACTGGGTGACCAGCGGTGGCCGTGACGTCAAGGTCCACTCCAAGGTGATGGTGGTGGACGACCGCTGGCTGCGGGTCGGCTCGGCCAATCTGGCCAACCGCTCCATGGGCCTGGATACCGAATGCGACGTGGTGGTCGAGGCGCCTGCCGCCGCCCGGGCCTGCCGCCTCGATCTGCTGGCCGAGCATCTCGGCGTCTCCCCCGAACGGGTGGCCGACGCCGAGGCCCGGCTGGGCGGCAGCCATGCCGCCATCGCCTCCCTGACCGGGGGGGCGCACCGGCTGGTGCCGCTGGACAGTCGCGAACCGGACCGGGTGGTGCCGATCATCGCCCACACCGGCGTGCCCGATCCCGAGCAGGCCATGGAAACACTGCTGTGGATCGAGAGGGCGGCGCCGGGGCCTTCCCGCCGGCCATTGGCGCGGCGCGTCCTGATTTCCTACGGCGTGCTGGCGCTGCTGGCGTTGGCGACGGCGCTCTGGCCGCTGGCTCCCCCTGAGCTGTGGGAGGTGGCGCGGCCGTGGGTCGAGCGGCTGGCGCGACTGCGCGACCAGCCGGCGGCGGCGGCAGGACTCATCGGGGCCTTCCTGCTGGGCGGCATGGTGCGCTTCCCGCCCTCGCTGCTGGCCATGGCAGCGGCGGCGGTGATGGGGACCGGGTTCGGCGTCGGGGTGTCGCTGCTGGGGGTCATGGCCAGCGCCGCCCTGCTGTTCGGCTGCGGTCGCGCCCTTGGCCGCGCCCGGGTGCGTCGTCTGGGGGGCTGGAAGGTCAACCGGGTGAGCCGCAGCCTCGGCAGCCACGGCATGGTGTCGGTGGCGCTGCTGCGCCTGGCGCCGGTGGCCGCCTTCTCGGTGGTCAATCTGGTGGCGGGCGCCGCCGGAGTGCGGTTCCGCGATTTCGTGCTTGGGACTCTGGTGGGCATGACACCGAGCATCATCGCCATGAGCGTGCTGGGCGATCAGGCGGTAAGGGTGCTACGCAGGCCCGACCTGGCCAACGCCATTGGCCTTGGTCTGGCCGCGATGCTGGTGATCGGCGCCGGCCTGGCACTGGTCAACCGCCTGGCACGGGCGCGGGCGCGGCGCGGCCGCTGGATTCTGGAGGTTTGAGACCCCGTGTTCCTGTCACTCGCCAGCTACAACATCCACCGCTGCTTCGGCACTGACGGGCACTACATGCCCGAACGCATCGCCCAGGTGATGGATGGCCTCGACGCCGACGTTCTCGGCCTGCAGGAAATCGATATGAAGCTGTTGGTGGACGGACGCACCCAACTCGACTATTTCGCCGGCACCATGGGCATGCACGCGGTGGCCGGCCCCAACAGTAAGGGGCGCCGCGGCAAGTTCGGCAACGCCCTGCTGTCGCGCTGGCCGGTGCGCGAGGTGCGGCGCATCGATTTCACCCTGGGCCATTTCGAGCCCCGCGGCGCGCTTGACTGCGACCTCGACCTCGGTGACGGGCGCTGCCTGCGGGTGGTGGTAACCCATCTCGGCCTCAATGCCCGTGAGCGCCGCCATCAGGTCATGGTGCTGCTCGACGCCATGGCCGAAGCCGGCGACCGGCTGCCGACGGTGATCATGGGTGATTTCAACGAGTGGCGGCCGTCGCGCGGCGCGCTCCGCCGCCTCGACCGCCGCTTCGGCACCTCGATGATGCCGCGCACCTTTCCTTCGCGGCTGCCGTTGTTGCCGCTGGACCGCTTCTGGGTGTGGCCGAGCGCCGGCCTGCGGCGGCTGACCGTCTATGCCACGCCGCTGACGCGCATCGCTTCCGACCACCTGCCCCTGCGCGCCGAGGTGCAATGGAATGCCGGCGAGTTGGCCGCCGGTCGACGGCATGTGTCCGTTATCACCAAGGTGTGACGCCGTTGCGCAAAAGAGGGGGCGCCACTTCTCGGCCCACTGCCGCGATTGAATCCCGGTCGGCGCAAATTAAATACCCGGGTGTGGGTGAAGGAGGGCAATCCAGGTATCCCTATGGATCGCTGGGTCGCGCAATGGTGTCAATCACTGTATCAAGAGTCATATGTCCCCGGGGGGTAACTCCTAAATAGGGGGCGTAGGGCAACGCATTACACGCTATAACCTCCTTTACCTTTTCTCACGGCTATCGCCGTTAAAGAGGCAGCAACATGAATGTACTTATCGCCGACGATCACGCGCTGTTCAGATTCGGTATATCGCTCGCGCTGGAAAGTCTGTATGGCAAGGACGTCTCCATCATCCAGGCCAGCAACGCCGAGGAGACCCGGCGTCTGGCGGTGGAGACTCCCGGTCTCGATCTTATCCTCCTCGACCTGATGATGCCCGGGCTGAACGGCATTGCCGACCTCAAGCGGTTCATCGACGGGCTGCCGCCCGTTCCGGTGGTGATCGTTTCGGGCTCTCGCCAGCGCTCGACCATCCGCGCGGCCATCGAGGCGGGGGCGCGCGGCTATGTGCTGAAATCGTCGAACGGCGAGATTCTCAAGCACGTCCTGCCGCTGGTGTTGTCGGGCGAGCTTTACGTTCCCGCCCAGGCGGTGGCGGCCGACGAGGTCAGCACCGCCGAGGGCGGCTACGAGGGGTCGCCATTGGACGAGGGCGGCGATTTCAACCCTGATTTCAAGTCGCTCACCCCGCGTGAGACGCAGGTGCTGAAGCTGTTGACCCTGGGCTATTCCAACAAGGAGATCGCCCGCTCGCTGGGAATGCTGGAAGGCACCGTCAAGGTGCACGTCAAGTCGATCATGAAGAAGCTTGGCGTCAACAATCGCACCCAGGCGGCCATCGCCGCCAATCGCAGCTTCGGTCGTCAGGTCGCCGGGGCGGTTTAGGAGAGGCGCGGGCGTCGCACATGCCCGCCTTTCTCCCCGCCTTTCTCACGGTCCTTGCAGCGCGTCCGCCAGGGCCGTGCGCAGGTCGAGGGGGTCGAGAGGCTTATGAAGCACCGCCACCCCGCCACCGCCGCGTCCGGGCTGTGCTTCGGTGTCGGCGGTGAGCAGGAAGGCGGGGATATCCGCGCCGACATGGTGGCGGATGGCGGCGATGGCGGTGACGCCGCCGTTCTCGGAATTGGCAAGGTGGAGATCGGCGAGGATGATGTCGGGGCGCTTGCCGTCCAGCGCGGCGAAGGCCTCGTCGGCCGTCGATACCGCTACCGCGTCGCAACCCCACGCCGCCAGCATGATCTGCAGCGCCGAGCGGATGTCGGTATTATCATCCACCACCAGCACCACGGCACCCGCGATCTCGCGCACGTCCTCCTCGACTGCCTCGCGGGCCGCCGGGGCTTGCCATTCTTCGGCCAACGGCACCTCGACCGAGAAGGTAGAGCCGCGGCCCTCCACCGAGCGCACCTCGATGCGGTGGCCGAGCAGGCGGGCGAAGCGCTGCACGATGGATAGGCCAAGGCCCATGCCAGCGCCGCGGCCGGAGACGTCGCCCTGGTGAAATTCACCAAAGATCGCCAGCCGCTGGCTTTCCGGAATGCCGGGGCCGGTGTCGCACACCATCACCCGCACCGAATTGCGTCGGTGGCGGCACCCCACCAGGATGCGTCCCTGGCGGGTGTAGCGGACGGCGTTGGACAGCAGGTTGCCGATGATGCGCGACAGCAGCTTGGGGTCGCTGCGCACCACGGCGCTGCTGGGGACGAAAATCAGATGAAGCCCGGCCGCCGTCGCCTGCTGGCGGCACTCCGCCTCCAAGCGCTCCAGGATATCGTTGATCAGGAAGACCTGCGGCTCGGGGCGCATCGCGCCGGCGTCCAGCCGTGACATGTCGAGCAGGGAGTCGAGCATCTCCTCCATGCCATGCAGGGACGTCTTCATCGAGCGCACGATGGTGCGCCCCTGCGGCGTCGCCACATGGTGATCCAGCGCCGAGGAGAACATGGCCAACGCCTGCAACGGTTGACGCAGGTCGTGGCTGGCGGCGGCGAGGAACCGCATGCGTGCCCGGCTGGTGCGTTCGGCCCGCTCGTTGGACTTGATGAGAACGAGTTCACGGCGCTTGAGTTCGGTGATGTCGTAGAAGATCAGCAGGTAACGGCTGTCCCCGCGCACCGTGTACAATTGGGCCGAGGCCATCAGGATGATGGGTGAGCCGTCGGCCTGGCGGGCATGCACTTCGATTCGGTCGGCGGTGCCGCGGGCCTGCATGGTCTGACACAGCTGGTGCGCCCCGGTGTCGCCCGGCTCGCCGAATTCCTCGATCTGGCGACCGACCAGTTGCCCCTGCGGCACCCCGAAGGTGTGGTGGGCGATCTGGTTGGCCTCGAGGATGTGGCCGTCCAGCCGGATCCGCAGCATGGGCAGCGGCATCGCCTCGGTGACGGCGCGAAGGCGCTCCTCACTTTCGCGCACGACGTCGTCGGCCAGGTGGCGCTCGGTCAGGTCGCTCAACACGCCCACGAAGCAGCACAGCCGCCCCGAGGGTTCAAACACCGGGCGGATGCGCACCCCCATCCAGAACGCCTGGCCATTCTTGCGATAGTTGAGCAGTTCGATACTGATGGGGCGCCGTTCGGCCAGGGCGGCCCGCAGGGTCTCGACGCTCCGGCGGTCGGTTTCGGCGCCCTGGAGCATTCTGAGGGAACGCCCCATCACCTCCTCAGTCGAGTAGCCGGTGATGGCGGTGAACGCCTCGTTGGCGTAGACTACCGGGTTCCCCGGCCCGTCAGCGGCGGTGACAACAATTCCCGCTGGCGCTGCGGCGAAGGCACCGGCCAGCAGCTCCGGCGTTATCGGGTGATCGCTATCCATTCGCTCGTCCCATGGTGTCCGCCGGCTGAGGATAGGCCGGCTGTGTCGGCCAGTGTTGGGCGAATACGGTTGATGCGCAATCGAGCTTAAAGTCATTGGTTGTAAAGTATTGGCACGTTTGAGCTTAAAATGTCATATCCGAAAGTTTTGTGAATGGCTAAAATGCGATAATACATTGTGATCGTGTGCGGTGGCATTGGTTGTAATACTGTAATTTGATATTTAATTTATATTTCTTCGTATATAGATATTTCAAGCATCCACTTGACGAGTGGTATATTGCAGTCATCGGTAACGGTATGCCGGCACGGCTGCACAAGAAAGGCGAGGAGGGGTGAAAATGCTGTGGGACAGGCAGCACTCCGAGAAAGACCAATGCGTAACGATGCCGCCGGATCTGCGATTTCCGGTTTTGGCGGCGATGATCGACGGCCTGGATCTTGATTGCTTCATCCGTGATCCGGGGTATCGGCGGCAACTCACTGAGGTTCTCGACGCCTTGTCGGACGAGGAGTTCGACCGTTTCGAACTGCTCTACACCCGCCGTTTCACACTGAATTGAAAGGGGTCCGCGCCATGACCGAGGCGACCGTGACCGACGTGCCTCAGCAGGTGCCGGTAGCGTTGGCCGTCGAGGACACCGCGATGGTGAGCGAGATCGTCGGCCGATTCGAGCCGGCAGAGCGCCATGACCTGCGCATTCTCGACGATCCGCGCCGCATGATCGAGCACCCCGAGTCGGCCGCCGGCGAGGTGACCATCATCTCGTACCCGGTGATCAAGCAGCTTGCCAAATATCACCTGGACGAGCTGACCGAGTTCTGCCGGCGCAACAAGGTGGTGCTGCTGATCCGCAGCCCCGAGTTCCTCGATTCCATCGGCTTTCTCGAATACGCCGACGGGGTGATCTTCGCCGATGCGACCATGGAGCGCGTGCGCGAAATTCTGCAATTGTCCAAATCGGGGTATTCCATCCTGCCCTCGGCGGCGGTGATGGACATCGTCACCGACCGGCTTCGATGCGATACCCTGCAGAAGCTGTCCTTCACCGAGCTATCCATTCTCGACAATGTGCGTTTGGCCAAGACCAACCGTGCCATCGCCCGCTCGCTGGGGCTGACCGAGGCCAACGTCAAGACCAAGGTGCGCGCCATCCTCAAGGCGCTGAAATTCCAGAACCGGACCGAGGCGGCGGTGTTCGCGTCGCGGCAGGGCGAACTCATCCGTCAGAATCTGGAGCATCGCGGCCGGGAAAAGGGGGCAGAGCCGCATGATAAAGGGTTGCCGCACTGAACGGCGGCCCCGCCAGTTGCCATCTGCCGGAGCGTCGTCTCAACGCTCGACGGGGATTGCAGCCATGGACGTTAAACCTCTCCTCGCCGGTGCGGCGGTCTTCATGACCGCCGCCGTCGCCGGTCTTCCTGCCCAGGCCCAGTGGAACAACCAGCCGTACAGCTTCGGCAGCGTCGGGATCGGCATGAGTATGGCCGCCCGCCAGGCCATTCTTGATCAGGAGCTCACCGGCAGTCGGCCGCGCAACCTGTACCGCGGATCCGATGGCCGGTTGTCGACGGTGACGCGGCGGGATCAGCAAGCCTATCTGGTGGACCCGCAACCCAACTTTCTGGTGGGGCTGCCGCGGACCGGACAGGTCTTCCTGCAGTTGGGCGGCCTCGGGGCTGCGTTCCACTACAGCCTCGCCGCCGGCCCCCGCCTGTCCTCGGCCCCGGTGGATGCCTGGGTGGCGATGTTGGAGTGAGGTCACGGTCGCGCAAATCCCCTCCCCGCGGGGGGAGGGGCCTGCTTCAGGCGGGGGTCACTTCGACATGGGCGCCACCGGCGCCGCGCCGTGGGGCGAGCGGCGAATTGTCGCTGGACAGGCCGTTGTTGAGCGCCCAGATGGCGGCCTGGGTGCGATTGGCGGCGTTGATCTTCTTCAGCACGCCCTTGAGGTGCACCTTGACCGTGGCTTCGGTGATGCTGAGTTTCTTGGCGATCACCTTGTTGGGATGGCCGTTGAGCAGGCAGCGCAGGATCTGGATCTCGCGCTCGGACAGCCCCTGCAGGTCGGGCGAGGCGGCGGCCGGGCGCTGGGCGTCGACCTGGCCCGAGATCAGCATGGCCGCCAGCCGGGTGGGGAAAACCTTCTCGCCCAGCAGCACCAGCTTCAGGCTCTGCTTCAGGGCGTCGGGCGAGATGTTCTTCAACAGGTAGGCGTCGGCACCGGCCTCGAAGCAGCGGGCCAAGTTGTGGATGTTGCGTGTGCTGGCGGCCAGCACCACCAGTTTGACGTCGGGGTGCTTCTCGCGCATCTGCTGCAGCACGGCGATCTCGTCCGAGCTGGCGTCGAATTCCACCAGCGCGATACGGGGCTTGAAGCCGGATTCCAGCTTCTGCATTCCTTCGGCCATGCTGTCGGCCTCGTCGGCGATGGCAAAGGCAGAGCCGTCGAGCAGCTTCTTTAGGCCCTCCCTGAACAGCTTATTGGCGTCGATAAGAAGCATTTCCACGTTCTGCATGTGTAGTCCCCGTGCAAGGGAAGGCAGCCATCGGGCCTTCCGGCTCTAATTCGAGTTAGCCGGGTGACCGCAGCGGTGCTTCGCGTTTGTGACCTTCTGCGGCTGTTTTTATCCGAGAGGGCGCCGTTATCCTACCTTCTGTAGGAGGTAGCGCCGTGTTCATAATCGGTATTGATGCACCGTTCGCGTGCCCAAAAAGTTACCGATAATGGATAAAGCGGCCAGGCGATGGGGCCGCGGACAAGGCGCGGCGGCAGCCAAGGGCGCCGATGCGCCCGCCCGGCGCGAGCCGGAAGATCATAAGGGGGGAATGGGGCGAGTGAGCGGAATCGAACCGCCGACATCCAGAACCACAATCTGGCGCTCTAACCAACTGAGCTACACCCGCCACAGGAGGCGTGATGTTTAGCGAAAAGGCCCCCGTCTCGTCAAGGGGGCGCTTTATCCAATCTGCGTCCCACCCATCGGCGCGGGAAACGGCCCCTCCGGCCGGCAGGCCGCGGCCACCCGCGGCGGGTGAAGCGCCGGTATCCCTTCGTGCCGTATGGTTACCGTCAAGCAATAATGGACGAGAGGGAGGCTTCGGCCATGTCCACACGGCACCCCATCATCGCCGTCACCGGGTCGTCCGGCGCCGGCCGCGGTTCGGTCAAGCACCT
Organism: uncultured Rhodospirillaceae bacterium; assembly: GCA_903941105.1. Lineage (GTDB taxonomy): Bacteria > Pseudomonadota > Alphaproteobacteria > Rhodospirillales > Magnetospirillaceae > CAJANL01. The sequence goes on from CAJANL010000021.1 coordinate 39,578, forward strand.
GTTCGACAAGATGTTCCGGCGTGAAGGGCTGACGGCCGCCTTTGTCGACGGCGACAGTTTCCACCGCTACGACCGTTCGGATATGCGCGTGGCCACCCAGGCAGCGCTGACCACGGGCAACCACAGCTTCAGCCACTTCGGCCCCGAGGCCAACCTGTTCGACGAACTGGAGGCGCTCTATCGCAGCTACGGTGCGGCCGGCGAGGGCCGGCGGCGGTTCTATCTCCATACCGCCGAGGATGGGGAGAGGCTGGGCTATCCCGAACTCAAGTCCGGCCAGTTCACCCCGTGGGAAGACCTGCCGCGCGACACCGACCTGCTGATCTACGAGGGGCTGCATGGGGTGGCGCGCGCCGAGGGCTTCGACCTGAGCAAGCTGGTGGACGTCAAGATCGGGGTGGTGCCGGTGATCAATCTTGAATGGACCCGCAAGATCCATCGTGACACCAGCGAACGCGGCTATTCCGAGGAGGCGGTGGTCGACACCATCCTGCGGCGGATGAACGACTATGTCCGCTACGTCATTCCGCAGTTCAAGCACAGCGACATCAATTTCCAGCAGGTGCCGGTGGTGGACACCTCGGACCCCTTCGTCACCCGCGAGCTGCCCAGCGCCGACGAGAGCGTCACCGTGGCGCGCTTCCGGCGGCCCGAGGAGTTCGACGTCGATTTCCCCTGCCTGATGCGCAACATCGAGGGCTCGTGGATGAGCCGCCGCAACACCCTGGTGGTGCCGGGTGGCAAGACCGAGCTGGCCATGGAGCTGATCCTCACCCCCATCGTCGAACGCCTGATCAGCCGCAGCCGGATGCTGAAGGTGGCGTGAGGGGCTCACCCCGAAAGAATCGCTCCAGCCGCGCCACCGCCTCGTCGATGGCGGCGTCGGTCTTGGCAAAGCAGAAGCGGGCGAAGTGGTTGACCTCGCCGCCCTGGTAGAATGCGGATACCGGGATCGCCGTCACCCCGGCCCGCTCGGTGATATGGCGGCAGAAGGCGTCGTCGTCGCCGGTAAATCCCAGCGGGCGGAAGTCGGCCGACAGGAAATAGCTGCCGGCGGTGGCCAGCGTCGCGAAGCCCACCCGCCGCAGGCCCGCCGCCAGACGGTCGCGCCGGGCCCCCAGCATGGCGGTCAGCCCGTCGTAGTAGCCGTCGTCCTTGCCCAGCCCATGGGCCACCGCCGCCTGCAGGTTGGGCGGCGTGGTGAAGGTGAGGTACTGATGCGCCTTGGCCACCGGTTGCAGCAAGGCGGGGCAGGCGATCACCCAGCCCACCTTCCAGCCGGTCAGCGAGAAGATCTTGCCGGCGGAGCCGATCTTCAGGCAGCGCTCGCGCATGCCGGGCAGGGTGATCAGCGGGATATGGCGGCGACCGTCATAGACCAGATGCTCGTACACCTCGTCGCACACCGCATAGGCATCCCAGCGCTCCAGCAGGCCGGCGATGAAGGCGAGGTCGTCCGCGTCGAACACCTTGCCGGCCGGATTCATGGGCGTGTTGAGCAGCAGCAGCTTGGTGCGCCCGGAGAACGCCGCCGCCAGTTCATCCCGGGGCAGGGTCCAGTGGGGCGGCGCCACCCGCACCAGCCGGGGGACGCCGCCGGCGCGGCGGATGATGGGCAGGTAGCTGTCGTAGAGCGGCTCGATCAGCACCACCTCGTCACCCGGCTCGATCAGGCCGAACAGGCAGGCGGCGAGGGCCTCGGTGGCGCCCGAGGTCACCATCACCTCGCCCGGCCAGTCCAGGTCGAGGCCGTAGAAGCGCCGGTCATGCGCCGCGATGGCCTGGCGCAGGTCGGGGGTGCCCATCATCGAGGGGTACTGGTTGGGGCCAGCCGCAACCGCCTCGGCCGCCCTGGCCACCACATCCGCCGGTTCCAGGCCCTCGGGGAAGCCCTGGCCGAGATTGACGGCGCCGTGCGCCTGGGACAGCCGGCTCATGGTCTCGAAGATGGTGGTGCCATAGGACGACAGGACGCTGTTGACGGGCTTCACGGGCGGTACTCGCGGCAGGATCTGACCTCCACCTCTAGCATAGCGCGGGCGGGCAGCCCAGACTCCTCGGCTATTGCTCGCCATATGCCCAAAGATTAGGCGGAAGTGCCCGAAAAACGGGCAAATTTACAAGGATTTCCGCGGAGATTCCACGTTTTTCCCGATGGTCTAACTGGCACGATGCGTGCTAAATGAGGAGCGCGCTCTAAACGAGGGGTGCGTTCGACGCTGGGTCCACGCCAACCGAGAGATTGCGGTTTCCATGAAGAAGATCGAAGCGATCATCAAGCCCTTCAAGCTCGACGAAGTGAAGGAAGCGCTGCACGAGATCGGCCTGCAGGGGCTGACCGTCACCGAAGCCAAGGGGTTCGGCCGCCAGAAGGGGCATACCGAGCTCTATCGCGGCGCCGAGTACGTCGTCGACTTCCTGCCCAAGGTGAAGATCGAACTGGTCATTGAAGATACCCTGGTCGAGCGGGCGGTCGAGGCCATCCAGCAGGCGGCCCACACCGGTCGTATCGGCGATGGCAAGATTTTCATCTACACCGTCGAGGAAGCCATCCGCATCCGCACCGGCGAGCGCGGCAGCGACGCCATCTGAGCTCGTCTTGAGCCAAATCTAATTTCAACGCCAACTATCAGGAACTGTCACCATGTCCGACGTCAAGAAGGTCCTCGATATGATCAAGGAGAACGATGTCAAGTACATCGATTTCCGTTTCACCGACCCCAAGGGCAAGTGGCAGCACACCGCCCAGCATGTCTCTTCCGTTGACGAAGCCCTGCTCACCGAGGGCATCATGTTCGACGGTTCGTCCATCGCCGGCTGGAAGAGCATCGACCAGTCCGACATGATCCTGAAGGTCGACCTGGCCTCGGCCACCATGGACCCCTTCGCCGCCCAGTCGCAGCTGATCCTGTTCTGCGACATCGTCGAGCCGGCCACCGGCCAGCTCTATGACCGCGACCCGCGCTCCATCGCCAAGCGCGCCGAGGCCTATCTGGGCTCGACCGGCATCGGCGACACTGCCTATTTCGGCCCCGAGGCCGAGTTCTTCGTGTTCGACGACGTCCGCTTCGAAGTCGGCATGAACCGCGGCTTCTACCAGCTGAATTCCGAGGACGGCGCCGAGTCGTCGGCCAAGGACTTCTCCGAGGGTAACCTGGGCCACCGCCCCGGCGTCAAGGGCGGCTATTTCCCGGTTCCGCCGGTGGACAGCGCCGTCGACATGCGCGCCGAGATGCTGACCGTGATGGCCGACATGGGCCTGCCGGTCGAGAAGCATCACCACGAGGTCGCCTCCTCGCAGCATGAGCTGGGCATCAAGTTCGGCACCATGGTGCAGGCCGCCGACTGGATCCAGATCTACAAGTACGTGGTCCACAACGTCGCCGCCTCCTACGGCAAGACCGCGACCTTCATGCCGAAGCCCATCTATGGCGACAACGGCTCGGGCATGCACGTGCACCAGTCCATCTGGAAGGCCGGCAAGCCGA
>CAJANL010000022.1 GCA_903941105.1 uncultured Rhodospirillaceae bacterium
CGAATACCTTCTGTCCAATCTCATCGATCTTCCGTCCCAGGAATTGCTGGCCCGCGAAGTGGGGTTACCGCAACGGCAGTTAGCCATCGCATTCCGTCAGGCGACGGGGATGACGATGACCGAGTGGATCCTTGAGAAGAAGCTGGAGAGGGCTGCCGAAATGCTGATGGTGGGTGATTTGGCGGTAAAGGAAATCGCGTACCGCCTCGGTTATTCCCAAGTCAGTGCGTTTACCGCAGCATTCTCAAGCCGATATGGCTGTCCACCTGCGAGCTACAGGAAGTTACTGGTTATCAAGCATTATCTGTAGCAGGCGGTTGCGGGGGTCCAATCTCACCGGCTATGCCAGCGACCATGTCAACCTTCTAAGAGTCCACTCTAGGCCGCGCACTGGGAGCTTAGAAGTGCGCCCCGCCGGGGCCGAGCCAAATTGGGATCCGCCTTCCCAGCATGCACTGATACCGGAGTGGCACACACCATGGACGGCGACTGCGTGTCGTGTAGCGTCCAGGGTCGGCCTGTCAATCGGCGTCGAAAATTGACCCCCCTTGAACCCCGAATCGGCGTCCAATTTTGACCCCCCCCCTGTTGGTGGAATAGCTGGTTGTCCAGGTAGTCAATAGGAGGGGCCCACGCGCGCCCGCAGCGCTCGTCAAGTAGCTGGCGGCGGGCGCGCGTGGGAGGTCTCCTGTTGACCCACCTGGGCAACCGGCGACGCGAAGCCGGATCAGCTGCGGTTATTGAAGCGCCAGCTTTGGTTGCCGGTTTCGAGGATGTCGCAGTGATGGGTGAGGCGGTCCAGCAAGGCGGTGGTCATCTTGGCGTCGCCGAAGACGGAGGCCCATTCCGCGAAGGAGAGATTGGTGGTGATGACGACGGCGGTGCGCTCGTAGAGACGGCTGACCAGGTGAAAGAGCAGCTGGCCGCCGCTCTGGGGAAACGGCAGGTAGCCCAATTCGTCGAGGACGACGAGATCGACGCGGGTGAGTTGCTCGGCCAGCTTGCCGGAGCATCCGGCGCGGGCTTCGGCTTCCAGTTGATTGACCAGATCGACGACGTTGAAGAAGCGGCCGCGTGCGCCGTTGCGGATGCAGTTGGCGGCGATGGCGATTGCCAGATGGCTCTTGCCGGTGCCGGTGCCGCCGACGAGGACGGCGTTGCGCGGCGGCGAGAGCATGCCGCCCTGATGGAGGTCGCGCACCAGGGGCGCGTTGACGGGCGACACCGTGAAGTCGAAGTCCGTCAGCTCCTTGATCAGCGGCAGTCTGGCTGATGCCAGCCGATAGCGGATCGAGCGGGCCTGCTTCTCGGCCATCTCGGCTTTCAGCAGGTCGCCGAGGATGCGCTGGGCGGAGTGCTGACGACGGATGCCGTCGGCCATCACCTCGTCGTAGGCGGCGCGCATTCCGGCCAGATGCAGTGCCGACATCATCGCCAGGAGGTCATGCCGTTCCATGGCAGGTCCCCAGCAACAGGGTGTCGTAGCGGGCGCAATCGGCTACCGGCGGCATGGTCAGCGCCAGGGAGTCCGGGGTGGCGACCGGTTCGGCGGCCACCGGCTGCACCCGCCGAGCAAGGAGGTTGAGGATCACCGCGCTGGTGCAGGTCCCGGCGGTGAGGGCCTCGGCACATGCAGTCTCCACTGCCTCAAGGCCGTATTCCCGGGCCGCCATCAGGATGTCGACGAAATGCCGGTCGGCGTCGTTGCTCTTGCCCAGTCTCTGGCGGACCGTGGCCAGCATCGGTGACGGCTCCCAGTCCCGGAATGGGGCGCCGTTGCGCAGCGCCCCGGGCTTCCTGGCCAGCACCGGGACGTAGTGCCAGGGCTCGTAGATGGTGCGGTCGCGGCCGAAGACGCGGGCGTGCTCGGCCACCACCTCGCCGCCCTGGCGGATCACCACCCGGTCGGCGTAGGCGTGGACACTGACCGCCTGGTTGGCGGCCTTGGCATCGACGCTGTAGCGGTTGCGGTCGAAGCGCACCAGGCAGCACTTCGAGGCGGAGGTATCGGCATTCTGGAAGCCGTCGAAGGGGCCGCGATAGCCGATCAGCGCACCCTTCTCCTCGGCGAAGACCTCGGCAACGCTGCGGTCCTTCATTTCTGGATGGGCCTCGGCGGCCCTCTTCAGGCATTGCTCCGCCAGCCAATCGTTCATCTCGGCCAGGGTGGCGAAGCGCGCCCGTGGCGTAAAGAACCACTCGCGGACATTGCCGACCTGGTTCTCCACCTGGCCCTTTTCCCACCCCGAGGCCGGAGTGCAGGCCACCGGCTCGACCAGGTAATGCGAGCACATCTGCTCGAAGCGGCGGTTGAAGCGACGGTCCTTGCCGGCAAAGATCGCATCCACCGCCGTCTTCATGTTGTCGTAGATGCCGCGCTGACAGGTGCCGCCGAAGAAGCGAAACGCCCGGTCGTGGGCGTCAAAGACCATCTCCTGGGTCTCGCGCGGATACGCCACCACCAGGAACATCCGGCTGTAGCAAAGCCGGATGTGCGCCACCTTCACCGTCGTCGTCACCCCGCCCAGCACCACGATCTCGTGGCTCCAGTCGAACTGGTACGCCTCGCCGGGCGCGAACCACAGCGGGACGAAGGCTGCGACGCTCTCCCCGGCCGCCGCCTGGGAATTGCTCCGCTTCCAGCGCGCCGCATGACGCCGGACGGCGTCGTAGCCGCCGGTGTAGCCCTCCGTCTCCAGCAGGTCGAAAATCCGGGTCAGCCGCAGACGCTCGCGCCGCCCCTTGCGCGCATTCGCCGCCAGCATCTCTTCCAGCCGCTCGACGTGCGGGCCAAGCTGCGGAAGGGGCTGATGCTCCCGCTCGTAGCTGAACGCGGTCTCTTCCGACCGCACGATCTTGCGCACCGTGTTGCGCGACAGCCCGCGCTCGCGCGCGATCTGCTTGATGCCCTTCTTGCCAACGAAATGGTCCCGACGGACCCGCGCTATCGATTCCACGAATGTCATCCCCTGGTCTGCTCCGATGCTTTTCAACATCGGATGATGGCGGCCATCACCAGGGTAGGGGGGTCAATTTTCGACGCCGATCTCCCCGGTTAGGGGGTCAAAATTGCACGCCGGTTTCCA
>CAJANL010000023.1 GCA_903941105.1 uncultured Rhodospirillaceae bacterium
GCGTCGGCGGGGCGGCGGCCGGCGCGGGCCGGGCCGGCGGTGGTATCGGTGCCGCGGCGGGCGGCGCCGGTCGCTCGGATGCCGGTTCTGGCGGCGGCATTTCGTCGATGGAGGGTTCGGGCGACGGTGGCCGCGCCCGTGGGGTGATCGGCATGGCCGGGCTGGCGTCGGCATTCGGCAACCGCTCCGCTGCCAACCTGTCGTCCGACGCCGAAACGGCCGTCATGGCGGCAGGCTGGCGCGGCGATATTCGCGGCAGCGCCGGGCCGGCCCGTGGCGAGGTGGCTGCCAACGGCGCCGCTGCCGGCGGCACGGCTTCGGCCACCGGCTTTGCCGGCCTGGGCCAGGGCGTGATCGCCGGGGTGACGCAGTTCGCCAAGGGCCTGATCGGCGTGCCGGCCCCCGCCGGATCGACCACCACCACTCCGGCGGCGGCGCAGGGTGCCCAGGCGGCACCGGCGGCGAGCGGTCCGGCGACCAGCAACTGCCAGCAGAGCGGCCTCTGCGATACCGGCCGGCGGCGCTAAAGCGTGATGCCCTCAATGTGCATCACGCTTCAGCCTTTAAGAATTTGCCCTCGCCGGGCGGGCACCTTCGTGCCCTTGGCCGCTCGCTCAAGGCTCGCAAGAGTACCGCGTTTCATAGTTCAGGCGCGGTGCTCTGGGGTGGCGGCCTACTCCGCTGCGCTGAATGCCGCCGCGCGCAGGTGCTTGGTGCAGGTGAGTTCGGCGATTTCGGCGCCGCTCAGGCTTTCGCGCTCCAGCAAGGCCTCGGCCACCGTTTCGAGTTGGCCGAAATAGGTCTTGAGGATGGCCAGGGCTTTCATGCGCGCCTCGGCGATCAGGGCGCGGACCTCGGCGTCGATCTCGCGCGAGGTGTCGTCGGCGCGCATGGCCTCGCCGGAATAGGGGTCCACATGCGGCCCGGCGAAGGCCACCATGCCGAGCCGTTCGCTCATGCCCCACTCGGTGACCATCTTGCGGGCGATGCGACTGGCCATCTGGATGTCACCCGAGGCGCCGGTGGAGACGTCGTCGGCGCCGAAGATCAGCTCCTCGGCGGCGCGACCACCCATGGCCACCGCCAGATCCGCCTTCAGCTTCGAGCGGCGCAACGCCGGGCTGTCGCCGGCCGGCAGTCGCACCACCATGCCCAGCGCCTGGCCGCGCGGCACGATGGTGGCCTTGTGGATGGGGTCCGAGGCCGGCATGTGCAACGCCACCACGGCATGGCCGGCCTCGTGATAGGCGGTGAGGCGGCGGTCGTCTTCGTTCATGACGCTGACCCGCTCGGTGCCCATCAGGATGCGGTCCTTGGCCGCCTCGAAGTCGCGGGCAGACACCAGATCGCAGCCGGCCCGCGCCGCGATGATGGCGGCCTCGTTGGCCAGGTGCGACAGCTGGGCGCCGGAGAAGCCGGGTGTGCCGCGCGCCACCACGTGCAGGTCGACGTCGTCGGCCAGCGGCAGCCCCACGGTGTGGACCTTGAGAATCTTGTCGCGCCCGGCCACGTCCGGGGTCTGCAACACCACCTGGCGCGAGAAGCGGCCCGGCCGCACCAGCGCCTCGTCGAGGATGTCGGGGCGGTTGGTGGCGGCGATCACCACCACGCCGGAATTGGCCTTGAAGCCGTCCATTTCGACCAGAAGCTGGTTCAGCGTCTGCTCGCGCTCTTCGTGCGCGGCCCGCGCGTTGCCACCCGAGCGTTGCCGCCCGACGGCGTCGATCTCGTCGATGAACAGGATGCAGGGTGCCCTTTTCTTGGCGGTGGCGAACATCTTGCGCACCCGTCCCGCGCCGACACCGACGAACATCTCGACGAAGTCCGAGCCCGAGATGGAGAAGAACGGCACCCCCGCCTCGCCGGCCACCGCGCGGGCCAGCATGGTCTTGCCGGTACCGGGCGGGCCGCTCATCAACACGCCGGTGGGCACCCGGGCGCCCAACCGCGAGAAGCGGCGCGGGTCCTTGAGGAACTGCACCACCTCCATCAGCTCCAGCTTCTCGTTGTCGCAGCCGGCCACGTCGGCGAAGGTCACTTCGCTGTCCGAGGGGGCGTGCAGCCTGGCCTTGTTGCCGCCGGTCATGCCGCCGCGGATGCCGAAGAACCAGAAGGCGCCGCCGATCACCGCGAAGATCGCCAGATTGCCCAGAACCGCCAGCAGGGTTTCGCTGACCAGCCCGGCCTCGGGCGAGGTTTCGGTGTGGAAGCTCACCGCCACGCCTCCGACGGCGGCCTCGTCGGCCAGCCGTCCGGCCACCACTGGCGGCAGCAAAGCTTTCAGGGTGGTGCCGTCCTTGAGCTTGGCGATGCCGGCCCCCTGGCCCCAGAAGGCCAGCTCCACCACTTCGCCGGCTCCGATGCGCGAGCGCACTTCGGAATAGGTCGAGTCCCGCGCCGGTGCGATGCCGGCGGTGGTGGTCACGGCGTGGAACAGGGGATAGCTGGCGGCGCCGGCCAGGGTCAGCGCCAGCAGTCCAAGGAGGGCGGCGAGGAGATAGGGCCTTCTGCTCACGATATGTTTTCCGTCCTGTCTAACTGGATGGGCTAACTCGGGGGGAGTACCGCCAGGAGGGTAACGCCATCTTAACCCGGCGGGGGACGCGCAGAAGGGGTGCCGAGCACTCATGCCGACATAAAGATATCTTTATATCCCGTTGCCTTTGTCGATGCGGGCTGCTACAACCCGGCCAGCATTCATCCATTGGGGCAAGGGACCGCCATGACCGATTACATCGTCGCCGATATCAAACTGGCCGGCTGGGGCCGCAAGGAACTCGACATCGCCGAAAGCGAGATGCCCGGCCTGATGGCGACCCGCGCCGAGTACGGCCCGAAGCAGCCGCTGAAGGGCGCCCGTATCGCCGGCAGCCTGCACATGACCATCCAGACCGGCGTGCTGATTGAGACCTTGACCGCCCTCGGCGCCGATGTGCGCTGGGCGTCGTGCAACATCTTCTCGACCCAGGACCACGCCGCCGCCGCCATCGCCGCCGCCGGCGTGCCGGTGTTCGCCGTCAAGGGCGAGAACCTGGAAGAGTACTGGGACTACACCCACCGCATCTTCGACTGGGCCGACGGCGGCTGCCCCAACATGATCCTCGACGACGGCGGCGACGCCACCCTCTTGATCCATCTCGGCATGCGCGCCGAGAAGGACATTTCGGTGCTGGCCAACCCCACCTGCGAGGAAGAGGAGGTCCTGTTCGCCTCCATCAAGAAGAAGCTGGAAACCGACAAGACCTGGTACTCGCGCAACGGCGCCGCCATCCGCGGCGTGACCGAGGAGACCACCACCGGCGTGCACCGTCTCTACGAGATGGAAAAGAAGGGCACCCTGCTGTGGCCGGCCATCAACGTCAACGACTCGGTGACCAAGTCCAAGTTCGACAACAAGTACGGCTGCCGCGAGAGCCTGGTCGACGGCATCCGCCGCGCCACCGACGTCATGCTGGCCGGTAAGGTCGCCGTGGTCGCCGGCTTCGGCGACGTGGGCAAGGGTTCGGCCGAGAGCCTGGCCAGCCAGGGCTGCCGCGTCATCGTCACCGAGATCGATCCCATCTGCGCCCTGCAGGCCTGCATGGAAGGCTATGAGGTCCAGACCATGGAAGAGGCCGCCCCGCGCGGCGACATCTTCGTCACCACCACCGGCAACGTCGACGTCATCACCGTCGACCACATGCGGGCCATGAAGGACCGCGCC
>CAJANL010000024.1 GCA_903941105.1 uncultured Rhodospirillaceae bacterium
ATCTCGTCACCCCCGCGAAGGCGGGGGTCCATGTTGGGGCAAGGACTGGCGTTTGCCCCCATATGCTGTGCTGCCGGACGCATGGATTCCCGCCTTCGCGGGAATGACGAAAGGAAAGTTGAGTTTTTCCGCACCCTGTTAGTCGTTCTTGCCCGAAGGCCCGAACGCCACAACCGAATTGGCCGGCAACTCCCCGGGAACGCCATCGGTCGAGGTCGCCCTGAGGGATTCGCTCTGCTGAATGTAGGAAGGGTCGACCACGGCGACATCCTTCCTTACGACGCGGGGACGGCAGGCAACATAGACCATACCGCGATGCACATTGCACCACGGGTCACCACAACGCGTCGGTACGCCGCACCAAGTAGCGGTGCCGCTACGGACGTCGCCATAGATCCAGCGACAGGAATTGTCGTCAGGTTTTTCCATCAGCCATCCCCTTTGCGCGGTGGCCTGATCGGGTCGGATATGCCGAAGCGATGCCACGTCTTGCCGGTCAGGACCCGCGGAATGCGGCCCTCGGCACGGGCGGACAAGAAATCCGCCGACCAAGGCCAGCGGATTTCTTGGAACGTCAGGCTTAGACGGCCTTGAGATTGACCGCGGCCATCTTGCCGGTGCGGCCACGCTCCAGTTCGAACGAAAGCTTCTGGCCCTCGCCCAGGTTCGACATGCCGGCGCGCTCGACGGCCGAGATGTGAACGAACACATCGGCCGAGCCATCGTCGGGCTGAATGAAGCCGAAACCCTTGGTGCTATTGAACCACTTCACGGTGCCAGTGGACATGTGTACTCCAACGCAGGTATTGCCCCACACAAAAGTATGCAGAGCATCAAATCGGTAATGGGAGATGTCCAGGATTGCACCCGAAGCCGGGCTTGTCGTAGGAAAAGCCCAACGAATTCGACTTGGCAAGTATGCCCGCGCCGCGATCTTTTCGCAAGTGCGATATTTCTCCCGTCCCTCACTGTTGCGAGATCCGAACCGTCAACTCCCCGAGGAAGGCGGCTTGGTCGGCGTCGATGAAGGTGCGGCCGAGGCGGATTTCCACGGCGTTGGAGAGGTCGGCGGCCGGCTTCAGGACCGCGCCGCCCGGCAGCATGGCGGCGATGGCTTTAGCCGTCGCGGCATGGTCCTCCTGGTACCAGATGGTGGTTTCCGCCGGCGCCGGGCCGTCCTCGGTGACCAGGCAGTCGGCATTGACACCCCGATCGCCCAGGAATCGCACCGCGCTCATTCCCTTGCCGCGCTGGCCGGCGACCAAAGCGCCGCAGGCCCGCGCCCCCACCAGCTGGCCGGGAGAAACCTCGTCCCCGGCGGCGTCCGGAAGTGGCATCGGTGTCACACGGGCCGGCACGACGGCCGGCCGCGGTGCCGGCCTTGGCAGATCGAGGCGTGCGGACAACTGCCCCGCCGCCTCGATCCGCCGCGCCGCCAGGATCCGCTCGCCATCGGCGAGTCCGCGCCACTCGCCCTCGGCGGCGGAAGCGCCGGCCTGAGCGCGGACGGCATCGCCGCGTTCCAGATTATTCTCGCGGTAGTGGACATAAGCCAGGGCGTCAAACACCTCCGGGCGGTCATGGCCGTGCTGTGCCGCCTGCTCGAAATAATAGGCGGCCATGGGCAGCCGTCCGGCGGCGAGGTGCTCCTTGGCCACGCCAAAGGCGACATGGGCGAGGTCGGCCGCTGTCGGCGCCATTTCACTCGCCACCTCGGCCGGCCGTACCAAGGACGGCGGCGGCACGTCGGACTCGCTCCAGGGAGCCAGCAATATGGCTATGACCGGCACAATCAGCAGCAGCGGACTCATGCCCAACCCTCCGAAGGAGTTTCCAACAACGACATGGCTACCACTTCCGGGCCGTTTCGATGAGCCGGACGGAGGGCAAGGAGGCCACGGCCGGAAGCCAGTGCTCCGGTGGACCAAGGTCATGGCCCGGTCCAATTGCCTGAATTAATTGAGCGTCGCCAGTGCCCCCAGGCGCGGCCGGTAATAGGCCTGTTCATAGACGGTGCTGGGCCGCAGCACGGCGGCGGTCAAGGTGGGACGAAAGGCCTGATAGGCCTCGGCGACGATCACCGTCTCGCCGGGGCGCAACGCGAATCCCGGCGGCAGCGTCGCCGCGCCGCCGGGGTTGCCGATGGCGCTGACGGCCATCAGCCGGCCGGCGTCGGATCGCTGCCAGGCCACCGTCGGCAGGTTGCCGGCCCCCAGCACCACCGCGCTGACGATGACGCGGCCGTCGGCGGCGTGGTCGAACGGCTCGACCACGAAGGGGGCGGCGGAGAACAGGGCATCCAGTTGAGCCGCCGTCAGGGGGTCGTCGGCCTGCGCCACCAGATCGGCCGTGCTCGCCGCCAGCCGCTGCACCTTCTGGGTCATCAGCAGCAGTACCGAGAATTCCAGGCTGGTCAGCAGCAGCACCAGCAGCAACGGCAGGGCCAGGGCGAACTCCACCAGTACGCTGCCGCGATCGCAACGACACATCAGCCGCCTCCCCAGGGTTCGTTGCGCACCACGGCGCTGGCCCGCAGCGTGGTGAATCCACCGCCGCCGATCCAGCGCTGCAACGGCGTCAGGAACGGCGCGTTGTAGGTGATGGTATAGACCACCACCTCGCCCGGCCCGCCGAAGCCGTCGCGACCCATATCGGCGTCCCAGTGGCCGTTGCCGTTGACGTCGATAAAGGATTCACCGGGGTCAAAATGGCCGTTGCGCGGCAGGGTGTCGTCATAGGGCTCGGGCAGGCCGATCTGGCCGAAGCTGCCGTAGACACGGGACTCGATGGTGGCGGTGCGCTCACTCACCAGCCCGATGGTGCGCTCGGCCACCAGCCGCAGGATCGCCGCCTGCCGATCCACCCCATCGGGTGACCAGCCGGTCAGGCCAAAGCGCGAGGCGCTGCGCAGCGCGCTCTCCATGGCGGCCGAAACCCACATCAGCGACATGGTCTCGACCAGCACCATGATCAGCAGGAACAGTCCGGGCAGGACCACCGCCATCTCGACGGCGGCATTGCCGGATTCGGAACGACGCATGGCGGCCCTCCTCCTTACCGCGCCAGCCGCAAGTTGCTGAGACTGTTGGCGATCTGGCGGAAGCTGGTGCGTAATTGCGTGTTGTCGCTGGTGTCGAAGTAATAGGCCGGCTTGCTGGCGCAGCCCTGGTAGAGGGCGCGGGTGGAGGCATCGGCAGCGGCAAGCTGCACCGTGATGGTATAGATGACGATACCTTGCTGCTTGAGCGCGGTGCAGACCTGCGACTGACGCTGATCGAGCCGGGTCTTGGCAGTGTTGATGTTGGTGGTGCCGAGGCGGCCGTCGGACAGGCGGTCATAGGCGGTGTAGTCGTCGGCACTCCACTGGTTGTTGCCGTCGGTCAGCATTACCACCACCTTGTCCATATAGGCGGTGCCGTAATCAAGCGGCAGTTGGGGCGTCGCCGCCGACCACAGGCCACGCCAGCGCGGGCTGAGCGTGCTCCATCCCCACAGCAGGCCGAGATGCCCCATGGTGCCGCCACGGTGCCACGGCCCCATCCGGCCGATGGCCGCCTTGATGGCCGCCTTGTCGGTCTGCATGGGGGTGATGGGGTCGGGGCAGGCGCGGTTGGGGCCGCTGCCGCCGCCGGCCAGATTGGCCGCCATGCTCTCGTCCACCGGCGGATACCTGTTCTCCGGCGCGGGCGATTTCGGATAGCGGTAGGGCATGAATTTCTCGGCCGCGGGCGGGGCGTCGGTCAGTTCATTGGCGCCCAGGCGGGCCTCGACGCATCCTTTCCAGCCGTTGGTGTAGTAGTTGAGCTTGGCCAGTTCGCCCGCCTTCAGCCAGCCGGCGTGGCTGGGGCCGGGATTGACGCTGGCGACGTAGGGCACCAGGCTGACCCAGACATTGGGGATGCTGGAACGCTCGCCGAACAGGATGTCGATCAACTCGGTCGCCCCGGCCTTCATGGCGTCGATCTTGCCGTTCGACTGCATGGAACCGGTGTTGTCCATCACCAGCGCCAGCTCCATGCCGCGCGCCGCCCGGTGGACCTGGGTCTCGGTACCCACCGTCATGGTCCGCCGGCCCAGCAGTTGCATCAGCCCGGTATCCAGTTGCGCCGAGGCGGACACAGTCAGCGTCTCGTCGTTGGCACCAGAGGAGATGACGAGCGGCGTGACGCGGGCGCCCATATAGCCGTCGGGGAAATTGGCGGCGAAGTACTGGCGGATCTGGTCGTCGCGGCTGGGCTCGAACATCACGCGTCCGCCGGCCAGCCCGGCCGCATCCAGCGCCTGGGACAGCTTGGCCTCCACCAGATAGGCGCGGCCGGCATCGACGCCCAAGCCGACCAGCCCGAGCAGCGGCACCAGCGACAGCGCCACCATCACCGCGACGGCGCCGCCCCGATCCTCGACCAGACGCCGCACCGTCAGCCTCCCACCATGGGGAGCGACTGAACCAGCGCCGCGCCGCCCACCGCGATGGCGACTCCGTAGGGAATGCCGCCGCGCGGCCGCAACACCGCCGGAGCGAGCCCCATGCCGGCCAGGGCGGTGCGGACCGGCGCAGCCCGGAGCAGCAGGATGACCAGGGTCAGCACGCCGCCGGCCAGGCTGGTCACCAGCAGGAAACCGAGCAGGTTGCCACTGCCCAGCCAAAGCGCCGCGGCAGCCATCAACTTGGCGTCCCCGCCGCCCAGCAGGCCGAGGGCGAACAGCCCGGCCCCGACGGCGAGCACCACCGCGCCCGCCGCCAGATGCCAGCCCCAGGCCACCGGCACCGCCGACACGGCCACCGCCACCGGAAACAGCACCAGCAGCGCCAGCGGCAGCAGGTTGGGGATGCGAAAGCTGGCCAGGTCCCACAGGGCGGCCACGGCCAGGGGCAGTACGAACATGGCGACGACCATCGAATGACCTCCTCAACGGCCGGTGCGCGCCGCGCGCACGGCGGCGAGGTTGCTGTCGGCCTGGGCGAGATGGCGCGGGCTGAGGGCGAGGGAGCGCAGCAAATAGGTCTCCGCCGTCTCCAGATCGCCCCGGGCGAAGGCGATGTAGCCGACGTCGTTCAGCACCTGCGGCAGCTCGCCGCCGCGCACTCCCGACAGCGCGTCGAGATAGCGCCCCTGCCAGGCCAGGGCGAGGCGCAGGCTGGCCACTGCCGCCGGCATTCCCGGCTCCAGCGACAGCGCCACCCGCAGGGCCTTCTCCGCCTCATGCGGCATGCCGCGCAGCAGCAGCGAGTAGCCGAGATTGGCGTACACCATGGCCGAGCGCGGCGCCGCCGCCACCGCCCGGGCATAGGCGGCATCGGCGTCGGCCCAGCGCTTTTCGGCGTCGGCGATGCGCCCGAGCCCGTTCCACGCCCGCCACAGCAGCGTCGACGAGGCCGCGGCCTCGGCGAGCGACGCCGCGGCCGGAGCGCGCCGCCCCAAGGCCAGCAGGGCGAGGCCGCGCCCCTGCAACGCCAGCGGCCGCATCAGCGGGTCGGTGACCAGGGAATCGAAAATGGGCAGCGCCTCGCGCGCCCGTCCCTGGGCGAGGTGCACCTCGGCCATGCCAAGGCGGGCCTCGCGATGGCTGGGATCCTCGGCCAGGATGCGACCGAAGCGGCGCCCGGCGTCGTCGTATCGCCCATCGGCCAGCGCCTGCATGGCCTCGCCGGCCGATTCGGGGGCGCGGCGCGCCATGGTGGACGGCGCCTCTGGCGCGGCGGCACAGGCGGAGAGCAGCAGCAAGAGGACAAGGGTGCGCAAGGCCATGGGGCGATCTCCGAGAACGACAGCGGACGGCGGAACATCACATGCTTCGATGCATCAGCGGCCAGAACAGCCGCGACAGCTTCTGCGCGGCGGGGGTGAGGATGACGACGATCAGGGCGGGCAGGATGAAGGCCACCAGCGGCATGGACAGCTTGACGCCAAGCTGCTGCGCCTTTTCCTCGGCACTGGTCATGCGCCGGTTGCGCATGTCCTCGGCATAGGCGCGCAGGGCATCGGCCATGCTGCATCCCAGCGCCTCGGACTGGATCAGCAGGGTGGCCAGCGCCTTTGCCTCATCGAGCCCCATCCGCTCGGCCAGCGACCGCAGGGCATCGTCGCGGCTGCGGCCGGCGCGCAGCTCCTGGCCCATCATGCGGTACTGCTCGCCCAGCAGAGGATGGGCGGCGCCGATTTCCTCGCCGACCTGGGCGATGGCGGCGTCGAGGCCGAGGCCGGCCTCGACGCAGACCTGCATCAGGTCGAGACTGTCGGGGAAGCCCTCGCGCATGGCCTGACGGCGCCGTTCCGCCAGCCGGTCGAGCTGGAGCGGCGGCCACAGCCAACCTACCGCCGCCGCCCCCATGGCCATCATCAGGCGCTGCGGCGGCGAGAGATCAGGCCCCAGCAGGGTGAAGCCGCCCAGGGCTCCCAGCCCGAGGACGAGGGTGGCGGAGATGCGGATGGTGCGGAACGCCGTCATCGCCGAGGCGGCGGCGAAACCGGCCGCCACCAACCGCCGCCGCAACTCACCGCCACCGCCCTCGTCGGTTTGCAGGCGGTCGCGCAGGTCGGCGGCAACGGGGGCTTTCGCCGGCATGCCCAGACGGCGGTCGAGGGGGTTTCCCCGCAGCACCAGGGCGCCGACACCCAAGGCCAAGGCAGCGGCGGCGGTGAAGGCGGCGGCGAGAATCACGGCGTCCATGGGCTCACCTCAGAAGCGGAAATTGACCATGCGAACCATCATCAGGATACCCAGCCCGATACCGGCACCGCCCAGGCACAAGACGATGAGGAACGGGCGGTCGCGGAACACCTCGTCGTAATAGCCGGGGGCCAGCAGGGCGATGCCGAAGGCCACCGCGAAGGGCAGGACGGACAGCACCAGAGCCGACAGGCGCCCCTCGGCCGACAGCGCCCTGACCTTGCGATGCATGCGCTCGACCTCGTGCAGCACGCCGGCCAGGCTGTCGAGCAACTGGGCGAGGTTGCCGCCGGTGGATTGCTGGATCGAAATGGCCACCGCCATGTAGCGCAGCTCGCGCCCATCCACCCGCCGGCACAGGTTGGCAAGGGCGCCACGCAGGTCCTGGCCGTAGGTCATCTCGTCGAACACCATGCCGAACTCGCTGCCCAGCGGGTCGGGCATCTCGCGCGCCACCAGCGACAGGGCGGTGGACAGCGGATGGCCGGCGCGCAACGAGCGCGAAATCAGGGTCAGGGCCTTGGGAAACTGCTCGGCGAAACGGGCGTTACGGCGGCGGGCCAGGCGCCGCAGCACCAGCACCCAGACCACCACGGCGCCCACCGGACCCGCCGGCACCGCCAGCTCCGGCCCGATCCCGGCCGCCAGGCAAGCCAGAACCGCCGCCACCACCGACAGCCCCAGGGCAACCAGCAGGTGCTCGATGGGGGTCAGCAGCCCGGCCCGCGCCGCCAGGTGGTCGAGGGCGCGGATCGGCGGGATTCTCAGCAGGGCCAGCGCCAGGTCGTGATTGTCGCCCTGCATCGGCCGCCGGCTCAGCTTACGCAGCACGACGCGGGCATCGCCACCGCCGGCCAGCAGGCTGAGGCGGCGGTTGACGCGGTCCTGCGGGTGGCCGCGCCGGGCGGCCACCGCTTCCACCACCAGCACCACCGCCAGCCCGCCCAGCAGCATGGCGATCAGAATCGGTTCCAAGGTCATGGCGCCGCCTCAGCCCAGCCGGCCGCTGGGAAACAGGTCATCGCCCAGCGTCTGGCCCTTGGCGGCGAGGTCGGCGCAGAAGCGGGGCCGGATGCCCGAGCCCATGAACTCGCCTTGGATGCGGCCGTCGGCCTCGGTGACGCGGCGGCGGAAGACGAAGATCTCCTGCAAGGTGATGATGTCGCTCTCCATGCCGGTCACCTCCTGCACCGAGACCACCCGACGCTTGCCGTCGACCATGCGCTCGACCTGAATCACCACGTCGATGGCCGAGGCGATCTGGGACCGGATGGAGCGGGACGGCATGTCGATACCCACCATGCCGATCATCTGTTCCAGGCGCCCCAGGGCATCGCGCGGCGTGTTGGCGTGCACAGTGGACATGGAGCCGTCATGGCCGGTGTTCATGGCCTGGAGCATGTCGAAGGCCTCGGCGGAGCGGACCTCGCCCAGGATGATGCGGTCGGGGCGCATGCGCAGGGCGTTGCGCACCAGATCGCGCTGGGTGACCTCGCCGCGGCCCTCGATATTGGGAGGCCGGGTTTCCATGCGCACCACGTGCGGCTGTTGCATCTGGAGTTCGGCGGCGTCCTCGATGGTGACGATGCGCTCGCCGGGGTCGATCATCCCCGACAGGGCGTTGAGCAGGGTGGTCTTGCCGCTGCCGGTCCCGCCCGAGATCAGCAGGTTGAGCCGTCCCCGCACCACCGCCGCCAGCACCGTCGACATGGCCGAGGTCAGGGCGCCGCCTTCCACCAGCAAGGCCAGGCTCAGGGGCGAGCCGGCGAACTTGCGGATCGAGACCAGCGGGCCATCGACGGCGATGGGCGGCACCACCACGTTGACCCGCGAGCCGTCGGGCAGGCGGGCATCCACCAGCGGCTGCGACTCGTCGACCCGGCGGCCGACCCCGGCGACGATCTTGTTGACGATGCGCAGCAAATGGCGGTCGTCCTTGAAGCGGACCCCCGTCATCTGCAACCGGCCACGGCGCTCGACCATCACCTGGCGATAGGTGTTGACCAGGATGTCCGAGACCGACGGGTCCTTCAGCAGCGGTTCCAGCGGACCCAGGCCGAGCAATTCGTCGAGAATGTCGTCCACCAACTGGGTCTTCTCGCGGTGGTTCAGCGGCACCTGCTCCTTGGCGAGCAGGTCGCGCACCATCTCGCCCACCTCGCGGACGAACTCCTCGGACGGCATCTTGTCGATGGCCCCCAGGTTCATGGTGTCGAGCAGTTGCTCATGCAGGCGGACCTTCAGTTCGAGATGGGCCTGAGGTTCGGCGGCCTGGACGACGGCCGGCGGGCGCGGTGGCTTGGCATCCCAGGCGGCGGGGCGCGATGAGAAGCGGCCAGTTGACGGCGAAGGCATGAATGACCCTTTCGTTCGATCAGGTTCGCGCGGCTGTGAGCACGGCGCGCATCATCTCGGCAACCCGCCTGGCCGCCCGGCGTCCTCCCTTCACCTCGGTCAGCGGCAGTCCGAGGTTGGCGGCGTCGCCGAACGCCCGGTCGGCACGGGGGATGGCATGGTCGATGGCGCGCCCCAGGCTGCGGGCGGCATCCTTGAGGTCGACGCCACGGCCGAACAGTGTGGTGGGAGCGAAATTGGCCACCGTCACCAGCGGAATGTCGCCGCAACCCTCGGCGGCCAGGGTCTCGATCTGACGGCGCGCCTGACGGATGGAGGGAACGTCGGGGCGCAGTACCAGCACGATGGCGTCGGCCTCGGCCAGCGCCGCACGGGTCCAGGCGGTCCAGCTCGGCGGCAGGTCGACCACCACCCGCCGGTAGTCGGCCGCCGCCGCCCGCACCAGCGTCACCGCCGTTTCCGGCGCCACCACGTCCAGCGGATGCAGCGACCTGGGGGCCGGCAGCAGGTCGATACCGCTGCGATGGTGCGCCATGGCGCTGCGCAACAAGGTGCCGTCGAAGCGCCGCGACATGTCGGGCAGCTCGATCAGGCTGGCGGCGTGCTCCACGTCGAGATGCATGGCTGCGGCGCCGAATTGCAGGTCGAAATCCAGCAGGCACACCTCGGCCTCGCCCGTCCCCCTCCCTGCCCCGTCCCCTGCCAGCGAGCAGGCGGCGTGCACCGCCAGCGAGGTCGCCCCCACCCCACCCCCCGCCTTGAGGAAGGCGACCACGGTGCCGCGCTCGCCCGGCGGGGCGGTCGGCCTGCGTGCCGTCCGCACCAGAGCGGCGAGCGCCTCGCGCAGCAGGACGGCGTCGATGGGCTGGGGCATCAGGTCGGCGGTGTCGAGACGCAGCAGCAGGCGCATGCCCTCTACCGTCGCCGAGGCCGCGGTCACCATCACCGGCACACCTTCGCCGCAACGCGCCGCCAGGTCTTCCAGGGCTCCACGATGCGAGGCCGAGGCCAGATCCACATCCACCAGCACGAGGTCGGGCCGCTCGTGCAGCAACAGGTCGGGCGGCACCGCGTCCAATTCGCCGAGATGGGCCTTGAGCGCCACGCTGCCGACCCCGGCAAGGGCGGCGGCGACGGCGTCCCTGGTCTCTGGGGTGCGCAGCAGGGCGGCCATGGTGGCGGGGCGGGTCAACGTGGTCATGCTGCCTCCGGTTCAGTGGGTCGGCGCGGGCTTGATCAGGCTGTCCGAGGTGGACAGCGACGCCGGCGGAATGACCTTGCCGCTGCGATAGCGCTCGACGGCATCGCCGGCGCGGCGGCCGTCGCCCTCCGCCGGCCGGTCGTCCTC
This sequence comes from uncultured Rhodospirillaceae bacterium, assembly GCA_903941105.1. Lineage (GTDB taxonomy): Bacteria > Pseudomonadota > Alphaproteobacteria > Rhodospirillales > Magnetospirillaceae > CAJANL01. The sequence continues at coordinate 10,376 of CAJANL010000024.1, forward strand.
AACCGGCGGATTGATGATGTGCACCGCCATGTTGTGGCGAACGGCGGCGCCGAAATCGGGCGAGAGGGTGCGGCGCGGCGCGGTGTCGCACGCAGCGAGCCCGACGGCGAAGGCAAGGACGGCAAGAACCGGACGCATCCCTTATCTCCTATTGAACGACGTGGCCGTAGCGGCCGGCGAGACCAGTCCCGGCGGTGGCGCTGGCCCCCTGCCCTTCGACGCGCCCCATCAGGAACAGGTCGATGTCCGAGGGAGGCGTGAAGGTGTCGGTGGGCGCCGCCAGGCCGCCCGCCGTCACCGGGCGGACCAGATGGGGGGTGACGATGATCACCAACTCGGTCTCGCGGCGGAGGAACTCCGAACTGCGTGCCAGGGCGCCCAGCACCGGAATATTGCCGATGCCGGGAAGCTGGCGGACCTGATCCTGGAAATCGCTCTGCAACAGGCCGGCGATGGCAAAGCTCTGGCCGTCGCGCAATTCCACCGTGGTGGTCGCCCGCCGCGTCGACAGCCCCGGGATCGAGAACCCCGACAGGGTGACGGCGGTGGTGCGGTCGATCTGGCTGACCTCGGGACTGACCATCAGGTTGATCAGGCCGCCCTCCAACACGGTGGGAGTGAAGGCAAGGCCAACGCCGAATTTCTTGAACTCCACCGTGATGGCGATATTGCCGCCCGATGCCCCTTGCGCCACCGGAATGGGGAACTCGCCGCCGGCCAGGAAATTGGCGGTGTCGCCCGATAACGCGATCAGGTTGGGCTCGGCCAGCACCTTGACCACGCCCTTCTGCTCCAGGGCGTCGATCAGCAGGCTGAGGGTGCCCCAACCACCACTGGCCGACACCCTGAGGGCCGCGAATAGGGTCGCATCCACCGCATCCAGCGTGTTGAACGAGAAATCACCGCCGACAAAGCTGGGCTTGATACCGAGCTCGCGGGCAACACTGCGGCTAACCTCGGCGACCTTGACCGCCAGCATCACCTGCTGGCTGCCCGCCACCTTCAGCAGGTTGGTCACCTTCTTGGGAGCATAGCGCTCGGCCAGGGACAGGGCGTTGGCCACCTGCCCGGCATTGCCGGCGGTGCCGCTGAGGATGACCGCATCGTTGACGGCGCGCACCTCGATGGGCTCCAGCGGCATCAGCTCGTGCAGCTTGCGCTTGAGGCCGTCGATGTCGGGGGTGACCTCAAGTTCCCGCACCGCGATCAACTGCTTGCCGCGATCGTAGAGCGTCAGGGTGGTGGTTCCCGGCGCCTTGCCCAGGATGTGCACCGAGCGGTCGGTCATGGGCAACACATCGGCGATCTCGGAATTACCCACCGCCACATGGGCGAATGGCCGGTCGAGGCGCAGCAGCCGCGACTTGTTGACCGGCACAGAGAACTCGGCCGGCTCGGCGCCCTCGGCCACGCGCGGCAGGGCGAGGGCCATCAGGAACAGGGCCAAAAGAAGAGGAGCAAGCGGCCGGCAAAGGCCGCCACCGGGCAAAGACATCATGGCTTGCAAGTCCTGCTGAGGGCGTCCGGATCACCGGTCGCGGGCGACGCGCATCTCGACGGCATCGGTGCCGCGCAATACCCTCACGGCGGCGCCTGTGTCACCGGCAGGGGCGCGGACCGAGGCGACCGATGGCCGCAAATCGGCCAGGCCCACCGTCCGCGGCGACCTGGCCGCGGCGTCGGCGCCATTGCGCAGCGCCAGGCTGAGGGTACCGACCTGGCTGCCGAGGATGACCCGCTGGGCCTCCTCGGCCGAGACTTCGAGGGTGACGGCACGGGCCACGGTGGGCTTGTCCTTGCGCTCGTTGGCATCCTGGTCCACCCCCAGCACCTTGACGTTCTGCAACAGCACGTCGGTGGCGGCCGTCTCGTGGGTATTGCGAGTCAGCATCACGTCGACCCGGTCGCCCGGCAGCACGAAGCCGCCGACACCGAGCACGTCGTTGACTCGGATGGTGACGGCTCGGTGCTCGCCGCCGATCTGCGACGACAGGGTGTTGCGGACTGGTGCGGCCGGCATCGGTGCGGCAACGGCGGGCGCCGCCGCGCCGCGTGACAGCCACTGATAGGCCAGGACGACCGCCGCCAGGCCGAACACCAGCGAGGCCGCGAACAGGATGAGGGCACGATGGCGCATGACGCGAGGTCTCCCGGCGAACGGGTGGGGGAACATCCCCCACCCCAAGCGATGACGGATGCCGTCAGGGAACGGTGCGTGCAGCCAGGTTGTCGCCGATGGTGTCGAAGAAGGTGCTGATGCCGTTGCCCAGGGTACCCATGCCCACCGCCGCGGTCAGCGCCACCACCGCGGCCAGAAGAGCGTATTCGATGGCGGGAGCACCGCTGTCGTCATGCGCCAGACGGGTGAGGAAATTGCAAAGCCGCTTCATGCTTATTCTCCGAGACTGAGAAAACCGGAGTCCTCGATTGCGCGGCCATTACCCCGGTGGGGACCGACACACGAAATCGGATGACGACGGAATTCTGCCCGGATGCTTTCCCGCTGTCGTCGTCTCGGAGGAGGTAATCGCAGCCTCTTTCGGAGAGTGCCGCATCGAGCCCTTACCCGGCCGCCGCCGGCAGGGTAAACCGGAAGGTGGAGCCCTGGTCGAGAACCGATTCGACCCAGAGGCGGCCGCCGTGGCGCTCGACGATCTTCTTGCAGATGGCGAGGCCGATGCCGGTTCCATCATATTTGTCGCGCGTGTGCAGGCGCTGAAAAATTCGGAATATCCGTTCGAAATACTGCTCCTCGATGCCGATGCCATTATCGGCGACCTGGAACTCCCATTCGGCGCCGACCCGGTGGAGGCCGATGTGAATTTCGGCGGGACGGCCCTCGGCCCGGTATTTTAGAGCGTTGCCGATCAGGTTCTGGAACAGCCGGGTGATCTGGTCGATATCGCCCATCACCATGGCGTCGGTATCGTAATCGTCGATCAGCACCCGGGCGGCGGCCTCGCCGATGGCGAGGTCGAGGTGGCGGATCGCCTGTTGGATCGCCGGCAGCAGCGGCATGTCCACCATGGGAGCACCGCGCCGTTCGATGCGCGAAAAGTCCAGCAGATCGAGCACCAGCCGGTCCATGCGCGTGGCACCATCGCGGGCAAAGCCGAGGAATTCCCGGCCATTGTCGTCGAGACGCTCGCCATAGCGCCTCTCCAGCAACGACATATAGCTGCTGATCATGCGCAGTGGTTCGCGAAGATCGTGGCTCGCCACATAGGCGAACTGTTCCAACTCGGCGTTGGAGCGCTCCACCTCGGCGACATATTCGGCGATCCGGGCCTCGGCCAAGGTCTGCTCGGTGATGTCGCGGGAATAGACCGCCAGCCTTTCGGAACGGCCATCGCTACCCATCACCGGGTAGATGCTGTTGTCGAGATAGACCTCGCCCCGCCGGTCCAGGGTGTGGATCGCCTGCCCGGTCCGCAGCACCTCGGCCGCCGCCAGCTTGCGGGCCTCGGCCACCGCCGGCGGGAACAGGTCCCACAGGCAGGCTCCGGCCAGCTTCTCGGCGGCTGTGCCGAACCGGCCAGCCATCACCCTGTTGACCGCCAGCAGCCTCCCGTCCGGTTCGAGCAGCATGATGGCATCGGACGAGGCGTCGAGCATGGCCTGAATCAGCGACTGGCTGTCCCGCACGGCGATCTCGGCCCGCTTGCGCTCCTCGATGAGTCGCACGATGCCCTCGGTGCCGCATTGTCCACCGGCATCATCGAAATAGAAGCGCGCGCTGATGGAGACCCAATGCGGCTGGCCCGCCTTGTCGCGCAGGCGGAACTCGAAATCACCGATCGAGCCGCCACCGGCCTCCATGGCGGCGAGGATGGCCATGCGGCATTCCGGCTCGAAGTGGTAATCCGCCGAGTTGGTTCCCAACATCTCATCGACGGTATAGCCGAGCACCGTCTCCGCCGACCGCGACAGCATCAGGAATCGGCCCTCGGCGTCGGTGCGATAGAAGATATCGATCATGTTGTCGAGGATGGCCCGGAGATCGGCAGCGGCGCGGACCTGCTCGGTGACATCCACCGTGGTGGCGACTATGCCGGCCACGCGGCCGTCGCCATCCAGGTAACACGCCTTGTCGGTCACCGCCCGCCGCACCGCCCCATCGGCGCGGACCACCGTGGTTTCATAGGTCTTGCTCTGCCGGCTGGCGAGCACTTCGGCATCGGCGGCAAGATAGAACTGTGCCAGCTCGGGCTCGAACACGTCGAAGGCGGTCTTGCCGATCAACTGGTCCTTCGGTGTGCCGAAAAACATCTCATAGGACTTGTTGCAGGTGACGAAGACGCCGTTGGCATTCCGCGCGAACACCGGGATGGGCAGGGTGTCGAGCAGGGCATCCTGGAAGGACAGCTGGTTGCTCAGCGCCAGGTTCAGCCGGGCCTTGCCGAACGACAGCACCGTGGCGAAGATGGCGGCCGCCAGGGCCAGCGCCAGGATGGCGATGGACTGGTCGCGGGAGCGGGTCCAGGCGCCGAAAACATCGCTCTCGGGAATGCCCACCAGGGCGTAGATGTCGTATCTTGGCAGCGTCTTTATCGCGACCATGCGGGCAACGTCATCAATTGGCGATGTTCTGCGAAAAGTTCCCTCGGTGGCGCCGCCAGCGATCAGGCGCGCCGCGTCGGCAAACGGCACCACCTTGCCGTAGGTGCTCTCGGACGCCGGATGGCGCACCAACAGCCGGTCGCGCGCATCCCGCAAGGACACGATACTGCCCGCCCCCAGCGACAGCCCCTCGTAGAACTTTTCCATGTAGTCGGTCATGCCGACATTGGCCACGACCATGCCGCCGAATCCGCCATCCGGCGCGGTGATGCGCCGGGCGACCTGGATACCCCATTTATTAGAGATACGGCCCTTGATCACCTCGGACACCACCGGCTCCGGCGCCAATCCATCCTTCAGCGCCAGGAAATAGGCACGGTCACCAAGACTGCCACCGGGCGGGGCGCCGACGGTGTTGGAATAGACATAGCCGTTTTGGTCGGTCATCGACATGGATACGACGCCCTGCGCCTTGGCCTGCAAGGCCTTCAAAGCGGCCTCCAGGGCGGCCTGACGCTCCCCGGACAGTCTCTGCGGCGCCGCCTGATCGGCGGCAGTGGGCAGGCGGACTGCCCGCTCAAGCACAAAATCGACCCGGTCGAAGGTGGCCGAGGCGTGTTCCGCCACCAGCCGGACATACGACGTCGCCAGCCGTGCGCTCCGCTCGGTGGCATCCTCATGGGACCGCCGCAGATCGACATAGACATGCAGGACAAGCAGGGTGAGAGCCGCCCAGATGGCGGCGAGGGAAACCCGGACCCCTTTGGTAGCGAATGCGCCGACGACCAACCGACACCTCGTTCCGTTGGCAGGATGGTCTTTGCCGGGTTCGGCCAACCTCCATTCCCCTGCACCAAAGACTATACTAAATGCTTAGTCGAAGAAACCGCCTCGACGACGTCATCACGTCGGCTTCGGCCCCCGCCGTTCCGCCACCACCTCGGCCAGCACCGACAGCGCGATCTCGGCCGGCGTCGCCGAGCCGATGTCGAGGCCGATGGGGGAATGGATGCGGGCCAGCGCCTCGGGCGACACGCCGAGGCCGCCCAGGCGCTGCACCCGCCTGGCGTGGGTCTTGCGGCTGCCGAGCGCGCCGACATAGAAGGCCGGTGACTCCAGGCCGCGGATCAGCGCCGCGTCGTCGATGTGGGGGACATGGGCGAGGCAGATGACGGCGGTGCGGGCGTCGAGACGGATGTCGTCGAGCGCCGCCTCGGGCTGCCGCGCCGCCAGGATGACGCCGGGGAACCGCTCGGGGGTGGCGAAGGAGCGGCGCGGATCGACCACCACCACCTCGAAGCCCAGCACCCTCGCCAGGGCGCACAGCGCCTGGCTGACATGGACGGCACCGATCACCACCAGCCGCAGGTCGGGGTCGTGGACCCGCACGAACAGATGCTCGCCCGCCATGCCGCTGGTTCCCCGCGTGAGGCGCTGCCGGACGGCCTCGTCGGCGGTGGCGGCGGTGGCCAGCGCCTGCTCGCCGCTGTGAAGGTCCAGCGTCAGGGCGGCCGGTTCGCGGGCGGCGTGGAGTTCGCCCAGCCGCGTCAGCAGGTCGAGACGGGGCCGGAACAGAGCCACCGAAATATTGCCGCCGCAGGGCAGCGAGGCAAACCAGGCTTCCTCGTCGGTGATGCCGAAGTCGAGCGGGCGGACCTGTTCGTCCTCGGCCATCTCCTCGGCCTGGGCCACCACACCGGCCTCGATGCAGCCGCCCGACACCGAACCGGCAAACAGGCCGTCCTCGCGGATGGCCATATAGGCCCCGACGCCACGCGGCGCCGAGCCCCAGGCCGAGGTCACCACCGCCAGCACGACACGATCGCCCTCCACCAACCACGTGGCGGCGGTGGCGAGAACCTGGGTGTCGTCCATGAATTCCATCCTCCTCTTACCCCCTCCCCTGGCGAAGCCGGAGGAGGGTTTTAAAAGGCGCCGGTGGCCTAGCGAAGCGTCTCCAGCAACCGTCTGGTCTCGTTCAGCAACACCTTGCGGCGGTACTTGGCGCCGACCACGGTGGTCCTCAGGACATTGGAGGCCTTGCGGACGGCGGCGACCACTTCGTCGACGGTCGCCCCCGCCATGACCGGCACCATCAGCGGCGACGAGTTGGTCCCGGTGATCGCCACCCTGACATCACCAGCCTTCACCGCCACCGCCACTCCCGCCAGCGGGAAGTCGATGGCGTCGCGGATGCGCACCTTGGCATAGCCGGCACGCCAGCCGTCGGCCGGCGGCACCACCACGGCGGTGACGATCTCGCCCGGCACCAGCGCCAGATGGGCACCGCCATTCTCGGCGAACAGCAGGGCCAGCGGCAGACTGCGGCGTCCATGCGGCCCTGCGATCTCGGCCTTGGCGTCGAGCACCATCAGGGCCGGCGCCACATCGCCGTGATAGGTGGCGTAGCAGCGGTCGGACCTGACCACCACGTGGCACTTGTCGCCCTTGGCCTTGAGGCAATAGCCGTTGCCCCAGCGCCACCAGTCGCTCTGGTTGTAGAAGATGCAGCGGGTATCCTGGCACAGGTTGCCGCCCAGGGTCGCCGCCGCCCGGTGGGTCGGCCCCGCCACGGACAGCGCCGCCTCGGCCAGCACCGGGAAGCGGGCGCGCACCGCCGGGTGAAGGGCGATGTCCTCCAGGGTGGTGGCGGCACCGATGCGCAAGGTCCCGTCCAGTTCGGTGACGCCGGCCAACTCGGGCAGCGCGGTGAGGTCCACCAGCGCCGAGGGCTCGCCGAGGCCGCGCCGCAGGTTGGGCAGCAGGTCGGTGGCGCCGGCCAGCGGGCGGGCGCCCTCACCGGCCAGGGCGGTCAGCGCCTCGGCGAGGCTGGCGGGACGGAAGGTGCGGAAATCGGGGAGCACGGTCATTGCGCGGCCTCCTTCGCCTCAAGCCAGTCCAGCATGCGGTCGGGGGTGAGCGGCAGGGCGTCGGGACGCACCCCGGTGGCGTGGTGGACGGCCTCCATCACGGCGGGCAGGAAGCCGGCCAGCATGCCTTCGCTGGCCTCCTTGGCGCCGAACGGGCCATTGGGGTCGATGCTCTCGACGATGAAGACCTCGATGTCGGGACTCTCGGCCATGGTCGGCATGCGATAATCGAGGATGTTGCCGTGCAGCATGCGGCCCTCGTCGTAGCGGGTCTCCTCGGACATGGCCTGACCCATGCCCATCCAGACGCCGCCCTGCACCTGACCTTCCACCGCCAGCGGGTTGAGCGCCCGTCCCACATCGACCGCGACCCACACCTTGTGAGCGGTGACCTTGCCGGTGACCTCGTCCACCGAGGCCTCCACCACCTGGGCGGCGTAGCAGAAGCCCATGGTGGCGCCGATGGCGCTGCCCTTGATCTTCTTGTCGCCCTGGAACTCGGTGGGGCAGGTGAAGGTGCCCTTGACGGTCAGGGTACCGGAGTCGACCAGCGCCGCCTTGACCACCTCGGAGAAGGACAGGCCGGGGTCCTGGCCGGCGGCACGGAACACCTCGCCTTCGCACTCCACGTCCTCGGGCCGGGCGTCCAGCTTCCTGGCCGCGGCGGCGACCAGGATGCGCTTGAGGGATTCGGCCGCGTCCTTGGCGGCGTTGCCCACCATGAAGGTGACGCGCGACGAATAGCTGCCGTTGTCCTTGGGGGTGAGGGCGCTGTCGGCCGAGATCACCCGGAGGCGGCTCCACTCGGTGCCCAGCACCTCGCCCACCACCTGCGCCACCATGGTGTTGGAGCCCTGGCCGATGTCGGCCGCCCCGGTCAGGATAGTGACGCCGCCGTCGAAGTCGAGCTTGAGGTTGACGGTGGCGTGCGGCTCACCGGTCCAGTGCTTGGGGGTCGAGGTTCCCGAGACGAAATGCGAGCAGGCCATGCCGAGACCGCGTCCCTTGGGCATGGCGCCGCGCCGCTCGGCCCAGCCCGAGGCCTTCAGGACCGTGTCGAGGCACTCCGGCAGGCCGTAGCTCAGCACCTTCTGGGCGTAATGGGTGGTGTAGGGGATGCTGGGCAACAGGTTGGCCCGACGGACCGCGAACGGGTCGAGCCCCAGTTCCTCCGCCATCTCGTTCATCAGCGCCTCGAAGGCGGCGCGGGGATCGACGGTGCCGTGGCCTCGCATGGCGCCGCAGGGTGGCGTGTTGGTGTAGACCCGCCAGGCGTCATGCTTGATGGCGGGGATCTCGTACAGCCCGTGCATCAGGGCGCCGGTATAAAGGATGGTGATGACGCCATAGCCGGCATAGGCGCCGCCGCGCTGGATGACCTCGTTATGGACGGCGGTCAGCTTGCCGTCCTTGGTCATGCCCATGCGGATGGTCATCTCGGTCTCGGGCCGGCCGCGATGGGCGATGAAGGTCTCCTCGCGGCTTTGCAGCACCCGCACCGTGCCGCGCGCCTTGCGGGCCAGCAGGGCGGCGATGATCTCGAAATGCAGCGCCTCGGTGCGCGCCCCGAAGCCGCCGCCGAGGAAGGGCTTCACCACCCGGATGCGGGCCTCGTCCATCTCCAGGCAGTGCGCCACCTTGAGATGCACGTAGTAGGGAACCTGGGTGGTGGTGTGCAGCGTCAGCCAGTCGCGCTCGGCATCGTATTCGGCGAGCGTCGCGTTGGGCTCCATGTGGACATGGTTGATCTCGGCGAAGCGATAGGTCTTCGACCGCACCAGATCGGCGGCGGCGAAGCCGGCCTCCACGTCACCGAAGTCCTGATGAACCTCGCGCAGCACGTTGTTGGGCTTGTCGTCGTGGATGGCGACGGCGCCGGCCGCCATGGCCTTGCGGGCATCGGTGTAGACCGGCAGCTTGTCGAATTCGAGCTTGATCAGCTTCAAGGCGCGCTCGGCGGTGACCTCGTCGATGGCGGCCACGGCGGCCACCGGGTCGCCGCGATAGCGCACCCGGTCGCGAGCCAGCGGAAACTCGTTTTCGCAGATGGGCAGCACGCCAAACGGGATGGCGCAGTCGGCGCCGGTCAACACCACCACCACGCCGTCGAGCGCCTCGGCCGCCGAGGTGTCGATGGACAGGATGCGGCCATGCGCCACCGGGCTGCGCAGGATGCGGCCCACCAGGGCGTCGCGGTGCGGCAGGTCGGCGGTGTACTTGGCCTTGCCGGTGACCTTCTCGACGCCGTCGATCAGGGGGGTACGGACGCCGATCCGGCCGGCACGGGCCTGCTTTTCCAGGGACTTGATGGTCATCGCACCGCCTCCGCCACCGCTTCCACCGAGTCGATGATCTTCACATAGCCGGTGCAGCGGCACAGGTTGCCGGCCAGCGCCGCCTTGATGTCGTCGCGCGACGGGTCGGGGTCGCGGCGCAGCAATGCCTCGGCCGCCATGATCATGCCGGGGGTGCAGAAGCCGCACTGGGTGCCGAGCTTCTCGTGGAAGGCCTGCTGTAGCGCGCTCATGCGGCCATTGCGGGCCAGTCCCTCGACGGTCTCGACCCGCCTGCCGGCCGCCTGATGCGCCAGGGTCGAGCAGGCGAGGCGCGGCCGATCGTCCACCAGCACGGTACAGGCGCCGCACTCGCCGCCGTCGCAGCCCTGCTTGGTGCCGGTCAGCCCGGCCACGTCGCGCAGGTAGTCGATCAGCAGCATGTTGTCGGCCACCAGATCCTCGCGGCGGCGGCCGTTCACGGTCAGCGACAAGACGCTTTTCACGGTCGAGATCCTCCCGGCAGGTCGTTTTGGCCTCGGTACAGGCGTTGCAGCAGGCTGGTCAGCGTCGCCCGCTCATCCGGCGACAGCGGGCCGGCGAATTCAGTCTCATGCGCCACCACCAGCGCCTCCATGCGCGCCAGGGCGGCGAGGCCGCCTTCGGTCAGTGTCAGGCAGTTGCTGCGGCGGTCGTGATCCGAGGGGGTGCGCGCGATCAGGCCGCGCCCCTCAAGCTGGTTGACCACCTTGAAGATGGCGGAGCGGTCGACCTCCATCACCTCGGCAAGGCGGTTCTGGGCGAGGCCGGGGTTGGCGGCGATGACCTGGAGCATGCCGAACAGGCCGGGCGTGATGCCCTCGGCAGCGGTGACGGTGCGGGCGAAATGCTTGAAGGCGGCGATCTGGGCACGGCGGAGATGATAGCCCAGCACCTGCGGCAGCATCCCGAAGGACAGCTTCGCCTCGTCCCGTATCACCGCCAGCCTCGCCGTCATAGCCCGACCCTCCTCCGGGAATATAGTTTACCAGGTAAACGATCCGCGCAAGGGGAAACTGTTTACCTGGTAAACGTTTTTTCACACGGTGGGACGGGGTGGCGGCCCTGCCCTGCGAGAGGAGACCAGGCGGAGTGCTTCCGCGGCTCGCGGGCATGGCGCCTACCGCCTGTGCAAAAGTTTCCGCCGATTTCAAGGCTTAATTACCGTGCAAAAACAAGAAGTGGCGAGAATGTCAGGCCGGCATTCATTGCGCAATTACGCTGCGAAATTTGTGGGCCGATTGTGGAATGAGGGGATAGCCCCCAGCCGGGTGACCGGCGACAGGGGGTGTCGTCCGCTTCACCATGCCGCCGGCGGACTGCCGCCGATGCGCCTGCCGGTCCACCGGCCATCCCCGCCACCGCCACCTGTGCATGATTCGGACCCGCCAGCCGTGCGAATTTATCATGCATTTCTCGCAGGACCAGGCAACGCCGCGTGGCCATCGCCTGCGTAATGACATTGCGTAATCTGTGGGAAACATGTGAAAAGGGGGGATGGAGAGGGGGCGGACATGATCGTCGGGTATTTTCGTCGCATCGATGATGGCGAGGCATCGCCGACCGCCATCCTGCGGGCCGAGCGTTGCCTGCGCATCGAATCCGATGACCCCGCCCTGCGCGATGCCGGCAGCGAGCTGATTGCCAGCCTGGCCAACGGCGACGTGCTGGTATCGCCGTCCATCGCCCACCTCGCCGCCTCGACGGCCGAGTTGTTGCGGGTGGCGCGGGCGATCCATGCCCGTGGCGCGACGCTGCGGCTGGTGGCGGAGCAAATCGACACGTCCATCGCCGCCGCCCGCAACGTCCTGGCCACCTTGGGGAGCTTCGATGGGCGCGTGCTGAACGATCGCCGCCGCATCGGACTGAGCGAGGCCAAACTGCGCGGCGCCGCGCCGGGCCGTCCATGCAAGATCGACGACGCCACGGCATGCTCGATTCGCGACGCGCTGGCGTCGGGCCGAACCTACGCTTCGGTGGCACGCGACCTGGGCGTACACCCCACCACCATCATGCGCCTGGCCCGGCGCGCAACCGCACGCGACGACGAATAGGCCTGGCCAACGGTAACGAGCAGTCGGCAGCCGCCGTAATGGCGGCTCAGCATTTTCCGCATCGGTCGGATAATGCGCTAACCCCCGTCGCTGTGCACCACCACCTGATTGCGACCGTTGCGCTTGCCGTCATAGAGAAGCATGTCGGCGCGTTCCAGCGCCTCCTCCACCGACAGGTCGGCGGTGAGGCCGGTCAAGCCGAAGGTAGCGGTTACCGGGATGGCGACACCCTTGTCGTCATGCAGGGCAAGGGCCGCGACGCCAGCCCGCATGCGCTCCAACACTTGGGCTCCAGCCTCCAGGTTGGCGGCGGGAAGGCAGACGAGGAATTCCTCACCGCCATAGCGATACAGCACGTCATAGGGCCGCACCGCATTGCGCAGGCACTCGGCCACGGCGCGCAGCACCTTATCGCCTTGGGCGTGACCGAAGGTGTCGTTGATCTTCTTGAAGTGGTCGATGTCGGCCAGGCCGATGCAGCAAGACTGCTTCAAGCGGATGGCACGGTCGCGCTCGCCTACCAGATATGACGCCATGGTCTGCCGGTTACCCAGCCCGGTCAGCGGGTCGACGGTGGCCAGCACCTTCCACACCTCGCGTTCGAGCCCCTGGGCGGCCATGCTGAAGTTGAGCACCAGCGACATCATCGCCTCGTAGTCCGAGGTGGTCACCGTCTGGCCGGCGGTAGCCCGCGCCGTGACCTGTTCCGCCTTGTAATGGATTTCCTCGTGCAGCGCCCCTAACCCGGCAAAACCGGGGAAGCTGGCCAGCTTAGTCTCGGCGGCAGCATGGTACCAGGTGTGGAAGTGGCACGAGGCGGCGCCGGCATCCGGATGAGCCACCGACGCGTTGTCCCAGTTCAGCACCGCGCGGTACCAGCCTTGCAGCCAGTCCATGTGCCGGCTGAGGGCCTGCTGGTAGCGACTGAGGCTGGCCAACACCTCCTCGGCATCGAGCCGGGGCGAAACATTGGGAGCGACTGTAGGTTCTGCCATTGGATTTGCTCCCTACAAATTTAGGATAACTCTAACTCGAATGGCGCCACAAGGAAAGCCACGCCCCACTCTTACCCGGGTAATTGGTCAAGAGGATTGATCACACGAACAGAATCATCCGCAGCGCTTGAACACCAGCGAGGTGTTGATGCCGCCGAAGGCGAAGTTGTTGCTCATCAGGTGGTCGATTTCCAGCCGGCGCGCCTCGCCCATGACGTAATCCAGCCGGGCGCAGCGGTCGTCGACATTCTCCAGGTTGGCGGTGGGACAGAACCAGCCGTCCCGCATCATCTCGATGCCGAGCCAGGCCTCGATGGCGCCGCAGGCCCCCAGCGAATGGCCGAAATAGCTTTTCAGCGAGTGGATGGGCATCCGCTCTCCGAATACCGCGCCGGTAGCCTGGGTCTCGGCGATGTCGCCCCATTCTGTGGCGGTGCCATGGCCGTTGACGAAGCCGATGGCCGAGACATCGAGGCCGGTATCCTCCAGCGCTAGGCGCAGGCAGGTCTCCATGGTGCTGGCCTGCGGCTGGGTGACGTGGTTGCCGTCGGCGTTGCAGGCGAAGCCCACCAGTTCGGCATGGATGCGGGCGCCCCGGGCGCGGGCGTGCTCGTACTCCTCAAGCACGAAGGTGGCGGCGCCCTCGCCGATCACCAGCCCGTCGCGGTCGCGGTCGTAGGGACGGGGCGTCAGCTGCGGCGTGTCGTTCCGGGTCGAGGTGGCGAACAAGGTGTCGAACACGGCGGATTCGGTGACGTCCAGCTCATCGCCGCCGCCGGCCAGCATGACGTCGGCCTTGCCCCAGCGGATCGCCTCGGCGGCATAGCCGATGCCCTGCGAA
>CAJANL010000025.1 GCA_903941105.1 uncultured Rhodospirillaceae bacterium
GGCATCGACCGGGATCAGGAAGTTCCGGTCGCCCGACTGGATGCCGTGGCCGGCGTAATAGAACAGCCCGACCGAGCCCGAAGCCAGCTTGCCGCCGAACTCGCCGATGGCGTTGTGCATCTCCTTGCGGCCGGCGTTGGTCTTGACGATGGTCTCGAAGCCCAGCGCCTTGAGTTCGGCCGCCATGGCGCGGGCGTCGTTGACGCCGTTGTCGAGCCGCTTCAGCCCCTTGTAGGCGTCATTGCCAATGACCAGCGCCACCCGCTTGTCGTCGGGCGCGGCATGGGCGGGGGCGTTCGAAAATGCCAGCCCCACCGCCAAAGCCAGCAAATACACCCAGTTCATGATTGCCGTCCCCCGTCAACCGCAGGACGATACAATAGCCGCTCGCCGCCCATTCCGGCAAGCACGGCCCGTGACGCCCGGTAGGGTTCGGCTCGGCGGGATGGACGATTATCGGCGAACAAGTCCGACAGGATCCCGCTGCGAACGTCGATGGCGTCGCGGACCATGCGGGTGGTTCTGGCAATCCTGTCTTCTTCCGAGCGGCTGGCGGGCTTACGCCAATGCTCGAACCGGTCAGTTCAATCCGCTGTCGGACGGTTGGCTCCGCCCTTGGGGGCGAAATAGGCAGCCAGCAGTCCATTCGGCATCGCACGCCCTGTTGATCGTTGCGCGCATATTAGCATTGCGACCACATCGCTCCATCCTACGTCGCCGACACCGTGCGCTCTGCCTTCACCAGCATGGGCGTGGTGGAGGAGACGAACGTTGTTCCGCTGAAAAAGGCGGAATAGGGCGGGCCGGCGGGGCGGCATCAGCGCCCCGCCAGCCCTAGCCACAAACCGATAAGAAGATATCGGATCATGGCTAGTCAGCAGAATACACCGGCTGCAACTGCGGCCGACACCATCCCTCCGCACCGTCACTTGTCCGCCTCTGGTGGCGGTATCGGTGTTGTCCGTATTACGGAGCATCCTGACGCCGAATTATTTTATCTGTGAAGGCGCCAGCCCTGGCGCGATAATGTAGCTTGATATTGCGCTACATCATCGCCGGGCAATCCACTTCCCATCCGCCCCAATCCACCCACTTCCGGGAGCGGTATTTTCGTATAATTTCCGTATGGAACGACAAAGGCCGCCCGGAGGCGGCCTGTAAGTCTTTGAAATCGCTTGGCGTCCCCAGCGGGACAACGCTGGGCACCAGTGGATCGTGGCAATTCCGCGGTAATTTTGGTTGCGGGCAACGGGCCAGTTCGCAAGCGCCCAACCAGTCCTGGCGAACCGGCGGTCGTTCATCCGTCCGTCGCAGCATTATCGCAGGGCTCCGCCAGCACCAGGCTTTCCCCCTTTGGCGTGGGGCGCTACAATGTCCGTCCCTTTGCCGTGAAGGGAACCCGCAATGTTCCGCGTGCAGGTAAGGTGGCTGGCAACCGCGATGCTGCTTCTGCTGGGTAGTGGCCCAGCCTTGGCCGACACCCATGCCCTGATCGTCACCAACAGCGCCTATCGGAACGGCGTGCCGCCACTGGCGGGTGTCCTGCGTGACGCGAGCAATGCGGTCGCCATCGCCCGTGCGATAGGGGTGCCCGAGGGCAATATCGTCCGCATCGGCGACGCCGACCTTCCCGCTTTGGAAGCCGCATTCGCCGGATTGATCGGGCGGGTGCGCCGCAACGACCAGGTCTTCATCTATTACTCGGGCCATGGCGGCCGCCAGAATCTTCCGCAGGACCAGCGTTGCGCCGAATCATTGGTCACTGTCGAGGGGCGGCATTTTCCCGATACGACGATGGAGGTGGTGGTCGAGCAATTGTCCGCCAAGGCCGAGAAAGTCTTCCTGTTCGTCGATGCCTGCCATTCCGGCGGGATCACCACCCGCGCGGGCGGTGCCGGCGGTGCCCTGCGCCCGAAGTCGTGGAGCGGTGGCGACGGGCGGAGTTGCTCCGTTCCGGTCAACTTGGTGACGCGGGGCCTGAAGGCGACCCGGGCGCCCCGCAATTTGTTGCTCGTGGCGGCCGCCCGTGACGACGAGATCGCCTTCGACAGCGACCAGGGCGGCCTCGCCACCCTGGCCTGGACCAAGTGCATCAGCGGTGAGGCCAGGGACGAGGACCGCAGCGGCGGCCTCACCGCCGAAGAATTGCGGCGTTGCGCTCAGAACCTGCTCGACAGCCAATTGGCCGGCCACCCGGACCTCACGCCGCCCCATATCGAACTGCAGGGCAACGGCGAGGCGGTGCTCACTTTGGCCACGACGGCGGAAGCCGCCTCGCCGGCCCACACCCTGGCCGACATCTACAACCGGCGCGACGACCGCCGCACCGTGACCGCCAGGGCCGCCAACAGCCGCCTGAAGATCGGCGACACGCCGCTGGCGCTGGAGGTCGCCTCCAGCCACGGCGGCTATGTCTACGTCCTGATGGCCGGCTCCGACGGCACCGCCTTCGACCTTCTGTTTCCCAACGCCCTGGACGGCGACAACCGCATTGACGCGGGCGGCACTTTGCGCCTGCCCCGGCGCGGCTGGGCAGTGACGGCGGGGGGGCCGGCGGGAACCGACCACCTGCTGGTGATGGTCTCGGACCAGCCGCGCGACTTCCCCGCCGCCGGCATGGGACCGGCGGGACCGTTCTCGACCCTGCCCAACTCCGGCGCCCGCAACCTGTTGCGGCAGGCGATGCCCCAGGCGGCCGCATGCCCGACCTGCTCGGCCGCCTATGGTGCGGCGATGCTGACCATCGAGGAGGTGCCATGAAAGCCGGACCCGTGCTGGCGGCGATGATCGCCGTGGCATTCCCAGCCAGCGCCGCCGAACAGAGCGTCGACCAACTGATCGAAGCGCTATCCCGCAACCGGCCGGCGGAGGGCAACATGAAGTTCCGCAACCTGAGCATCCACCAGGTCGAGGAGCGGCCGGTGGCTCCGACGCCAACGGTCCAGCCGCAACCCACCACAGCGCCAGCGCCGGTGGCACTGCCCGCGCAGCCGACGGTGATGCTCGACGTCAAGTTCGACAACAACTCGGATCGCATCCGCCCCGAGGCGGCGGAACTGCTGGGCCGGCTGGGGACGGCGCTGTCCTCGGATCGCCTGCGGAGCGACCGCTTCCGGGTGGTCGGCCACACCAGCAGCACCGGCCGGGCCGCCGCCAACCAGATCCTGTCCGAACGCCGCGCCGCCGCCGTGCGCCGCTTCCTCGATGAGCGCTACCCGGCGGTGCGGGACCGGCTTGTCTCGGAGGGCCGCGGCTCGACCTCGCCCCTGACCGCCGACGCCACAGATGGTGCCAACCGTCGCGTCGAAGTCACCAACATCACTGAAAGCGGAGCCAGACCATGAAGCCCGTCGCCATCACTGTGGCCTTGGCCCTCGCCGGCACCCTCGCCGCCTGCCAGACCGACGGTAACAGCCAAGCCGCCAACCAGTTGACCCAGGCCGTTGCCGGCGCCGCCCGCGAGCAGATCGGCGAGGCCATGCGTCCGGCTCCCGCTATCGTCCCCGGCAAGCCGGTGGAACTGACTTGGTTCGGCTCAAAATCCTTCGATGTCGATTTGCGTGACACCCTGCGGGCTCGCGCCAGCCGCGTCGATGTCGCCATTCCCTCGCCGTTCCCGCTGAACAACATTCCCGAGGGGCTGGACGCCTGGCTGCAGGCGGTCAAGCAGAAGGGCGGCCGCGTCGTCGCCGAGCCGATCCCGACCGGCGACTTGTCTACCCGCGGGCTGCCCATGCTGCTGATCGAGGTGTTGCTGCCGTTCCTGACAGCGGCGCTGAAGCCCGACGCCTATGCCGGCGCCGAGAACTACGACGCCAAGCTGATGTACGACAAGGCATCTGGAACGGTGCGGACAGTGGTGTTCTCCCTCAAGCAACCCGCCATCTGACCTGTAGGAGGCCGCCATGCTTCGCCAATGGATCGCCCTGGTTTGCGTGCTGGCCCTCGGCGGCTGCGCGGCGATGCTGCCGCCGCAGGACCAGATGTTCCAGCAGAACCGCTTCGCCGAGTTGCGAACCCTGATGGAGGCCAAGGTCGCCCCCGATCCCGCCGCCAAGACCGGCGACCTGGTCTATCTCTGCTTCTCCTACGCCAAGATCCGCGCCTATGACCGGCTGTTCCCCTGCATCGATCGCCTGCAGGCCCGCATCGACGCCGGCGACACCAAGCTCTACTGGTTCGACTTTTCCGCCGCGCCGTCCTTGCTGCGCGCCCAGGCGGCCATCGAGCTGGGCGACTACGCCAAGGCGGTCGAGCAGAGCGAGATCGCCTACCGGCTGACCCAGCCCAAGGGCGTCTACCTGCAGATGAAGATCTACGCCCTGTCGGTCCGCTCGCTGGCCTTCGCCCTGCTGGGGCGGCGCGCCGACGCCGAGCACTTCGCCACCGAGCTGGCGGCGGTGGACACCAGCTATCCCGACACCCTGATGGCCTCGGACAAGTATATCGGCCTGGCCCGCACCCGCATGGCCCTGGGGGACCACCAGGGCGCACTGGACGCCCTGGAGCGCGACGACCGCGAGACCGGCTTCCTCAAGGCGATGACGGTGGTGGCGACCGCCGGGCTGGTAAGCGACAGCGTCTTCTCCTACTGGGAACTGCCCAAGCGCTTCATCCGTTCCCGCGCCCTGCTCGAACTCGAGCGCTGGGACGAGGCTCGCACCGCCATCGACGCGCTGCTACAGGAGAGCGCCACCGAGCAGAATTCCGACCTCTACTGGCTGCTGCTGGACGACCGCGCCCGCGTCGCCGAGCGCCAGGGCGACCGCGTCGCCGCCATCGGCTATTGGCGCCGCGCCGTCGATCAGGTCGAAGCCCAGCGCGCCACCATCAGCGCCGAGGCTGGCCGCATCGGCTTCGTCGGCGACAAGGAGGGACTGTACCGCCGGCTGGTGGCGGCGCTGGTCACCCACGGCGACGCCGCCGAGGCCTTCTCCTATGCCGAGCGCGCCAAGGCGCGTGCCCTGGTGGACATGCTGGGATCGAAGGACCTGCGCCAGTCGCCACGGGCGGCGCCGGTCATCGACCTGGTGGCGCAGGTGCGCCAGGCCCAGCAGAGCCTCGCCGCCATCGACCCGGCGGCGCTACCGGGAACCCGCCAGGCCCGCCTCGGCGACTTGGCCGGCCAATTGCATCGCACCGCGCCGGAGGTCGCCGCGCTGGTCACCGCCACCGCCCCCGCCGCCCGGGACATCCAGGACCGGCTGCCGGCCGGCGAGACGCTGGTGGACTATTTCGGCGGCGACGAGTTTCTGGTTGCCTTCGTCGTCAGCCGTGACAGCGTCGTCGCCCGCCGTCTCGACGGCACCGGCCTGGCCGGCGATATCGAGGCGATCCGCGCCCTGCTGCAGCGGCCGGACAAAGGCGACCCGCTGCCGCTGGCGCAGCGCCTGTACCGGCGCCTCCTGGCCCCCCTCGACGGCGACGTCAAGGGCGAGCGAATGGTGGTGGCGCCCCATGGCGTGCTGCATTACCTGCCCTTCGCCGCCCTGCACGACGGCAAGTCCTTCGTGGTGGAGCGCCGGTCGCTGCGCATCCTGCCCTCGGCCGGCGTGCTGCCCTATCTCGACGATCGCCCCCGCGGCAGCGACCGCCTGCTGCTGGTGGGCAACCCCGACCTGGGACGGGCCGACTACGACTTGCCCCAGGCCCAGATCGAGGCGGAAGCGATCCACAAGCTGTGGCCGAAATCGACCCTGCTGGTGCGCGGCCAGGCCGGCAAGGACACGGTGAAGCGCCTGGCCGCCGCTCACAACCGCCTGCATTTCGCCTCGCACGGCTTGTTCCGCCCCGACGCGCCGCTCGCCTCCGGCCTGATGCTGGCGCCCGAGGGCGGCCGCGACGGCATGCTGACGGTGTCGGAAATATACGACATGGCGCTGGATGCCGATCTGGTGACGTTGAGCGCCTGCGAGACCGGCCTGGGCGCCATCCGCAGCGGCGACGACGTCGTCGGCCTAAATCGCGGCTTCCTGTTCGCCGGCGCCCGCACCATCGTGTCGAGCCTGTGGAGTGTCGAGGACGAGGCCACCAAGGAACTGATGGTCCGCTTCTATGCCGGCCTCGCCAAGCAGCCGAAGCGCGAGGCGTTGCGGCAGGCGCAGATCGCCGTCAAGTCGCGCCTCCCCCACCCGTTTTTCTGGGCGGCATTCCAGCTGAGCGGCAATGGGGAGTGAGAAATCCACCCGCTTGCGAGCACCAGTGGGCGGCGGTGCTTCGGAACCGACAAGCGCTTTAGCGGAAATGGCGTCCCCAGGGGGATTCGCAATTTCAGGTTGGTTAAAGTGGCTGAACGCCTGTATAGTAGGGTTTCCGCCATGTTCGGCGGCAGCGACCGAACAACACGACCGAACAACAGACGCACCAAATGACCCTTCGCAAACGAACGGATGCCGGCACCTACCAGTCCGTGGTCAGGATACCGGTTGACCTCGCGGCGAGCTACGGCAAGTCGCACATCCAGCGGAGCCTGAATACATCGGATCGTCGTGAAGCCTCGCGTCTCGACAAGATTCATGAGGGCGAGTGTCAGGTTGGCTTTGAGCGGAAGCGTGCTGAACTGCGGGGAGAAGCATCGCTGTCGCCCGCCGTCCTGACGACGTTGGCTCGGTATGCTGTGGATGCTTATCGGCTTCAGCAATGGGGTGACCCGTTCGACTCCGACAGCGATGACTATGACCCTCCTGGCGGCATGGACCTCGCCGATGAACTTGCCAAGGTTGGCTTGATTCACGCTCCCGCCGCCGCGTCCGTCTATGTCGCAGACCACGCTCCTGCCATGAACGCTGTGGATCAGCGGCGCTTCCACAACGCGGTGATCAAGGCTTACGAATATGCCGTGCAGACCGAAATGCGGGATGTGGGGCTGGCTTATGTCGCCCCACCCGTCGATCCCATGCCCAAAGAGGATGAGTTCGGGGCTCCGGCCTACAATGCTGATGACAAGTACAATCTTGGGTCTGAGGGAGCGATAGCCCTGGACGATGCATGTGCGCTGTTGAAAGCGACGAAGTGGTGGACGAACGAGATTAGCCCGAAATCCCGACTAAACTACGCCCCGACCCTCGATTTGCTCTGCGGCCTGTTTGATAAAGGCAGGCTCATGCACACGTTCACGCCAACCGACATGGCGTGGCTGGCGGGGATCGTTGACACGCTGCCGGTAAATCTTCCGCATACCGGCGATATCCATGACCATCTTCGCAAGGCGGCAAAAGCCCAGTGTGAAACCATCGCGGCTGCTTCGAAGAACAAGCACCGCACGATCATCCGCAGGCTGTTCGGCCATCTGACCAAAGCGTGGTATCTGAAGGTGGACGTGTCCGCCAGTTTGCCCTCTTGGTCAAAAGGGGATCGAAAGAAGGTACGGGTCCAGTTCACCGATGACGAACTGACGACCATCATGCGGAAGCTCACCGCCGATCCCGATGCCGCAGAGATGTACTGGATTCCCTTGTTGGCGTGCCACACGGGCGCGCGACGGGGAGAACTGTGCCAGCTTGGGCCGGAGGACGTGGCACCCCACGAAGGAGTGTGGTGCCTGCACATATGGGAGAATGATGAAGGTCAGCGGCTCAAGACCGAAGCCTCCAAGCGAATCGTCCCCCTCCATTCCAGCCTCATCGCCTTAGGGTTTCTGGAGTTCGTTGCCCTGAACAGGGAGAACAGAAACGGCCGCATATGGGGGCATCTTCACCACAACGTTCACGGCTGGGGCGACGGATTCGGCAAGCGGTTCGGTCGTTTGACCAAGGGGCTGTTTGCCGAACGTCCCGGCACGATTAAGGATTTCCATTCGTTCCGCCATACCGTCAAGGCCGGTCTCGAACCGCACGTGGATTACGGGGTGCTGGACGCTCTCATCGGCTGGTCGTCCGAGGAACGGCGGGTCTTAGAGCGTTCGCACGCCCGGCGAAAGCACACCCGCGACGGCTACGGGACGGATCGTCCCATTGACCGCTTGAAAGCCGCCGTCGAATTGCTCCAATACCCATGGATGAATGAGCTTCTCACGAAGAACGACAGGCTGCATTCGACCGATGGCACCGCGACAAGACCGACGACGGGCGATGGGCCGGCTCGCACCGGCCTCCGCCAGATACCTTGTCTGGCGTCATCGGAGCCTACGGTGGCAGAGGATTAGGGATGAGTTCTCGGGTGCGACCACATTCGCATCGAGCTTGATGAGGAAGACCGTGGTAGCCGTGCGCCATTCGGTAACGCGTTACCGACTGATAGTTAAAGATGGCAACCGTTACCGGGCGCGCGCAGGTCTCGACCGAGCCCCAGAACCTACGATCCCTGAACCGGGTGATCAGCCTGCCCCCCCCCCAATCACCACCCTTAAGTTGTCGCGAGCAAACTGTCGCGGGCGCTGAATGCCGGGTTCGGTGGCGCCCGAGGTGCTGGTGAGGGAAGTGCAGATGGATTTGAGCATCGTGGGGTGATCGTCCGGCTACGTGGCATAATCCGAGTGACGAATGCGGCAATGGATTCCCTCACCGACCACCATCCCCGTGAGGCGCAATGCATAAGGACATGCTGATGCATTTGGGCCATAACCTCCTCAGACGCGCAGGTGCCGCAATCACACGGAGGATGCCATGAAGGTTCTGGTCGCCGACGATCACCGACTCTTCCGTGAAGGGTTGCACCACGTTCTGAATCAGCTTGATGTGTCCCTCACCATCGTTGAGGCAGGGGACTTTGAGGAAGCGATTGTCGTCGCCCAGCGCGAACAGGACATCGACATCGTTCTCCTCGATCTGACTATGCCGGGCGGCACGTGGGAGCATGGACTTGAACGGCTCCAGCAGGTGCTCCCAGGAAACACGCGCGTCGTCATCCTCTCGGCGTGCGATGATCGAAGCCATGTCCGTCAAGCAATGGCCCTCGGTGCATGTGGATTCATTTCCAAGACATCATCCAGCCGTGTCATGCTCTCGGCTCTCCGTCTGATCATGGCTGGCGGCGTGTACCTGCCCCCCGCCATGATGGTACATGGAACGCCTGACGACAGCCGCCCGACCATCGGAAGCACCTCATTCCTCACCCCGCGCCAGCGGGAAGTGTTGGAATTGCTTGGGCAGGGGAGGTCGAATAAGGAAATCGCACGTGCCCTCAATCTCACTGAAGGCACGGTCAAACTCCATGTGACAGCCATCCTAAAGGCGTTGAACGTCAGCAATCGAACCAAGGCGGTCGTGGTGGCGGCGCAACTTGAGCTTGCCCATCGTTCGGCATGAGTCCCATTGTAGGGCGTGCAGTTGTCGTAGGGATGGGGGTGAATTTGACGGACGACCTGATTGTGGACCGCCACCATCCTCTGAGCGGGGTCGTGGTCGCCGCCCTACGTGACGGACAGCA
>CAJANL010000026.1 GCA_903941105.1 uncultured Rhodospirillaceae bacterium
CACCGGCAATGCCGAGCCGCCGCTGGCCGAGGTCATGGGCGCCCCCATCGTCCGCGGCCTGATGGCTCGTGATGGCGTCCTGCCGCAATCCCAGCAAGGCCTGATCGATGAAATCCGCGGGCGGCTGAGGTAGTTAGCAAGTTCAGGCGTAACCGGGGCAAAACCCCGGGCGGGGGCGCATGACTCACAATTGGTTGCGCGGACTCCCGGTTCGTGATTCGCTGCGGCTATGGTCAAGCCGCCCTTCGACATTGATGTATTGTTTCCCTTGGCGCTCAAGCCGCTGACGCTGGGGTTGCTGGAGGAGAATGCCCGTCTGGTGTCGGAGAATGGGGCCTTGCGCGAGGAGATCGCGCGGCTGAAGGGCTTGAAGGGCAAGCCCGACATCAAGCCGCCGTCGACGCCGTCGGGCATGGACAAGGCGACGGAGAAGCGGTCGCGGCGCGACGAGAAGCGGCGGCGCGGGCCGAAAAGGCCGCCAGCCCTGGTCGAGGAGCAAAGGATCGCGGTCGAAGGCGTCCCGCCCGGCTCGCAGTTCAAGGGCTATGAGCCGTTCACGGTCCAGGACCTTAAAATCGAGGCGCGCACTTTGTGCTATCGCCGCGAGCGGTGGCTGACCCCGGATGGGGTGACGATGCTGGCGCCGCTGCCGGCCGGCATCAGCGATCACTTCGGTCCCGAGCTCAAGCGCTTCATTCTTGCCCAATACCACCAGGGTCAGACGACGGTGCCGCGCCTGGTCGAGTTGCTGCAGGGACTGGGAGTGGACATCTCCAAGCGGCAGGTGGTGCGCATCCTGACGGCCTCCAACGAGATGTTCGTTGCCGAGGCCCGCGACGTGCTGCGGGCGGGTCTGGCGCATGGCACCTGGATTTCGGTGGACGATACCGGCGCCCGCCATCAGGGCAAGAACGGCATCTGTACCCAGATCGGCAACGACGCCTTCACCTTCTTCGCCACCACATTTTCCAAGAGCCGGGCCAATTTCCTCGGGCTGCTGCGCGCCGGCCATGGCGATTATGCGCTCAACCGTCAGGCCTTTGCGTATATGCGGTGCCGCAGCCTCGCCGGTCCCGTCATCGCCAAGCTGGCAACACATCCGGCACGGCATTTCGCCGACGCTGCGGCGTGGGCGGCCCACCTGGAGGCGCTGGGGATTTCCGCCCTCAAGGTCCATCCCGACCCGGTGACGATCGCCACCGAAGGCGCGTTGTGGGGGGCGGTTGCCGCCCACGGCTTCCTCCACGACACCGTCATCCTCTCCGACGATGCCGGCCAGTTCAATGTCGGCCTGCATGCGCTCTGCTGGGTCCATGCCGAGCGGCTGGTTCACAAGCTCGACACCTTCACCGAGACGGCCCGCAGGGCCAAGGAAAGGCTCCGCTCCCTGATCTGGTGGTTCTACGCCGACCTCAAGGCCTATCGTGCCGCGCCGGACCCAAAGCGCAAGGCCGAGATGAAAGCCCGCTTCGACCGCATCTTCAAGCGCCAGACCGGATTTGCCACCCTCGACCGCCTACTGGCACGCCTTCATGCCAACAAGGCGGAACTGCTGCGTGTCCTCGACCGGCCGGAAATCCCGCTGCACACCAACGGCTCGGAAAACGACATCCGCTGCCAGGTCACCCGCCGCAAAGTCAGCGCCACCACCCATAGTGACGACGGCCGGGACTGCCGGGATACCTTCCTCGGCCTCAGCAAGACCTGCCGAAAGCTCGGCGTCTCGTTCTGGGACTATCTGGGGGCGCGCCTCGGAGCCGTCATCGCCACCCCGGTGCCGAGATTGTCCGACTTGGTCGCCGCCCGCTGCCAAGCCTGACCACCCGGGGTTTTGCCCTTCCAATTACCCACATCGTGGGTGAGATGCGATAGTTAGGCCGAAGGTTATGTCCTGGAGTCTTGTGAGACCGCGCCAGATGAGCA
>CAJANL010000027.1 GCA_903941105.1 uncultured Rhodospirillaceae bacterium
ATCTCGTCACCCCCGCGAAGGCGGGGGTCCATGTTGGGGCAAGGACTGGCGTTTGCCCCCATATGCTGTGCTGCCGGACGCATGGATTCCCGCCTTCGCGGGAATGACGAAAGGAAAGTTGAGTTTTTCCGCACCCTGTTAAAGCATATTAGTGCGAGCGATGCTTTTTGAGAAGCGGCGGCGCCGCTTTCGGCCCCGATCCTGTGTTATTCTTCCCACCGCGATGGAACGCCTTGTGCAAAATCTGGCGCCGGCTAGACTCCTCTGGCCCTGTCGCCAAGGATGTTCGTCATGCCGAATTCCCATGTTCTTCGCTCCGCCGCTGGCAGGAACAGCCTGGAGCCGGGGGCTAGCCTGTGAGCGAGTCCGGCCTGCTGTTCGATGTTCTTGTGCTGCTCCTGGCCGCCGTGGTGCTGGTCCCGGTGCTGCAGCGGTTCGGCATTCCTTCGGTTCTGGGCTATCTGACCGCCGGTGTCATGCTTGGCCCCCATACGCCGGGGCCGGTGGTTGACGTGGAGACCGCCAGGCCGCTGGCCGAATTCGGCGTGGTGTTCCTGCTGTTCGCCATCGGCCTGGAGCTGCCGCTGTCGCGTCTGCGGACCATGCGGCGCTATATCTTCGGTCTGGGCATGCTCCAGGTGGTGGTCACCGCCGCCATTCTGGCTGGGCTGGGCACCGCCGCCGGCGTTGCACCGACCGTCGCCATGATCGTCGGAACCACTCTGGCGCTGTCCTCGACCGCCATGGTGCTGGCCCTGCTGGTGGAGCGCAACGAGGCGGTGAGCCATTATGGACGCATCGCGGTGGCGGTGCTGATCTTCCAGGATCTCGCGGTGATTCCGATCCTGACGCTGTTGCCGCTGCTGGCCGGAAACACTCACGATATCCTGCCCGCTCTCGGGCTGGCCGGCCTGCGGGCAGCGGTGGCCGTTCTGGCGATTTTCGCCGTGGGCCGCCTGATCCTGCGCCCGGCCTATGGCTTCATCGCCGCGAGCCGCAGCCCGGAAGTGTTCTCCGCCGCGACTCTGCTGCTGGTGCTGGCGGTGGCCTGGTTGACCGCCGAAGCCGGTATGTCCATGGCGCTTGGGGCGTTTCTGGCCGGCCTGTTGCTGGCCGATTCCCCCTATCGGCACCAGATCGAGGCGGATATCGGCCCGTTTCGCGGCTTGCTGCTGGGGCTGTTCTTCATGACGGTCGGCATGTCCATCGATCTTCCCTTCGTTGCCATCCGCGGCGCCGAGGTGATTGGGCTGACCGCCGTGGTTCTGCTGGTCAAGGTGGCGGTGATCATCGGCCTGTGCCTGATGCTGCGGATAGGTCTGCCGCAGGGGGTACGGATCGGCTTCCTTCTGGCCCAGACCGGCGAGTTCGCCTTCGTGGTGTTCGATCGCGCCATGGGCCTGCGCCTGCTGGATGCGGCCACCGGCCAGACCCTGCTGGCGGTCACCGCCCTGTCCATGGTGCTGACCCCCCTCATGGACGGTCTGGGGCGCGGCCTGGCCTGCCGCAGTCAGCGGCACGAGGGCGACGACCTGGTGCCCAGCGGCTTCGAGAATCTCAGCCGGCACGTGATCATCGCCGGCTATGGCCGCATGGGCCGCGCCATCGCGCGGCTGCTTGGGCGGCACGGTATTGCCTATATCGCGCTGGACCTCGACGCCGAGCAGGTCATGAAGGCGCGCCGCGACGGCCTGCCGGTCTATTACGGTGATGCCAGCCACGCCGGGGTGCTGCGGGCAGTGGGGATCGGCGGCGCAAGGGCGGTGGTTATCACCCTTGGGGCTCCCCGCCTGACCGAGCGGACCATCGCCTGCATTCGCCAGGCCGCGCCCGGGGTGGCGGTGATCGCCCGCGCCAAGGACCGTATCCATGAGAATCTGCTGAACCAGATCGGCGCCACCGCCGTCATTCCCGAGACGGTCGAGGCCAGCCTGCAGATGGCTGGCCTGGTGATGCGTGCCGTGGGCATCGCCGACGACGAGGTGGAAGGCAGTCTCAACGCCTATCGCAGCAGCCGCTATGGCGGCGACGCCAACAAGGTCACTTGACACAATTCGTTCGTTGATCGCCCGCCCGAACCGGGGCAGAAATATCGCCGGGACGATGGGGAGGGGACGAAATGTTTACGTTATCCTGGTTGCAGGGCCTTTGGGCGCGACTCGGTGGGCGGCGCCGGATGACCTCGGCGCCTGATTTCGTCGAAACCCACCGTCTCATCACGCTGATCGAGCGCCGCGGCTAAGAGTACTCCTCTGACCGCCACGGCGGCTGGCCTGCTTGCGGCGGGTCAGCGCATGGCGATGGCGTAGTCGCGAAGAACGGCGATTTCCATCTGGTTCTGCGACATACGCTGCTTGATCAGGTCACCGACGCTGATCATGCCGATCACCGTATCGCCCTCGACGACGGGCAGGTGGCGGATGCGGCGGGTGCTCATCACTTCGATCAGATCCTTGATCTTGTCCTTCAGCCCGCAGGTGACCACCGGGCTCGACATGAACATCTTGACCGTTTGCGTCAGCGCCGCCGTGCGATGGCGATGCAGTCCGGCGACGATATCGCGCTCGGACAGTACGCCGATCAGATTGCTTCCTTCCATCACCAGCACCACGCCGATGCGGTGCTCGCCCAGCATGTCGAGGGCTTCAATCAGTGCCTGATTGGGCCGGACGGTGTAAACGCGGCGCCCTTTGCTCTTCAGAATGCTCTCGACGGTCATGTGCGTCCCCCGCAACAAGGGTTCAATGATTGGCTTGGATAATGAATGCAAACTTTATCGTGGAAAGAAAGCATTTTCTTGCTTTGCAATGCAATAAATAGGTAATAATCGTTCTATTCAAATAGTAACCTATCCGAACAGGCGGGAAAATTTTTAGTGTAGTGTGGGGTTTTCCAACTCCGGTTTGGCTACCTGTTGTTGTGGTGTTTTGTACTACTCGTTTGAGTAGGATGTTATTGCGGACAAGGCGGCGTAAAAGCCCGTCCGGAAGGATGTCGACTCGGTTGTGATTCACTGTGGCGTCCAGCACTCTCGGGGAGCGCGCCATTCCCGGTGTCAATCATCCGGAGTTCAAGGGCCAGTTGGTCAACAAGGACCGGTGTGAGGTCTATCTGTCTACGACAACGGCGTCACTGCCGACATCTTCTGCCTCACCATCGACCCGATCAGCGCGGCATTGCTGCTGAAATTGCAGTGGCTGGGCTATCGCTCGGGCGAATTTTCCGGACAGGTGCTGGCGACCGCCGCTTTCACAGCGTTCTTGTACGGACGCATGGTAGGCTGTGCCGGCGAAATCGACGATCACCTGAACCGTGGCCGCAATATGGACACTCGGACGCCGACGTCGCATTGTTCGTTCGTTTCGTAGTGCAACAACCGAAATTCAATCCGAGGCGTAACAATGAGCACACCGAAGATCATTTGGACCAAGGTCGACGAAGCTCCGGCGCTGGCGACCTACTCGCTGCTTCCCATCGTGCAGGCCTTCACCAAGGCCGCCGGCGTGACGGTGGAAACCCGCGACATCTCGCTGGCCGGTCGCATCATCGCCAATTTTCCCGAGAACCTGACCCCCGAACAGCGCATCGGTGACGAGCTGACCGAGTTGGGCGAGCTGGCCAACAAGCCGGAAGCCAACATTATCAAGCTGCCCAACGTCAGCGCCTCGAACCCGCAGCTGAAGGCGGCCATCAAGGAGTTGCAGGCGCTCGGCTACAACATTCCCGATTTTCCCGACGACGCCAAGACCGACGCCGAGAAGGACATCAAGGCCCGTTACGGCAAGGTGCTGGGCAGCGCCGTCAACCCGGTGCTGCGCGAGGGCAATTCCGATCGCCGCGCCGCCGCCTCGGTGAAGCAGTTCGCGCGCAAGAACCCGCACAAGATGGGCGCCTGGGCTCCCGACTCCAAGACGCATGTGGCGCATATGAGCGCCGGCGACTTCTACGGCAGCGAGACATCGGTCACCGTCGCCGCCGCCGGTGACGTCCGCATCGAGTTCGTCGCCGCCGATGGCGCCACCACCGTGCTCAAGGCCAAGACCGCGTTGAAGGCGGGCGAGATCATCGATGCCGCGGTGATGAGCCGCCGTGCCCTGCGTGCCTTCTACGAGGAGCAGTTTGCCGATGCCCAGAAGAAGGGTGTGCTGCTGTCATTGCACCTCAAGGCGACCATGATGAAGGTCTCCGACCCCATCATGTTCGGCCATGCCGTCACCGTCTTCTTCAAGGACGTCATCGAGAAGCACGCCGCCGCCATCCGCGACCTCGGCGTCAACTTCAACAACGGCCTGGGCGACCTCTACGCCAAATTGCCGAAGCTGCCCGAGGCCCAGCGGGCCGCCATCGAGGCCGACCTCCAGGCCGCCTACAAGGCGCGTCCCGAGCTGGCCATGGTCAATTCCGACAAGGGCATCACCAACCTGCACGTCCCCAGCGACGTCATCGTCGATGCCTCCATGCCGGCGATGATCCGCGACTCGGGCAGGATGTGGGGTACCGACGGCAAGCTGCACGACAGCAAGGCGCTGATCCCCGACCGCTGCTATGCCGGGGTCTATCAGGTGGTGATCGACGATTGCCGCAAGAACGGCGCCGTCGATCCGCGCACCATGGGCAGCGTTCCCAATGTCGGCCTGATGGCGCAGAAGGCCGAGGAATACGGCTCGCACGACAAGACCTTCGAGATGCAGGCGGACGGCACCGTCCGCGTCGTCGACGCCGCGGGGGCCACCTTGCTGGAGCAGTCGGTGGAAGCCGGCGACGTCTTCCGCATGTGCCAGGTCAAGGACGCGCCGATCCAGGATTGGGTCAAGCTGGCCGTCAGCCGCGCCCGCGCCACCGGAACTCCGGCGGTGTTCTGGCTCGACAGCGGCCGCGCCCATGATCGCCAGATCATCGCCAAGGTCGAGCGCTACCTCAAAGACCACGACACCAGCGGCCTCGACATCCGCATCATGTCGCCGGTCGAGGCGACGCAGTTTTCGATGGCCCGCATCCGCGAGGGCAAGGACACCATCTCGGTCACCGGCAACGTGCTGCGCGACTACCTCACCGACCTGTTCCCCATCCTTGAACTGGGCACCAGCGCCAAGATGCTGTCCATCGTTCCCCTGATGGCCGGTGGTGGTCTGTTCGAGACCGGGGCCGGCGGTTCGGCGCCCAAGCATGTGCAGCAGTTCCAGGAGGAAGGCTACCTGCGCTGGGACTCGCTGGGTGAGTTCCTCGCCCTGGCGGTGTCGCTGGAGCACCTCGCCGCCACCTTCAAGAACCCCAAGGCGCAGGTGCTGGCCGATACCCTCGATCAGGCCAACGGCAAGATTCTCGACAACAACCGCTCGCCCGCCCGCAAGGTCGGCGAACTGGACAACCGGGGCAGCCACTTCTACCTGGCCCTGTACTGGGCACAGGCGTTGGCGGCGCAGACCAAGGACACGGATCTGCAGGCCCGTTTCACCCCGCTGGCCAAGGCCCTCGCCGACAACGAGGCCAAGATCAACGCCGAGTTGGTCGCCGCCCAGGGCAAGCCGGTGGATATGGGGGGCTACTATCTTCCCAATTTCGACAAGACCTCCAAGGCGATGCAGCCGAGCGCGACCTTGACTGCCGCTCTGGCCGCCATCGCGTAAACAGCGAAAAAGTCAACCATGCTCGCAGTTTGCCGTACCCAGGTCGCCGAGCGTACCGCGCTCGGAATTCCGCCCCTGCCGCTTACTCCGCAGCAGACGGAGGCCTTGGTCGGTTTGCTTTGAACACCGGGTTATGGTGATGAACAGGTCCTGCGGGACCTGTTCATCCACCGGGGGCTGCCTTGCGCCGCCCTGGTCAAGACCGCCAAAGCCCTGACGGGCCGGTGAGGGAGTGCCTGTGGGCGAAGGGCTGCCACACAAAAAGGAGTATCCATCCCCATGAGGGCTAATATGGGCCTAGCCATATGGTATAATACTACTGGTAAGTCGACACATGAGGTGCGTCAATGCACATCGTCGGACGGGGCATCGTCAGATACGATGTTGGTGGGGTTTGGACGGTATATAACGGAAATTCCAATGTATTCATCAAACCCTGCAACTTCATCGGGTGTCGGCCGGTCGAAGGTCTTGAAGGTATACTGACCTACGAATACAACGCGCGGTGGTCGTCGTCCTGCGTCAATTGCTTTCGGCGATGCGACGACCCGGCGTTGCGTGCCGCCGAGGCTGGTGGCACCGATGCCACGCCTCGCTGATCGGATGCGATCAGCCTGGCGTTGCGTGCCACCCTTTGGGGGGTGGAATGGCCCGCCCTTAAGATAATTTTTGGTTCCCCCGACCGGGTGTTCTCACGGACGGATGTCCAATGGCACCCTGTGCAAGTCAATCGGAGACCGTCGTAAGTAACCGGTTGATCGGCCATCTTGGGAGGGACGCGGACCATGAAAAAGCGGATCAAGGCAGCGTTGGGCATTACCGTCGGTGCCAAGCGGCGGCACGAAAAACTCCATAATGGAAATCTCGTGCGCTATACGGGCCGTCATCTTTCGGCCGAGGCGCAGCACTACATGAAGTCGACGCGCATCGTCCATAATGCCATCTACACGGTCGCCCATTCCGTCGATGATGGCGCCACCGTCTGGTTGTTCGTCCAGGAACTGCCCGGCGTGCGCCTGTATTCCGAAGCATTCGTCCAGACGCCGCATCTGGCGGAAGATCACTGGGAGATCGGCTCGCTGTCCGAGCACGGCACGGCCAGCCACGCTTGATCGTGAGATGAGCGCGCCGGCGCCCGGCAAGATCAGGGTTCTGATTGCGGAAAAGAATCCGTTGCTCCGGATGAGCCTGGTCGGTCTGTTCGCCGGCGACGAGCGTTTCGCTCAAGCGGAAGCGACATCCAACGGTCAGGCCTTCCTTGACGCCGTCGACCAGCGGATCTTCGATGTCGGATTGATCGGCTGGCAATTGCCGGGCGTCGACGGGGCTGGTGTGCTGCGGGCGCTGGCCGGGCGCACCGAGGTTCCGCGCATCATCATCTATACCGGAAGCTCGGCGCCCGATCTGCCGCACCAGGCCATGATCCTGGGTGCCGCCGCGTTCTGCTCCAAGCGGGACTGGCCGAACCAGCTGCTGTATACCGTCCGTGTCGTCGCCGCCGGGCGGATGGCCTTTCCCCACATGGACGTGACCAAGTCGTTCCCCAATCCCATGGCCGACCTGACCTCGCGCGAGCATGAACTGCTGGCGACGCTGAGCGATGGCCTCACCAACCAGCAGATCGCCAGCCAGTTCGCGATTTCGGTCAACACGGTCAAGTTCCATCTGAGGAACCTGTACGAGAAGATCGACGTGCAGAACCGGGCGCAGGCGGTAGCCTTTTTCATCGAGGACTGCCGCGCGCGCTGAGGGCGGAAACTTTCCCGTTCAGCGTTTCAATGGTGCATGCGGAACAGCGGTGCGTCGACGTCGCTGTCGTGACGCTGCAAGGCCTCAAGGAACGAGGTGAACAGGCTTCGGCGTGCGTCGGCGTCGGCCGGCGGGATGTCCGACAAAGCCTTCAGCATGGTCAGCAGCCGGCGGTGATCGTCCTTCATCACCGTCCGCGAGTCCCAGTCGGCGGTGGTGAACAGTTCCTCCTCGATGCGGAAATGCTCGGTCATGCGTCGGCTGAGGATGTCGATGGCGCGCCTGACGGCGGTATCCTGTTGGCCTTCAAGGATGATCGGCTCAAGGCGGTCCATCATGCGATAGAGCCGGGTGTGCTCGAAATCAATGGCGGGGTCGCAGTCTTCGTGGTCCCAACTCGGCATGATGTCCTCCTTAAGTATACCAGACTTTAGGTTGGGACTCCTCGGCCGTTCGTCCAGGTCTGGAAATGTCCCATCGTCACGCGGTGAGGCGCCCGGTGGGCTTGACACTCGGCGTGGCGTGGCGGATCGTCAATCAGGAGCCGTGGAATTGTGCGGGGACACCGATGGCGCAGTCCGTACTGATCGTTGACGACGAGCCGAATATCATCATGGCGCTTGAATTCCTGGTCAGGCAGGCCGGGTACGAGGTCCGTTCGGTCGCCGACGGGGAAGCCGCGTTGCAGGCCATGGCGGAGCGGGCTCCCGATCTCGTCCTGCTCGACGTCATGATGCCCAAGCGCGACGGCTTCGACGTCTGCCAGACCATCCGAGCCAATCCCGGGTGGAAGTCTACCCGCATCATCATGCTGACGGCGCGGGGGCGGGACATCGACCGCGAGAAGGGGCTGGCGCTGGGGGCCGATGATTACATCACCAAACCGTTTTCCACCCGCGAGGTGGTCGATTTGGTGAAGCGGATGCTGGGACCGGTCGGATAGGCGGGGAGGGGCTCGTGGACGACCGCCATCGCATCGCCCTTGTCTTCGCCGGATGGGTAACCGTGGTGGCAATGGTCGCGGCCCTGGTGGGGCTGTGGGGCGACGGAGGCGTCCTGCCTCACCTCGCCACCGCCGCCGCGGCGTTCCTGGCCCTGGCCGCCCTGTGGTATTTCGTCGACCGCGCCATGCGGCTGCCGGCCTCCACCCTGGCTGAGGCGGTGGAGACCCTGCTGCGCAACCCCGGCCGCGCCGAGCCGTTCCCCTACACCGAGCAGCATTCCCTGGGCCGCCTGCCCGACGCGGTTTATTCCCTGGCCGAGGCGCTGCGGACCCACGTGCTCGACTATCGGCGGGAACTGAGCCGGGCCGAAAGCCGCGTCGAGGAGCGCCGCGACTGGTTGGCGGTGGCGTTGCGCGATCTGTCCGAGGCGGTGTTGGTCTGCGACCTGCAGCACCGCATTCTGTTCCGCAATGCCGCGGCGGAACGCGTCATCGGCTGCGGCAAGGGCCTTGCGGAAGGCCAGGTGCTGGACACCCGCATCCCCGGCGGCGCCCTCGACCACGGCCTGACCTGCCTGCGCGCCCGGTGGGAGGCGCTGCGCCACCTGCGCAAGGACGATGTCGGGGCGGCCTCGTTCGTCTGCCGCACCCGTGACGGCCGCACCTTGCAGGGCCGCATGTCGCTGGTGCGCGGCGGCAAACGCGGCCCCGGCGGCTATGTGGTGGCGCTGCGCGATCTCGCCGAGGAATGGGCGGCGCTGGAGCCCCGCGAGGTGCTGCGCAACACGTTGACTCGCGACCTGCGCGGGCCGTTGGGCGCCCTGCGTGCCGCCGCCGAGACGCTGGCCGACTTCCCCGAGATGGCGGCCGCGGACCGTGGCCGCTTCGTCGCGGCCATCACCCATGAGAGCCTTCAGCTCAGCCGCCGCATCGAATCCCTGGCGGCGGGGTCCGCCGACACCGCGCAGGCGGCGTGGCCGGTGGCTGACATCCACTTCGCCGAATTGTTCGCCTGCATCGCCGGCACCCTGGAAAGCCGCCTCGATCTCAAGCTGACCATGGTCGGCATCCCGCTGTGGCTGCGCGGCGACAGCCAGAGCCTGATGGAAGCCTTTCTGGCGCTGTTCGCCTCGCTGCACATCCACACTGGCTGTCGCGAATTCGACCTGGAATGCATGTTGGGCGATCGTATGGTCTATGTGGACATCAACTGGCTGGGCACGCCGGTGGCCGACGCGCGGCTGGCGGGATGGCTCGACGCCGACGTCAACACCGCGCTGGGGCCGCAGCGGGCGCGAGATGTCCTCGAACGTCACGGCAGCGAACCGTGGAGCCTGGCCAAGCGGGGCGGCTTTGCCGCGTTGCGGGTGCCGTTGCCACTGCCGCGCCGGCCGCAGTTCAGGGAGGAGGACATTCTTCCCCCGGAGCATTCGGCGCCGAGGCTTGATGTGAGTCAGCTCACTGCCGGCGATTTTCGCGGCAAGCCGCTTCGGCGGGTGCCCTATGTGGTGATCCATCCCGGGCTGTCGCAGGGCGGCGAGATGGCGGTGCTGGGGGCGGTGCTGATGGACGGCGGCCGCACCACCACCGCCGGCACCATCGAGTGCCGGCCAGAGGCGTTGGCGTCGTTCGCCGGCAATGCGGCGGTGGCGGTGCATGATGCCGCCGCCTGCCTGTCGGCGCTGGGCGGCGGTTCCGTACCTGTAGTCGACACGATGACGATCTCGCGCCTGCTCGATCCCGACGAGGATGACCATTCGCTGGAGGCGGCGGCGGCCCGGCTGCACATCGTGCTGGCCGACCGGCGCACCGAGGTGGGCCGGGCCCTGGTGACCGCCGAGTTGCTGTCGCGGCAGCTCGAACGGCTGGGCGGCATGGGCATCGAGCGCTTCGAGCAGTTGATGGACGCCCTGGCGGGAGCCTCCCTTCGAGACGTGCCCACCGGGCCGTCTCAAGGGGGGGCTCGCTGGAGGTAAATTGCATGGCCACTCCGCGTCGCACACTTAATCTTGGACGCTGGCAGACCAATCGCGATCGTTTGGTGGCCGCCTTTCTGCTCGGGGTGGCGCTGTTCATGCCGCCCATCATTCCGTTGTTCGATAGCAGTGCCCTCGTCGCCGGGGTTCCCCTGCTGTACCTCTACCTGTTCGGCGCCTGGGGGGGGCTGATCCTCATTCTTGCCGTCGTTTCCGCCCGCTGGGATCGCGGGCCGAGCGCATCCGGCAAGGGCTGACGGAGATGTCGCACTGGCTCGCCGGCTCGGTGTCGCTTGCTTATCTGCTGCTGCTGTTCGCCATCGCCTATCACGGCGACAAGCGGGCGAGGGAAGGGCGCAGCCCGCTGTCCAGCCCGGTGATGTACGCCCTGTCGCTGGCGGTCTACTGCACCTCGTGGACGTTCTTCGGCAGCGTCGGCCAGGCGTCGCAGAGGGGGGTCCATTTTCTGCCGACCTATCTCGGCCCCACCCTGATGCTGGCGCTGTGGCCCATCGTGCTGGCCAAGGTGGTGCGCATCGGCCGGTCGCAGCGCATCACCTCCATCGCCGACTTCATTTCGGCGCGCTACGGCAAGAGCCATATGGTGGGCGCCCTGGTCACCTGCATCGCGGTGGTGGGCGGCACGCCCTACATCGCGCTGCAGCTCAAGGCGGTGTCGGATACCTTCGAGACCCTGGTCGGCTTTCCCGACCCGCATCCGGCCATGGGCGCGGTGCCGATCCTGCTTGACACCGGCATGTACGTTTCAGCCATCCTGGCGGTGTTCTCCATCCTGTTCGGCGCCCGCCACATCGACGCCAGCGAGCACCACGAGGGCATGGTCTCGGCCATCGCCTTCGAATCCATCTTCAAGCTGGCCGCCTTCCTGGCGGTGGGGGGGGCGGTGGTGTTCGGCTATTACGGCGGGCTTGGCGACCTGTTCGGTCGGGCGGCGGCCAATCCCGAGCTGGTGCGGCTGTTCACCATCAACGATGCGTCGGAATACGGCGACTGGGTCACCCTGACGGTGCTGTCCATGCTGGCGATCATCTGCCTGCCGCGCCAGTTCCAGGTGGCGGTGGTGGAGAACGTCGACGAGCGCCATGTGCGCCAGGCGGTGTGGCTGTTCCCGCTCTATCTGATCCTGATCAACCTGTTCGTGCTGCCCATCGCCATGGCCGGGCGGATGGAATTCGCCGGTACCGGAGTGGTGCCCGACATCTACGTGCTCGCCTTGCCGCTGGTGCACGGCTCGGAGGGGCTGGCGCTGCTGGCTTTCCTCGGCGGTCTGTCGGCGGCGACCGGCATGGTCATCGTCGAGACCATCGCGCTGGCCACCATGTTCTCCAACTACATCGTCATGCCGATCCTGTTGCGCACGGTGATGGCCGGCTATCACGCCAAGTCCAACCTGGCCGGCGCCGTCCTGGCGGTGCGGCGGCTGGCCATCATCGGCTGCATCTTCCTCGGCTATCTCTATGCCCGGCTGATCGGCGAGGGCTTCACCCTGATGGGCATCGGCCTGGTGTCCTTCGCGGCGGTGGCGCAGTTCGCCCCCGCCATGCTGGGCGGGCTGTTCTGGCGGGCGGGCAACAAGGCGGGCGCCCTCAGCGGCCTCGGGCTGGGGTTCCTGGTGTGGCTCTATACCCTGTTCCTGCCGTCGCTGGCCCGCTCGGGCGTGCTGCCGATCTCGTTCGTCGAGGCGGGACCGTTCGGCCTGACCCTGCTCAAGCCCTACGCGCTGTTCGGGTTGTCCGGGCTGGCGCCGGTGGCGCATGCCATGGTGTGGAGCATCCTGGCCAATTTCGGCACCTATGTGCTGGTGTCGCTGATCACCCGCCAGGGCGCCATGGAACGCATCCAGGCCTCGCTGTTCGTCGACGCCTACAGCGCCATTCCCGGCGGGGCGGCCCAGTTCTGGCGCGGCAACGCGACGGTGTCCGATCTGCAGGACCTGGCTGGGCGCTTTATCGGCATCGAGCGGGCGGAGCGGGCGTTTTCGCGCTTCGCTGCCACCCGCAGCATAAAGCCGGGGACGGCCGAGGCCACGCCCGAACTGGTGGGGTTCACCGAGCGGTTGCTGTCCGGTGCGGTCGGCACCGCCACGGCGCGGGTGGCGGTGGCCTCGGTGGCCAAGGGCGAGATCGTCAGCCTCAACGAGGTGCTGGATATTCTCGATGAGAATTCGCAGGTGATCGCCTACAGCCACAAGCTGGAGGGCAAGTCGCGTGAGCTGGAGGCGGCCTCGGCCGAGCTGCGGGCCGCCTACGAGAAGCTGACCGAACTTCACCGCCTCAAGGACGAGTTCATCGCCACCGTCACCCATGAGCTGCGCACGCCGCTGACCTCGATCCGCTCATTCTCGGAAATCCTGTTCGACAATCCCGATATCGACGTCGCCCAGCGCCAGGAGTTCCTCGGCGTCGTCATCAAGGAAAGCGAGCGCCTGACTCGCCTGATCAACCAGGTGCTCGACCTGGCCAAGCTGGAGGCCGGCACGGTGGCCTGGGACATCCGCGAGGTCGACGTCGCCCAGGCGGTGCGCGAAGCCGCCGAGTCCATGGGGCAGCTGTTCAAGGACAAGGGCATCGCGCTGGTGCTGGGCGTGCCGGCCAGCCCGATCGCCCTGACTACCGATCGTGACCGCTTCTCCCAGGTGGTGATCAATCTGCTGTCCAACGCGGTCAAGTTCTGCGATCCCCGCATCGGCCGCGTCGAACTGGGACTGAGCGTCGATGACAAGGGCGTGACGGTCGAGGTCGCCGACAACGGTCCCGGTATTCCGGACTGGGCGCATCAGAAGATCTTCGAGAAGTTCCAGCAGGTGGGCGACACCCTGACCGCCAAGCCGGAGGGAACCGGGCTCGGCCTCACCATCAGCCGCAATATCGTCGAGCGCCTGGGCGGCCGCATCTGGGTGGAAAGCGAACCCGACCAGGGCGCGGTGTTCTCGTTTTTCCTGCCCTACAAGGCGCAAGGGGAATAGGCGCGCGCGGGCGGGACGCCCGCGCTCCAGGCGAACCGTTTCGAACGCATCCTCCTTGCCAAACCGCCGCCGAGGGTTTATGTACCCCGACATTAATCCGCACGCGGGGTCGCGGCTTGCGACGCATTGCCGTCTCAATGTCGCTCCGGTGCCGGGGGTAACCCTGGCTTCTCCCGCGGAGGTTCAACCGGAGAAGAAAAGGAACATCTCCATGGCTCTGCCCTCGTTCACCATGCGCCAGCTCGTGGAAGCCGGCGTTCATTTCGGTCACAACACCCGCCGCTGGAACCCGAAGATGCAGCCGTATCTGTTCGGCATCCGCAACGGCATCCACATCATCGACCTGCAGCAGAGCGTCCCCATGCTGCACCGCTCCATGCAGGCGGTGCGCGACGTGGTGGCGGGCGGCGGCCGGGTGCTGTTCGTCGGCACCAAGCGCCAGGCCTCCGACATCGTCGCCGAGTCGGCGCGTCGCTGCGGCCAGTACTTCGTCAACCATCGCTGGCTCGGCGGCATGCTGACCAACTGGAAGACCATCTCGCAGTCCATCAAGCGCCTGCGCGAGCTGGATGAGCAGCTGAACTCCGGCGCCCTGTCGGCGCTGACCAAGAAGGAGCAGCTCGTCCTCACCCGTGAGCGCGACAAGCTTGAGCGCGCCCTGGGCGGCATCAAGGAAATGGGCGGCCTGCCCGACATCCTGTTCATCATCGACACCAACAAGGAGTCGCTGGCGGTTCAGGAAGCCAACAAGCTGGGCATCCCGGTGGTGGCGATCATCGACTCCAACTGCGATCCGGCCGGCATCAGCTATCCGATCCCGGGTAACGACGACGCCATCCGCGCCATCCAGACCTATTGCGACCTGATCGGCGGCGCGGTGCTCGATGGCATCTCGGCCGAGATCACCCGCTCGGGCGGTGACATCGGCGCTGCCGCCGTCGCTCCGGTCGAAGTGATCCCCGTGGCGGCCGCTGAAGTTGAGGCCGCCGTCGAGGCTCCCGCCCAGCCGGAGTAAGCCGGAACTTAGTCAAACAATGGCGGCGGCGGTTCAAGTCGCCGCCATTTCGCTATCCAAGAAGCTATCGCACGAGAGGATCACCATGGCCGAGATTACCGCTTCGCTGGTCAAGGAACTGCGCGAAAAGACCGGCGCCGGCATGATGGACTGCAAGAAGGCGCTGGGCGAGACCGCCGGCGATCTTGAAGCCGCCGTCGACTGGCTGCGCACCAAGGGCCTCGCCGCCGCCGCCAAGAAGGCCGGCCGCGTCGCCGCCGAGGGTCTGGTCGGCATCGCCGTCGCCGGGACCAAGGGTGTCGCCGTCGAGGTCAACGCCGAGACCGACTTCGTCGCCCGCAACGAGAAGTTCCAGGCTTTCGTCGCCGACGTCGCCAAGGTGGCCGTGTCCACCGGCGCCGACGTCGAGGCGCTGAAGGTTGCCGCCTATCCCGGCGCCGGCAAGACCGTGGCCGAGCAGCTTACCGCGCTGATCTCCACCATCGGCGAGAACATGAACCTGCGCCGTGCCGCCGCTCTCGAAGTGCCCGCGGGTGTCATCGCGTCCTACATGCACTCCGCGATCGCGCC
This sequence comes from uncultured Rhodospirillaceae bacterium, assembly GCA_903941105.1. Taxonomy (GTDB): domain Bacteria; phylum Pseudomonadota; class Alphaproteobacteria; order Rhodospirillales; family Magnetospirillaceae; genus CAJANL01. Next base: position 14,867 of record CAJANL010000027.1, read on the forward strand.
CGGCCTGGGCAAGATCGCCTGCCTGGTGGCCCTCGAGTCCACCGGCGACCAGGGCAAGCTCAACGAGTTGGGCAAGCAGCTGGCCATGCATGTCGCCGCCGCCAACCCGCTGTTCCTCGACACCAGCTCGGTGGATAGCTCGGCACTCGACCGGGAGCGCGCCGTGCTGACCGAGCAGGCCACTGCCTCGGGCAAGCCCGCCGCCGTCATCGAGAAGATGGTCGAAGGCCGCATCCGCAAGTACTACGAGGAAGTCTGCCTGCTGGAGCAGATCTTCGTCATCGATCAGGAGAGCAAGATCTCCAAGGTGGTCGAGAACGCCGCCAAGGACGTCGGCGCTCCGGTCAAGCTCACCGGCTTCGTTCGCTTCGCCCTGGGCGAGGGCGTCGAGAAGGAAGAAAAGGACTTCGCCGCCGAGGTCGCCGCCCAGCTGGGACGCTGATAAAGGTCGGGGATAAAGGTCGGGGATAAAGGTCGGGGAAATCGGGGTGGGACCGTCCTTAAGGGCGGTCCCAATTCCCCTGACAAGGGGGGCGACAGTCGGCCGGAATGGTGTATGATCGCCACCTCCGGAGGCCGCCCAATCAAGAAAAACCGAGGGAGTCCATGGCCAGCGACGCCAAGTTCCGCCGCGTTCTCCTGAAAATTTCCGGCGAGGGCCTGATGGGCTCCCGCGAGTACGGGCTCGACCCCGCCACCGTCGACCGCATTGCCGGCGAGATCAAGTCGGTGCACGACCTCGGTGTCGAGGTCTCCGTCGTGGTGGGCGGCGGCAACATCTTCCGCGGCGTCTCGGGCGCCGCCGGGGGCATGGAACGGGCCGCGGCCGACAGCATGGGCATGCTGGCCACCGTCATCAACGCACTCTCCATGCAGAATGCGCTGGAGAAGGTGGGGCTGGTGACCCGCGTCCAATCGGCCATCGCCATGCCGACGGTGTGCGAGACCTTCATCCGCCGCCGCGCCATCCGACACCTCGAAAAGGGCCGGGTGGTGATCTTCGCCGCCGGCACCGGCAATCCGTTCTTCACCACCGACACCGCTGCGGCCCTGCGGGCGGTCGAGATGGGCTGCGATGCCTTGCTGAAGGCGACCCAGGTGGACGGCGTCTATACCGCCGACCCCAAGAAGGACAAGACGGCCACCCGCTACGAGCGCCTCAGCTTCAACGAGGTACTGGCCAAGAATCTTGCCGTCATGGACGCTTCGGCCATCGCCCTGTGCCGCGAGAATGGCGTTCCCATTCTGGTTTTTGACCTGCAAACCGAGAGAGCCTTCGCCGAGGTGGTATCCGGGCGAGGGCGTTTCACCATGATCTGCGAAGGGGGGTGATCCCGTGGCCGCTCCAAAGTCTTGGAACGAGTTGAAGACCGATCTGCGCCGTCGGATGGACAGCGCCGTCGACGTGCTGAAGAAGGAATTCGCCGGCCTGCGTACGGGCCGTGCCTCCGCCAGCCTGCTGGAGCCGGTGGTGGTCGAGGCCTATGGCCAGACCATGCCCATCACCCAGTGCGGCACCATCGGCGTGCCCGAGGCCCGCATGCTCACCGTGCAGGTGTGGGACAAGGGGCTGGTCAAGGCGGTGGAGAAATCCATCCGCGATGCCAATCTCGGCCTCAATCCGCAGGCCGACGGCCAGCTGGTGCGCGTGCCCATCCCCGCCCTCAACGAGGAGCGCCGCAAGGAGCTGCAGAAGGTCGCCGGCAAATACTCCGAGCAGGCCCGCATCTCGGTGCGCAACGTGCGGCGCGACGGCATGGACGGGCTGAAGAAGCTTGAAAAGGACGGCCATATCTCGGAAGACGAGATCAAGAAGCACGAAAAAGAAATCCAGGTGATGACCGACGAGGAGATCAAGAAGATCGACGAGGCGCTTCATCACAAGGAAAAGGAAATCATGCAGGTCTGATGGTCCCGATGGAACCCGTTCCCTCTCACGCCGACCAGCCGTCGCCGCCGGTGCACGTCGCCATCATCATGGATGGCAACGGGCGCTGGGCCAAGGCGCGTGGGCTGCCGCGCACCGCCGGTCACAAGCGTGGCGCCGAAGCAGTGCGGCGCACCGTGGAAGGCGCCCGCGAGATGGGCATCTCCTACCTGACCCTCTATGGCTTCTCGTCCGAGAACTGGAAGCGGCCGGCGGGCGAGGTGGCCGACCTGATGGGCCTGCTGCGCCTCTACCTGCGCAACGAGGTCAACACCCTGCACAAGAACGGCATCCGTTTGCGGGTCATCGGCGACCGCACCCGGTTGGGTCCCGACATCGTCAATCTGATCGCGGAGTCCGAGGCCAAGACCGCCGCCAACACGGCGCTGACCTTGACCCTTGCCCTGTCCTATGGCGGCCGTCAGGAGATCGTCGAGGCGGCGCGGCGGCTGGCCGTCGACGTGGCTGCGGGACGCCTGGCGGCCGAGCAGGTGGACGAGGCTGCGCTGGCGTCGCGGCTGTTCACCGCCGACGTGCCCGATCCCGATCTGATGATCCGGACCAGTGGCGAACAGCGCATCAGCAATTTCCTGCTGTGGCAGGCGGCCTATACCGAACTGGTGTTCATCGATACCCTGTGGCCGGATTTCGGCAAGCCCGAACTGGAGGCCGCTGTGCGCGATTTCCAGGGCCGCGAACGCCGCTTCGGCGCCACGGGCTGAGGTCGGGCTTTGCTCAAGACCCGCGCCCTGTCGGCCCTGGTGCTGGCCCCGCCGGCACTGGCGGCGGCATGGTTCGGCGGGTTGTGGTTCGCCGCACTCATCGCCCTGGGGTGTGCGCTGGTGTGCTGGGAATGGCACGGCATGACCACCCGCAGTTTTTCCCTTGCCGGACGCATTGCCGCCGTCGCCTGCGCCGTCGCCGCCCTGCTGGCGGTCGCCTGGCCGCTGTTGGGCCTGGCCGTCGTGGTGGCGGGCACGGCGGCCTCGACGGTGCTGACCCGCGCCGACGGCACCGCGCGCGCCTGGGCTCTGGCCGGAGCGGTTTATGGCGGCATTCCGGCGGTGGCGCTGGTTTGGCTGCGCGACGACACCGATCATGGCCGCACCGTGGTGTTCTGGCTGTTGCTGCTGGTGTGGGCCACCGACATCGGCGCCTACGCGTTCGGCCGGCTGATCGGCGGGCCGCGGCTGTTGCCGGCGGTGAGCCCGAAAAAGACCTGGGCCGGATTGCTGGGCGGCATGGCCTGTTCGGCCGCGGTCGGCTGGGGCATGGCCGCCAGTCTCGGCCTCGCTCACCCGGCGGCGCTGGCGCTGTCGAGCGGCGCCCTGGCGGTGGTGGCGCAGGTTGGCGACCTCATCGAATCCTGGGTGAAGCGTCGCTGGGGCGTCAAGGACTCCAGCCACATCATTCCTGGCCATGGCGGCGTGCTCGACCGTGTCGACGGCCTGCTGGCAGCCGGGGTGGCGGTGGCGCTGGTGTTGCTGCTGGGCGGCGAAGGCGCACTCGGATGGCGATAGCGACATGACCCGCCGCTCCGTCACCATTCTGGGCAGCACCGGGTCCATCGGCAAGAATACCGTCGAGCTGATCGAGGCCCGCCCCGACCTCTATTGTGTCGAGGCCCTGGTGGCCAATTCCTCGGTCGAGCTGTTGGCCGCCCAGGCTCGCCGCCTCAAGCCCAAGATGGCGGTGGTGGCCGACCCGGCCGCCGGGCCGGCGTTGCGCCAGGCCCTCGACGGCAGCGGCATCGCGACCGCAGCCGGCCCCGAGGCGGTGGTGGCTGCCGCCGAGCGTCCGGCCGAATGGGTCATGGCGGCCATCGTCGGCGCCGCCGGGCTGGCTCCCACCCTGGCGGCGGTGCGCCGGGGCGCGGTGGTGGCGCTGGCCAACAAGGAATGCCTGGTCTGCGCCGGCAGTCTGATGATCGCCGAGGTCGCCCGCGCCGGCGCCACCCTGCTGCCGGTGGATTCCGAGCACTCGGCCATCTTCCAGGTATTCGACTTCTCCCAGGTCGACACGGTCGAGAAGATCGTGCTCACCGCATCGGGCGGGCCGTTCCGTTCCGTCAGCCGCGAGGCCATGGCGGCCATGACGCCGCAACAGGCGGTGGCGCATCCCAACTGGTCCATGGGCGCCAAGATCTCGGTGGATTCGGCCACCATGATGAACAAGGGCCTCGAACTGATCGAGGCACACCATCTGTTTGCCATTCCCGAGGACCGCATCGATATCGTGGTGCACCCGCAGTCGGTGATCCACAGTCTGGTCGCCTATGTGGATGGCTCGGTGCTGGCGCAGTTGGGCAGCCCCGACATGCGCACCCCCATCGCCTATGCACTGGGCTGGCCCCGCCGCATCCCGGCACCGTCGCCGCGCCTCGACCTTGCCGCTGTGGCCAATCTGACCTTCGAAGCGCCCGATCCCGAGCGCTTTCCGGCGCTGAGACTGGCCCGGCTGGCCTTGCAAACCGGCAAGTCGGCACCTACAGTCTTGAACGCCGCCAACGAAGTCGCGGTAGCGGCGTTTCTGGCGGGGCGCATCGGCTTTCTCGACATCGCCGCCACCGTCGAACGGACGCTGGAGGCGCTGCCACCGGTGGCGCTGGACAGTATCGAAGACGTACTGGCCGAGGACCAAAGGGCCCGTGCCCGCGCCCGGGACCTGATCGAACGCACCAGCAACTCCTGACCGGGACGGCCATGGATTTTCTTGCAGGCATTTGGAACTACGTCGTCGTTTTTCTGCTCATCCTGACCGTGGTGGTGTTCGTCCACGAACTCGGCCATTACCTGGTGGCGCGCTGGAACGGCGTGCGGGTGGACGTCTTCTCCATCGGCTTCGGCCCCGAGGTGTGGGGCTTCAACGCCAAGTCGGGCACTCGTTGGCGCATCAGCCTGCTGCCGCTCGGCGGCTATGTGAAGATGTTCGGTGACGCCGACGAGACATCGGCCACCGCCACCGACACCCCCATGACCGAGGCCGAGAAGGCGGGGGCATTCAAGCACAAGCGGGTCGGTCAGCGCGCCGCCATTGTCTTTGCCGGGCCGGCCGCCAACTTCATTTTCGCCATCCTGGGGCTGGCGGGCATGTTCATGGTGCTGGGGCAGCCCATTACCGAGCCGGTCATCGGCCAGGTTCTGCCCGACACCGCCGCTGCCGAGGCTGGACTCCAGGCCGGCGACCGCGTCACCGCCATCAACGGCACCACCATTACCCGCTTCCAGGACATCCAGCGCATCGTGCGCATCGAGATCGAGCGGCCGCTGAAGCTGGTGGTCGACCGCGCCGGCCGCAGCCTGGAGATGGAGGCCCGCCCGCGCGTCATCCAGCGCAAGGGCATTTTCGGCGATCTGGAGAAGGTGCCGGTGCTCGGCATCAGCGCCGACTCGTCCAAGACCGTCGTCGTCAGTCACGGCCCGGTCTCGGCGCTGATGGAATCGGTGCGCGAGACCGAAAGCATGGTGGTGTCCACCTTCGTCGGCATCGGCCAGATGATCAACGGCACGCGGGATTCGGACGAACTTGGGGGGCCGATCCGTATCGCCAAGGGGGCCGGCGAAGCGGCGCAGGTGGGGATCGCCAGCGTAGTCTTTTATACGATCCTGTTGTCGCTCAACCTTGGGCTGATCAATCTGTTCCCGATCCCGGTACTGGACGGTGGCCACCTGTTCTTTTATGCCATCGAGGCCATCCTTGGTAGGCCATTAGGAGAGAAGGCACAAGAATATGGTTTCCGAGTCGGGCTATTTCTGGTATTGGCCTTAATGGTCTTCGCTACTCGGAACGATATCGTATCCTTGCCGGTTTGGGATATGGTGAAGCGCCTGTTTTCGGGGGCCTGAAGACCGTCATACCTGGATCGACGGAACTCGAAGGGGGGCCTTTATGGGTTTGGTTCGCTGGACCGCGCTGGTGGTCTGCCTTCTGGTGGTCGCCATGATGCCGGCCACTGCCCAGGAGGCTGGGCGCGTCCGCCAGATCGTCGTCCAGGGGACGCAGCGTATCGAGGTCGAGACCGTCAAGTCCTACATGACCATCACCGAAGGCGACCTCTACGATGCCGAGCGCGTCGACCGGTCGCTGAAGGCGTTGTTCAACACCGGCCTGTTCGCCGACGTCTCCATCCGCCGCGAGCGCGATACCCTGGTGGTCCGGATCGTCGAGAATCCCATCATCAACCGCATCGCCTTCGAGGGTAACAAGCGTCTCAAGGACGAGGAGCTGCAGGCCGAGACCCAGCTCCGGCCGCGCGTCGTCTACACCCGCACCAAGGTGCAGAGCGACGTCAAGCGCATCCTCGAACTCTACCGCCGCAGCGGGCGCTTCGCCGCGTCCGTCGAGCCCAAGATCATCCAGCTGGAACAGAACCGCGTCGACCTGGTGTTCGAGATCGCCGAGGGACCGCCCACCCTGGTCAAGCGCATTAATTTCGTCGGCAACCGCAAATACGATGACGGCAAGCTGCGCGAGATTCTGCAGACCAAGGAAGAGCGCTGGTATCGCTGGCTGTCCACCGACGATAATTATGATCCGGACCGTGTCACCTATGATCGCGAACTGCTGCGCCGCTTCTACCTGAAGCGCGGCTTCGCCGATTTCCGCGTCACTTCGGCCATCGCCGAGTTGACCCCCGACCGCGAGGGATTCTTCATCACCTTCACCGTCGACGAGGGTGACCGCTATCAGTTCGGCGCCTCGACCGTGAGCGTCAAGATGCGCGACCTCGAACCCGGCGAGTTGCAGCCGCTGCTGATCTCCGAGACCGGCGAATGGTACAACGCCGATCAGGTCGAGGATATCGTTCAGAAGTTGACCGATGCGGTTGGCTCCAAGGGTTATGCCTTCGTCGATGTGCGCCCGCAGGTGACGCGCAACCGCGAAGCCAAGACCATCGATATCGCCTACGACATTCAGGAAGGGCCGCGGGTCTTCGTCGAGCGCATCGACATCGGCGGCAATGTCCGTACCCTCGACAAGGTGATCCGCCGCGAGTTCCGTCTGGTGGAGGGCGATGCCTTCAACACCGCCAAGCTGCGCCGCTCGCGCCAGCGCATTCGCGACCTTGCCTTCTTCGAGAAGGTCGAGGTCAACAACGTTCCGTCCGAGACCGCTCCCGACCGCACCATCGTCAAGGTCGACGTCCAGGAAAAGTCTACCGGCGAACTCAGCTTCGGCGTCGGTTGGTCGACCATTGCCGGTCCCCTGGCCGAAGTGTCCATGCGAGAGCGCAATCTGCTCGGCCGTGGCCAGGATCTGTTGATCCGCAGCTCGCTGGGCTCCAAGCGGACCACCGCGGATCTGGCCTTTACCGAGCCCTATTTCCTTGATCGCCCCATGTCGGCCGGCTTCGACCTGTTCGCCATCCAGCGCAAGCTGCAGCGTGAGAGCTCGTACGACTCCAATACCATGGGCGCCGCCCTGCGCACCGGCTATGCCATCAGTGAACAGCTGCGCCAGGACTGGAAATATCAGTTGAAGCAGGATCAGGTGGAGAACATCTCCACCAATGCCTCGCGCTATATCCGCGATCAGGAAGGCACCTCGGTGACGTCTTCGGTCATCCATGGCGCTTTGTACGATCGCCGCGACAGCCGCCTCGAACCCACCGAGGGCTACTATCTGCGCATGAACAACGAACTTGCCGGCTTCGGCGGCACCGAAAAGTTCAGCCGCAACAACATCGGTGCCGGCCAGTTCTGGACGGTGGCCGAGAAGACCGTGCTGAGTGCCACCGGTAGCGCCGGCATCATCGCCGGTATCGACCAGAAGGTGCGCATCACCGAGCGCTACTTCATGGGTGGTGAGTCGCTGCGCGGCTTTGCCACGGCCGGCGTCGGCCCGCGCGATGCCGGTACCGGTGACGCCCTCGGCGGCACCTGGCAGGCCTTGGGCACCTTGCAGCTGCGCTTCCCGCTGGGCCTGCCGGAGGAATTCGGACTGGCCGGTCAGGTCTTCACCGACTTCGGCACCGTCGGTCCGACGGAGACCACCGAAGGCAGCAGCGCAATCAACCAGTCGCAGATGGTGCGCGTGTCCATCGGCACCGGCGTCGCCTGGAAGTCGCCCATGGGGCCGGTCACCGCCGATATCGCCATCCCGCTGGCCAAGGAATCGTTCGACAAGACCGAATTCTTCCGGTTCAACTTCGGCACGAGGTTCTAGCATGTTGCATCAGTTGGGCGCCCGCTTGGCGCGGGCCGTCCTGGCGGTGGCGTTTCTGTTCGGTGGAGCCGGGGGTGTGGCTGCGGCCGACGCGCCCAAGCCGCCGGCGCCGGTGGTGGTCATCATCGATATTCAGATCGCCCAGCGCGATGCCGCGGCGGCTCAGTCCGCCCGCAGCCAGCGCGAGCAGTTCATGCAGCGCTACCAGTCGGAATTCGAGGGCGGCCGCAAGGCCCTCAAGGACTCGGAAAATGATCTGATGCGGCAGAAGGCGACTCTGTCGCCGGAGGCTTGGGCACAGAAGGCGCGCGAGTTCGAGCAGCGCGTCGCCGACTACAACCGCCGCTATCAGGGGGTGTTGCAGGCGGTGGAGAAGTCCTACGCCGCCGCCATGAACGAGGTGATGGCGACGCTGATCCAGGTCACCGAGGAGGTCGCCAGCGAAATCGGCGCCAATCTGGTCATGCACAAGCAGCAGGTCTTCCTGCATTCGCCCAGCATGGACGTGACGCCGGTGGTGCTGGAGCGGCTCAACAAGCGCAAGTCCACCGTGACGTTCCCGACCCCCAAGGTCGAGGATGCGGCGGCGCCGGCCGCCAAGTCCGGTGCCAAGCCGGGCAAGAAGTAGGCGCATGGCCGATCCGCGGTTCTTTTCCGTCGCCGGGCCGTTCACCCTGGCGCGGCTGGCGGAAGTGTCGGGGGCCGAGCTGGCGCCCGGCACCGATCCGGCGACCGAATTCTTCGACGTGGCGCCGTTGGATAGGGCCGGCGCACGGGACGTCAGCTTCCTCGATAACCGCAAATACACCGATGTCTTCAGCACCAGCAAGGCCGGTGCCTGCATCGTATCGCCGGAACTGGCCGAGCGGGCCCCCGCCGGCATGGCCCTGCTGGTGTCGCGTGATCCCTATCGTGCCTATGCGCGTGTCGCCCAGGCGTTCTATCCGTCGCTGCCGCCCGAGCCGGGCGTGGCGCCGTCGGCCACCGTCGATCCCTCGGCCAAGCTGGCGGCGGATTGTCGGGTCGAGCACCATGCCGTGGTGGGGGCAGGGGCCGAGATCGGGCACCGTTGCCTGATCGGGCCCAACGCGGTGATCGGTGCCGGCGTCGTGCTGGGCGACGATTGCATCGTCGGGGCCAATGTCACGGTTTCGCACGCCATCATCGGCAGCCGGGTCAACCTCTATCCGGGGGTTCGCATCGGCCAGGACGGTTTCGGCTTTGCCATGGGGCCGCAGGGCCATCTCAAGGTGCCGCAACTGGGCCGCGTGGTGATCGGTGACGATGTGGAAGTCGGCGCCAATACCACCATCGACCGCGGCGCCGGTCCGGACACCATCATCGGTTCCGGATGCATGATCGACAATCTGGTGCAGATCGGGCACAACGTCCAGATGGGACGCGGTTGCGTCATCGTCGCGCAGAGTGGCATTTCCGGCAGCTCGCATCTGGGCGACTTCGTCGCGGTCGGCGGCCAGGCGGGGATCACCGGCCATCTCAGGCTGGGCACCGGGGCGCGCGTGGCGGGGCAGAGCGGCGTCATGCGGGACGTCGATCCGGGCGAGACGGTGGGCGGTTCGCCGGCCGTCGCCATGAAGGACTGGTTGCGCCAATCGGCTATGCTGGCCAAGATGGTCAAGAAGAAGGGCTGAGGCAAAAGACCCATGGATACCGTCGTCAGCGACCGCAAGGTCATAGACATCAATCGCATCATCGAGATGATTCCGCATCGCTACCCGTTCCTCATGGTGGATAAGGTGGTGGATGTGGTTCCCAACGAGAGTGCGGTGGGAATCAAGAACGTCACCATCAACGAGCCCTTCTTCCAGGGCCACTTCCCGTCGCGGCCGGTGATGCCCGGCGTGCTGATCATCGAGGCCATGGCCCAGACCGCCGCCGTGCTGGTGGTCGAGACCCTGGGGGCATCGGCAGAAGGCAAGCTGGTCTATTTCATGAGTGTCGAGAACGCCCGCTTCCGCAAGCCGGTGGGGCCTGGCGACCAGATCCACATTCACGTGGTCAAGGAGCGCTCGCGCGGCAATGTCTGGAAGTTCCAGGCCGACGCCAAGGTGGACGGCGTGCTGGTGGCCGAGGCCACTTATGCCGCCATGATCATGGATCGCTGATGCCCAATATTCATTCCACTGCCGTCGTCGATCCCAAGGCCCGGCTGGCCGATTCGGTTTCCGTCGGGCCGTTCTGCGTCGTCGGTCCCGATGTCGAGTTGGGTGAGGGCGTTGAACTGGTGTCGCATGTGGTGGTTGCCGGCCGCACCACGGTGGGCGACAACACCCGCATCTTCCCGTTCGCCTCCATCGGCCACCAGCCGCAGGATCTCAAATACAAGGGCGAGCCCTCGACGCTGGTGATCGGCCGGAACAACCAGATCCGAGAGCACGTCACCATGAACCCCGGTACCGAGGGGGGAGGCATGGTGACCAAGGTCGGCGACAACTGCCTGTTCATGGCCAGCGCCCATGTCGCCCACGACTGCATTCTCGGCGACAGCGTCATCATGGCCAACAACGCCACCCTGGCCGGTCACGTCACCGTCGGCGATTTCGCCTTCTGCGGCGGGCTGTCGGCGGTGCACCAGTTCGTGCGCATCGGCAAGCACGCCATGATCGGCGGCATGAGCGGCGTCGAGGCCGACATCATTCCGTTCGGCATGGTGATCGGCAACCGCGCCCATCTCAACGGTCTCAACATCGTCGGGCTGAAGCGCCGTGGTTTCTCGCGCGACGACATCCACACCCTGCGCAATGCCTACCGGCTGATGTTCGCGCCGGAAGGCACCCTGCAGGAGCGCCTGTCGGACGTCGAGGAGCAATTCCAGGCCAATCCGGTGGTGATGGAAATCATCGAATTCATCCGCGCCGAGACGTCTCGCCGCCTCTGCACGCCCCATTTCGGGAGCGATGAGTCCTAAGCTCGGCATAATCGCCGGCGGTGGCCCGCTGCCGGGCCTCGTCGCCGAGGCTTGCCGCGCCGAGGGGCGTCCGTTCCACATCCTGGCCTTGAAGGGGCACGCCGATCCGGCGGTGATCGGCGAGCTTCCCGCCGACTGGATCCGCATGGGCGAGGCCGGCAGCGGCTTCGAGCTGCTGCGGAAAGCCGGCGTCGTCGAGTTGATGATGATCGGGCCGGTGCGGCGCCCCACCTTGCTCGAACTGGCCCCCGATTTCCGCACCACCAGATTCTTCGCCCGGGTCGGCCTCAAGGCACTGGGCGACGATGGCCTGCTGCGCGCCGTGGTGCGCGAGATGGAAACCGAGGGCTTCCGTGTCGTCGGCGTCGACGAGGTGCTGGCCGGCTGCCTGGCACCCGCCGGGCTGTTCGGCCGCCTGGCTCCCGACGCGCAGGCAGAGGCCGACATCCTTCGTGGTTTCGAGGTGGCGAATGGCCTGGGCGCGCTGGACGTTGGCCAGGCGGTGGTGGTGCAGCAGGGGATCGTGCTGGGGGTCGAGGCCGTTGAGGGCACTGATGCCCTGATCCGCCGCTGCGCCGGACTCAAGCGGGAAGGTCCCGGCGGCGTTCTGGTCAAGGTCAAGAAGCCGGGCCAGGACCGCCGTTTCGACCTGCCGACCATTGGCCTTGCCACGGTCAACGAAGCCGCCGCCGCCGGCTTGCGCGGCATTGCGGTGGAGGCCGGCGGGTCGCTGGTGCTCGGCCGCGAGGCGGTGGGGGCGGAGGGCGATCGGCTGGGGGTGTTCGTGATGGGCGTGGCGGATGCATGACGGTTCGCCGCCAAGGCCCTTGCTGATCTACCTCATTGCCGGCGAGCCCTCGGGCGACCTGCTCGGCGGGCGGCTGATGGCCGGCCTGAAGGGCCGCAGTGGCGGCACCATCCGTTTTGCCGGCATCGGCGGCAGCGCCATGCGGGGTGAAGGGCTGGCCAGTCTGTTCCCCATGGCCGAGCTCACCGTGATGGGCATCACCGAGGTGCTGCCACGCATTCCGCGCATCCTGCGTCGGGTGAAGGAGACCCTGGCAGACATCGAGGCGAGGCGGCCCGACGCCATCGTCACCATCGACTCCTGGGGCTTCACCGGCCGGGTGCAGAGCGCCTGCAAGCAGCGGTTTCCCCACATTCCGCGTATCCACTATGTGGCGCCCATGGTGTGGGCGTGGAAGCCCAAGCGGGCCAGGACACTGGCGCGGGTGCTCGACCTGCTGATGACCCTGCTGCCGTTCGAGCCGCCATGGTTCGAGCGGGAGGGCCTGTCCGCCGTCCATGTCGGCCATCCGGTGGTGGAGAGTGGGGCGGAGACGGGGGACGGAGCCGCCTTCCGCGCCCGTCACGGCATCGCCGCCGAGGCGCCCGTGCTGGTGGTGCTGCCGGGCAGCCGTCATTCCGAGACCAGCCGTCTGCTCCCCATCTTCGCCGAGACGGTGGCTCGCCTGGCCACGACGCGGCCGGAGCTGCGGGTGGTGGTGCCGACGGTGGAGACGGTGGGCGACGCGGTGCGTCGCGCCGTGGCGACGTGGCTGGTGCCGGTTCTCGTGGTCGAGGCGACGGCGGAGAAATACGACTGCTTCGCCGCCGGCACCTGCGCCCTGGCCGCCTCGGGCACGGTAGCGTTGGAGCTGGCCTTGGCGGGGTTGCCGGCGGTGATTACCTATCGGGTGTCGGCCGCGACCGCCTGGATGGCGCGGAACCTGTTCGGCTTCAAGGCGAAGTGGGCGACCCTGGCCAACATGGTGCTGGACCGCGCGGTGATGCCCGAGTTCCTCCAGGAGGAGTGCCGGGCCGAGGCCATTGCGCCGGCGGTGGCGGCCTTGCTCGACGACGCGGCCGACCGTGCGGCCCGTCGCGGCCTGATGCGCGAGGCGATGCTGATGCTCGGCTATGGCGGCGACAGCCCCAGTGACCGCGCCGCGGCGACGGTCCTGGCGGCGATCGGTAAAGCGAGGGAAACATGAGCTACCGTCTGCTTCACACCATGATCCGCGTCGGCGATCTCGATCGATCCATCGACTTCTACACCCGTCTGCTCGGCATGCGGCTGTTGCGGCGCCAGGATTATCCCGAGGGCCGCTTCACCCTGGCCTTCGTCGGCTATGGCGAGGAGTCCGATCAGGCGGTGATCGAGCTGACTCACAATTGGGATACCGCCGCCTACGAGCTGGGCACTGGCTTCGGCCATCTCGCCATCGCGGTGCCCGACATTCATGCCGCCTGCGAGGGGCTTGCGGCTGCGGGTGCCAAGATTCCGCGTCCGCCCGGACCCATGAAGCACGGCAGCACGGTGATCGCCTTCGCCGAGGACCCTGACGGCTACAAGATCGAGTTGATCGAGCGGAAGTAGTCCTCCCCCACCTGCGGCAGGGGAGGGGGAGTCCTAATACCGTCCCAGCCCGACCATGGCCGAGTCATAACCGATGCGGGCCACGTGGGACTGCGCCACATGGTTTTGCGACATCGTGTTGAAGTTGGGGGCGGTGACGTTGACGTCGGTGGTCTGGGTGACGGTTCGGCCGCTGGCGGTGTTGGCGATCAGCGACTGAATCTGGTCCTGCATGACCTGGTGGGTGATGCTGGTGCCGTTGCCCTGCATGGTGACGCCGACGCCGTTGGCGCCTGGAATAAGCGTTCCGCCGACGCCCACCGCGGTGGTGATGGCCTGGGCGAGCTGGCCGGCATCGCCGACCGTCAGGGTGGTCTGCAGGCCCAAGGGGCCGCTGGCGCCGGTCACCGTGGTGCGGATGACCACCGCGAAGTTGACCTCGATGCCGCCCACCGTCATACCGCCACGAAGCTCGCCCAGTTCGGAATGGCCGAGGCTTTCCAGGCCGACGAACGGATCGTCGCCGTGCACCGCCGCCCAACCGGGCGAGGCGGTAAGCGTCGCCGCTGCCAGCAGCAGGGCGGAAGTCCGTCTGCGGAAGTCTCTCGTCCTCATGGCGGAATACTCCAAGGGGTTGCGAGGGGCTAGAACTCTCCGAGATGGGGTAGCATGGTCGAGAAGGTGGCCAGCCCCTGACGGCTCAGCGCGGTGCCGAACGGTGCCTTGCGGCGCACCGCCCAGTCGGCCTCCAGGTTGAAGTGGTCACGGCCGGTGGTGACCTCATCGCGCACCACGAACATGACGCCTTTCCACATGGCTTCGAACTCCGGGCGCGGCATCGCCTTGAGCCCGAGGGCCGGATCGCCCACCAGAACGTCGCCGTCCTTGACACCCTTGACCACTACGAAGTGGTTGTAGCCCTTGGTGTTGATCAGGGTGATGGCGGGAACGCCGATCTCGATCAGGCGATCCAGCGGCACCCGGTAGCCCTCGGCGGCGAGGCCCTTTGCGGCGAGGAATTGCTTCATGTCGAACAGGGAAAAGCCGAACTTCTTGATGGCCTCCTGATTGCCCACCGTGAACATGGCGCGGAACGCTTCTTCCTCGGTGGTGGGGATGCCGTAGTGGTAGGTCAGCAGGGTGGCCACCGCCGCCGAGCCGCAGGAGAAGTCGTATTGCTGGCGGATGACGCTCTTGAAGCGGGCCTCCTTGAGGCTGACGACGCCCACCTGGAAGGTTCCTGCCGAGGTGGTGAGCGTGGTCTCCCCGGCCAGGGCCGGACTTGCCGCCAGGGCCAGGGTCAGCGCCAGCAGCAGGGGGCGGTAGGTCATGGCGTCACCTCAGATAGACGTTGACGCTGGTGGCGTTGTTGAAGTTGACCAGATCGCCGGTGTTCTGCATCAGCGAGGTGATGCCGTGGTTGCCGGTCACCGTGGCGGCGCTGATCTGGCCGTTGGTTTTCTGGCCGCCATAGCTGACGCCGACGCCGCCGGTATTGGTGGCGGTCAGCGCCGAGTCGTTGGACTGGATCAGGCTGTTGTCGATGTCGGTGCCGGTCTCGGTACCGCCGCGCTGGGTGTCCAGTTCGGCCGCCGGCATGGCTTCCTCGGCCGCGACCGGCCCAGCGAGTGCGGCCAGCACCGCGGTGATGGCCAGGATGTTTCTTCCGCGCATGGCGCTGCCTTCCTGAATGTCTGCTGGGGGAAAAGGGCCGGCGGGGACCCGAAGGTCCCCGCCGGGTCGAGGCATCAGCGGAAGGAGGCGTTCGCGTTGATGCTGAAGCTGTTGAACTGGTTGGCGCCGATACCGGTGTTCAGGGCCACCGTGGAAATGCCCTGGACGGTTCCGATGCCCAGCGCGCCCAGGCTGCCGGTGGTGAACGAAGCGGTCGAGGTGCCGCCCGCTCCGCCTTCGCCGCCGCCGGCCATGGCGCCGCCGCCAGTGCCCGCGCCGCCGGTGCCGTTACCGCCGGTCGAGGCCGCCATCTGGCCGGTGCTGGCCTTGGTGTTGGCGTCGCCGCCGCTCGCGCTGGCGTGAGTCTTGGCGCTGCCGCCAGCCCCGCCTTCGCCGCCGGCCGCCATGGAGGTTCCGGACTGATCGGCGCTGGTCTTCTGCTTGCTGCCGACGTCGCCGGTGGCTCCGCCGGTGGCGCCCGCCATGGCGGCGGTGTGGTTCGACGCTTCCGCCGGTGACAGGGCATCGGCCGTAGACTTCGACCATGCCTTGTTGCTGGCGTTGGCGTTGCCGTGCGCCTTGGCGGTGTTCTTGTTGTCCTCGGCGTTGTACTTGTTCCACTGTTCGGCATCGGCCTTGGTGTAATTCTCGGCCTCGCCCTTGGCCTTGGCATACGAGTCCGAATAGGCCTTGGCATAGGAGTCGGCGTCGGCCTTGCCGCGGGCCTTGGCGTCGGCGTCGGCATAGCCGCCGATGGCCTTGTTGTAGGCGCTGCTCTTCTGATAGGACGAGTTGCTCTGGTCGGCATAGGCCTTGCCGCCGTCGCCGCCTTCGCCGCCATAAGTCTTGGCGTAGGTCTCGGCCTTGCCGCCATAGGCCTTCTGCGAGGTGTCGGCGTCCTGGCTGACCTTGGCATCGCCGCCTTCACCGAAGCCGCCGTAGCCCTTGCCGCCATAGGCATAGCCGCCGTAGCCCTTGCCGCCGTTGGCGTCGCCGCTTTCCAGTTTGATATCGCCCAGCTCGTTCTCGCCCTTCAGCGTGGTCGAGTTGCGCATGGTGATGTTGTTGGAGTTACGGGTCAGGGTGTTACCTTCGCCGGTGGCCACCATGGCCGAACCCTCGATGTCGCGCACCGCATTGCTGGCGGCATTGGCGACGTTGGCGTCGTCACCCGAGACATCCGGGGACTGCTGGTCGTTGTTGTCGCCCGAGGCGGCGAAGTAGTCGTGGCCACCGCCGGCGCCACCGTTGGCGCTGGCTGCCGCGCCCAGGTCGTCGGGCAGCACCACCTTCTGGTACTGCATGGCGTTCTGGTGCTGGTCCTGGTCCTGGCCCTGCTTGGCCCGGGCCGTGGCCCAGCCGCCGTCGCCGCCGGAGGCCTTGGCATAGGCGTCGCCGCCTTCGCCGCCGCCGGTCGGCTTGCTGTACTTGCTGTGGTAGCCGTTGCCGAGGCTGCTGGCCGAATCGCCGCCCTCGGCCTTGGCCTTGGCGCTGCTGCCCTCGCCGCCGCTGGCGTAGATGTCGGCCTTCTGGTATTGGTCCTGGCTATTGCCCTGGTACAGCCCCTGGGCCTGGGAGATCTCGGCCGCGTTGGCGGAGACCGCGAGCATGAGAGCGGCGCCGGAGACGCCCATCAACAAAGCCTTCTTCATCTTGCCTCCAGTTGGCAGTGCCTGACGAGATGGTTCAACCGCGAAGGGGGCGGTGCCCGTTCGCTTTGCGGCCGAGGCGGCTGCGCAGCGTGAGCGGCCCAACCCAAAGCAACGGCCATGCCACTCCCTGGCGACGGGGTGGTTCGCTGTTAAATCAATGGGTTGTCTGGAAGTGAGCTCGATGCCGGAGTGTAAAGGCGGCAATACGGAGTGTTAAGCGGACGGTTTAAATCCGGTCCAGCCGCTCGTTCACCCGGGGCAGCCACAGATTGGCGAGCAGGCTGCAGACCTCCTCGCGAGCGGACTGGTGGGAGCGGGTCATCTCCATGGCGATGCCCGATTGGCCGAGGTCGAGCACCGTCAGTCCCCACAGGAACATGTAGCGGTAGATCACCCGTTCGCCGAAACCCTCGGCCAGCCGAAAGCCCAGCACGCGCTGCATCTGCGGCAGCACCTCGGCCAGCTTTATCTTGTTGCGGTCGGCCAGCGCGGAGAGGCGGGAGCGCGTCACCACCCAGTCGATGCCGGATTTATGCGCCTTGCGCCGTTCCTGGCGCAGCTCCCACACCAGGCTGGAATAGATGCCGGCCCGTTTCAGTTCCCAGGTCACCGGGTCGAGCTGGCCCAGCAGGTCGAGGTCGAGCAGGCTGTCATTGATGGGGGTGATCAGGGTGTCGGCATAGGTATGGGCGTGGCGGGCCAGCGGCGCGTCGGCACCGGGGCAGTCCACCACCACGAAATCGCAGGTTCCGCCCAATTCGGCCAGCGCCCGGTTGAAGCCGCTCGTCTCCTCGGCCAACGCCTCGGACCGCAGGTCGCTGTTGGAGGGCGATACCACCACGACGCTGGGCATGGGCAGCGATACGCCGCTCCGTTCCACCCAGGCCAGGCGGTTGGCCAGGTAGCGCCCCAGCGACTGCTGGCGGTGGTCGAGGTCGACGCATCCCACCCGGAAGCCCATGCGCAACAGCCCGATGGCAAGGTGCATGGCCACGGTGGTCTTGCCCGAGCCGCCCTTTTCGTTGCCGATCACCACCACGTGGCTGCGCACTTGAACCCTCGTCACTTCATTCGGGCGGCATGCTACACTATTGCTTCCGTCGACGCATGCCATCGGATCGCTATTGCCATGACCGTTTCCTCGCCGCCTGTTGCCGATGTCATGCTCGATGTGCTGGCCGATATTTCCTGCGTGATGTTTCGCCGCGAAAAGTTGCCGGACGGCACCATTCACTACCCGTGGATCTCGCCGAACATCAAGGGGATCCTGGGCTTTTCCCCCGACGAACTGAAGGTCGGCCCTTCCGGCGCCTTGAACGTGGTGCACTGGGCCGACCGTGCCGGCCATGTGGACGCCTTTACAAAATCCGAGGGGGCGCTGGCGCGGCAGGTCGAGGGGTTCCGCGCCATCGGCAAGGACGGCCAGACCGTTTGGCTACGCGGCTCCTCGCAGCCACGTCGGCTGGGCAAAGGCCACGTCGTGTGGGAGGGCGTGTGGCTCGATATCACACGCTGGATGCGGGCCGAGCACGAGCACCAGACGCTGATGGACCACGCCGAGGATTCCATCGTCACCATCGATGGTGAGCACGGCATCGCCTGGATGAACGCCGCCGCCGAGCGGCTGTTCGGCTATGAGTTGGCCGAGGTGGAAAACCACTGCCCGTGCAATCTGTTCGTGGATCCATATGGGGAGACCGCTGCGAATATGCATGCGCCTTGCCAGCCGGAACGATTCGTGGCCCGCTTTCCGCCCGGTGCCGCCGAGGCGGTGGGCCGGCGCAAGGATGGCAGCGGTTTCCCCTTTGAAATGACGGTCAGCGAGGTTCGCCGCGACGGTAAGATGGTGCTGATCATCATCGGTCGCGACATCACCCGGCGCCGCGTCACCGAGCTGATGCTGGAGGAGACGCGGCGCAGCCTTCGCTCCATCGCCGCCAACCTGCCCGGTGCGGTGTTCCAGCATGTGCTGGAGCGCGATGGCCGGTCCTCCTTTCCCTATTTCAGCGAGGGTATCACCGAGTTGCTTGGTTTCGAACCCAATGCCTTGGTCGAGGACGGTACGCCGCTGTTCGAGGCTATCGTCGACGAGCATCGGGGCGGTATCCTCGCGGCACGGCTGCGGTCCGCCGAGACCATGGAACCCTTTGGCGAGATAGTCCGTATCCGCCGCTCCGATGGCCGCGAGGTGTGGCTGCGGGCTCACGCCCGGCCGCGGCGCCATGAGGGCAGTACCGTTTGGGATGGTGTTCTGCTCGATGTCACCGTCGAGGTCGAGGAGCGCCTCAAGGCCGAGACGGCACTACGCCAGAGCGAGGAACGGCTTCGCCTTGCCTTCGCCGCCGCTTCGTTCGGCATCGCCGTGGTGACGGTGGGCGGCGAGATCCGTCACTGCAATGCCGCGCTCCAGGCCATGACCGGGTGCGACGAGAACAGCCTGCTCGATGCGTCGATCTTCGATTTCCTGCCGCGGGATGCCTTGCCGGCGGCGGACAGCCTGCCGCGTCCCGGCGCGCCGTTCCATTCCCTGTGCCAGCCCACCAAGGTGCTGGGGCCGGGGC
The DNA here is from genome assembly GCA_903941105.1 of uncultured Rhodospirillaceae bacterium. Lineage (GTDB taxonomy): Bacteria > Pseudomonadota > Alphaproteobacteria > Rhodospirillales > Magnetospirillaceae > CAJANL01. Next base: position 34,134 of record CAJANL010000027.1, read on the forward strand.
GGCATTGGCGTATCACCGCGACACAGTTCTCGGCCTCCGAGACCCGATCGAAGCCGTCGCTGCTGCTGTTCATCGAGGACGTTACCGAGATCATGCGGGCCGAGAGCGAGCGGGCGCAATGGGAAGTGGCCATGCAGGAGAGCCACAAATTGGAGGCGCTGGGCCGGCTGGCCGGCGGCGTGGCGCACGAGCTCAACAACATGCTGGGACCCATCCTGATGGGCGCCGAGATGATCGCCCGCACCACTCAACTCGACGAACGCAATGTCGAGCGGGTGGAGCGGGTGATCGACGCCGCCAAGTGCGGCCGTGACATCGTCCGCAACGTCCTGGCCTATTGCCGCAACGAGCAGAAGGTGCTGGATACGGTGAACATCGTGCCGGTGTTCCACCAGTTCGCCTCATTGGCAAGTTCCATCCTGCCGCCCAGCGTCAAGGTCGAGGCCAAGGCGACGGTGGCCGAGGCCTGGGTCAAGGCCGATGTCGGTCAACTGCATCAGGTGTTCCTCAATCTGGCCAACAATGCCCGTGATGCCATGGGCGGCTGCGGCAGCCTGTCCCTGACGCTGGATGTGCTGCTGCCAGGCCGGCACAATCGGCAAATCGAACTTGACCCCACGGTGGCGCATGTGGAGATCGACTTCACCGATACCGGCAGCGGCATGTCGAAGGCCACCGCCGCCAAGATCTTCGACCCCTTCTTCACCACCAAGCCGGTGGGGCAGGGGACCGGGCTGGGGCTGTCGGTGGTGCAGGGTATTGTCAAGGCGATGCACGGCAATATCAGCGTCTACAGCCACCCCGGCGTCGGCACCACCTTTACCGTGCTGCTGCCGTTGCAGGCGGCAGGCGAGTGATATCTTGCCCGCTGGTGGGAATGCCTATATCAATTATTTGTTTTGCTTAGGGAGTTTTTTATGGGCCGCATCCTGATCGTCGAAGACACCCGGCTGATGCGCGATTCGCTGGTCGATGTGCTGACCGCCGTTGGGCACGATGTCGCCACCGCCACCAACGGCCTGGAAGCCGTCGAGATGGTGGCCGGCGGTGAAAGCTTTCAGGTGATCGTCACCGACATCATCATGCCCGAGATGGACGGCATTCAGACCATCCTGGAACTGCAGTCCCTGTTGCCGGAGGTCGCGATCATCGCCATTTCCGGTGGCAGTGCGCGCATGGAGAAGGCCCAGGGGCTGGAGACCGCCAAGCGTCTTGGCGCCATCGCGGTGATCGAAAAGCCGTTCGAGGTCGATAAGCTGCTGGCGGCGGTGGATTTGGCGCTGGTGAGTTAGCCGGCCGCCTTCAGCGCCGTCCGCACATAGGCCCAGTAGCCCCGTGCCATGCCCACCGCGTCGGCGGCGAAGGGGAGGGGGGTGCGCAGCCGTACGGTTCGCAAGACATCTTCCGGGGAGTGAGCCGGCTCGGCCGGACGAAGGAATTCGGGGAAGCCCAATTCGGCGTTGCTGGTCTGCTCCGACTGGATCCAGCCCCACAGCCCGCGCGACCACAGCAGGAACGCGTCGCGGTCCTCGCGGCTGGCGAACTCAAGCACATGCTGGGCATAGGCGTAGCCGATGCGGGCATAGGCGCGGCCGTCGGGCCGCTCGCACATGTCCGACAGGTCCAGTTGCAGCGTCGACTTGGACAGGTGCCGGTAGCGTTCCCCGGCGGCATGGATCGCCGCCGCCTTGACGCGCCCGGCGGCCGGGCCGGCGGCATCCTCGGCGATGGCGATGACGTTGCCGTCGTTGTGGAACACTCCCACCAGCGGCTGACCGAGATGGTTGGCCAGCGCCTGCAGGTAGCCGCGGATACGGTCCTCCGAGGCAGGCTGGCTCAGGATCACATAGATATAGACCGGCGGCAGCGCCGGTTCGTCGCCGACCGTGGCGAGAATGAGGTCGTTGACGGCGGCCTCGGGAATATCGTCGCCGGAGGCGAACAGGGCGCCATTGGGGAAGCCGACATAGACCGCCTCGACCGTTCCCACCCGGTCGTCGACATAATTGTATTCCACCAGACGGTAAGGGGCGATCTCGCGGAAAATGGCGGTCTGCGCCGGGTTGGCCGGAGCGCGCGTCTCACCGGACGCGGCTTGCAGGGCCAACTGGCGGATGAAATCCAGGACCGCCCAGGTGGTATCCACCCGGATGCGGATGACGTCGTCGCAAGCAACCTGCGGCATCGAATTCCCCCCCCCCAATGGAGAGCGGCAAGTGTAGCAAACTTCGGGCGGGAACGCGCAGCAAGAATCCGGGCGTTTTCAGGCGTTCCCCGATGCTCCCTGCCGCTCATCGTCGTTGACAGGACCGCCGCGTCGGTTAGGGTTCTGGCAGTCCCCGTCGTCAAGAAGCGGGCCTTGCAGGGAAGCCTCATGGAGTATTTTCTCCAGCAACTCATCAACGGACTGACGCTCGGCGCCATCTATGGGCTGATCGCCATCGGCTATACGATGGTGTACGGCATCATCGGCATGATCAATTTCGCCCATGGCGAGATCTACATGCTGGGAGCGTTCATCTCGCTGATCGCCTTCATCGCCATAACGACCATCGGCGGCGGCAGTGTTGCCGTGGCGCTGATGGTGGCCCTGCTCGCCACCATGCTGTTCACCGCGCTGTGGGGCTGGGCGGTGGAGCGGGTTGCTTATCGGCCGCTGCGGGGAGCGCCCCGGCTGGCACCGCTGATTTCGGCCATCGGTGTCTCCATCGTGTTGCAGAACTTCTCCCAGGTGTCCCAAGGCGCCCGTGTCAAGCCGCTGCCGCCGGTGATCCGCGGCGGCCTGACCCTGGTGGAGGGCGACGGTTTCTCGGTCCATCTGTCCTATCTGCAGATCGCCATCGTGGTGATCACCGTGCTGCTGATGGCCGGCTTCACCTGGGTCATCACCCGCACCGCCCTGGGGCGGGCGCAACGGGCCTGTGAGCAGGACATGAAGATGGCGTCGCTGCTGGGCATCGACGTCAACCGCGTCGTCTCGGCCACCTTCGTCATCGGCGCCATGCTGGCCAGCGTCGCCGGCATGATGGTGACGCTGTATTACGGCGTGATCGACTTCTATATCGGCTTCCTGGCCGGCATTAAGGCCTTCACCGCCGCCGTGCTGGGTGGCATCGGCTCGCTGCCAGGCGCCATGTTGGGGGGCTTGCTGATCGGGCTGATCGAGGCGTTCTGGTCGGGATATTTCTCCATAGAATACAAGGATGTGGCCACCTTCTCCATCCTTGTGCTGGTGCTGCTGTTCCGCCCCACCGGGCTGCTCGGCCGGCCGGAAGTGGAGAAGATCTGACATGCGCCGGCTCGTCATCGATGCCCTGCTGGGCGGTCTGGTGGCCGCGGCGCTGGGGCTGCCCATGCTGGGTTTCCGCCTGGTGGACAGTGCCACCGGCCTGACCCTGGCCACCCGCTTCGACTGGGTGCTGTGGGGCGCCCTGGCGGTGATGGCGGGACGGCTGGCGATCGGTCTTGCACGAAAAGCCTTCTTCCCTTGCGGCAGAGCGCCGGGTGAGGAGAGACCCGCTGTCAAGGTCCCGGCAGCCCCCTCGCCCCGCATCCTCGCCGGCTGGGCTATGGCGGCGTTCGCGCTGCTGCTGCCGTTCCTGCCGTTCGCCGACCGCAATCTGGTGGATAAGGCCACCCTGGTGCTGATCTACGTCATGCTGGGCTGGGGCTTGAACATCGTGGTGGGACTGGCCGGCCTGCTCGACCTCGGCTTCGTCGCCTTCTACGCGGTGGGCGCCTATTCCTATGCCCTGCTGTCGATGCATTTCGGCCTGTCGTTCTGGGTCTGCCTGCCGCTGGCCGGGTTGATGGCGGCGGGGTTCGGCGTCGCCTTGGGCTTCCCGGTGCTGCGTCTGCGCGGCGACTATCTCGCCATCGTCACCTTGGGCTTCGGCGAGATCATCCGGGTGATCCTGCAGAACTGGCAGGAGCTGACCAACGGCCCCAACGGCATCAGCGGCATCGAGCGCCCCAGCCTGTTCGGCCTGTCGTTCAAGATGGTGCCGCCCGAGGGGCAGCAAAGCTTCGCCGAGTTCTTCGGGCTGGAGTTCAACGGCGACCACCGGGTGGTGTTCCTCTATTTCCTGATCCTGGGGCTGGCGCTGCTGACCAACCTGTTCACCCTGCGCATCCGCCGCCTGCCGGTGGGGCGCGCCTGGGAGGCGTTGCGCGAGGACGAGATCGCTTGCCGCTCGCTCGGCATCAACCCCACCAACGTCAAGCTGTCGGCCTTCGCGACGGGCGCCATGTTCGCCGGCTTCGCCGGCTCGTTCTTCGCGACGCGGCAGGGCTTCATCAGCCCGGAAAGCTTCACCTTCATGGAATCGGCGGTGATCCTGGCCATCGTGGTGCTGGGCGGCATGGGCAGCCAGATCGGCATCGTGCTGGCCGCCCTGCTGCTGGTGGGCCTGCCCGAATGGTTCCGCGAGTTGCAGCAGTACCGCATGCTGGCCTTCGGCGGCGCCATGGTGCTGATCATGCTGTGGAAGCCTTCCGGCCTGCTCTCCAGCCGCGAGCCCACCATCCGGTTGAAAGCGCCATGACCCGCCGCCCGTTGCTTGAGGTCGAGCACCTGTCCATGCGCTTCGGCGGCCTGTCGGCGGTCAGCGAGCTGTCGTTCACCGCCTTCGAGCGCCAGATCACCGCGGTGATCGGACCCAACGGCGCCGGCAAGACCACCCTGTTCAACTGCATCACCGGCTTCTACAAGCCGCAGGTGGGGCGGCTGACCCTGCACCATCCCACCGGCGTCAAGCTGCTGGAGCGCATGGATGACCACCGCATCGCCCGTGATGCCGGCGTGGCCCGCACCTTCCAGAATATCCGCCTGTTTCCCAAGATGAGCGTGCTGGAGAACCTGATCGTCGCCCAGCACACGACGCTGATGCGGGCCTCGGCCTTCTCGCTGGCCGGCCTGCTCGGCCTCGGGCGCTATCGCCAGGCCGAACGGGCGGCGGTGGAGCTGGCGCGGCGCTGGCTCGACCGGCTGGGACTGACGGCGCTCGCCGACGACGCGGCCGGCAGCCTGCCCTATGGCCTGCAACGCCGCCTGGAGATCGGGCGCGCCATGTGCACCGGCCCGGTGCTGCTGTGCCTGGACGAGCCCGCCGCCGGCCTCAATCCCCGCGAATCGGCGGAACTCAACCGTCTGCTGTTGGACATCCGCGACCAGGAGGGCGTCGGCCTGCTGCTGATCGAGCACGACATGAGCGTGGTGATGGGCATCTCGGACCGCGTCGTGGTGCTGGATTACGGCCGCAAGATCGCCGAGGGCACGCCCGATGAGGTGCGGCGCGACCCGGCGGTGATCCGCGCCTATCTCGGCGAGGAGGATGATGCGCCGCTGCCGCCCGAGGTGGCCGGTGACCTGGGCGAGGGCGGGCCATGCTGACGGTGGAGAACCTTCATTCCGGCTATGGCCGCATCGAGGCGCTGCACGGCGTCGACCTGCATGTGGCCAAGGGCGAGATCGTGGCGCTGATCGGCGCCAACGGCGCCGGCAAGACCACCCTGCTGATGACCATCTGCGGCAGCCCGCGCGCCACCTCCGGCCGGGTGCTGCTGGAGGGTGAGGACATCACCGGCCTCGCCACCCACCTCATCGCCCGGCGCGGCGTCGGCCACTGCCCCGAGGGGCGGCGCATCTTCGCCCGCATGAGCGTGCTGGAGAACCTGCAAATGGGCGCCGCGGTGGCCGACCCGGCCCACTACGACGACGACCTGGAGCGGGTGCTGACCCTGTTCCCCCGCCTGAAGGAGCGCCTGAGCCAGCGCGGCGGCACCCTGTCGGGCGGCGAGCAGCAGATGCTGGCCATCGGCCGCGCCCTGATGGGCCGCCCGCGCGTGCTGCTGATGGACGAGCCCTCGCTGGGGCTGGCACCGCTGGTGGTCCGCCACATCTTCGAGATCATCGCGGCGATCAACCGCGAGCAGGGCGTCACCGTCTTTCTGGTGGAACAGAACGCCTATCACGCCCTGAAGCTGGCCCATCGCGGCCATGTCATGGTCAACGGCCGGGTGATGCTGTCGGGCAGCGGCGCCGAACTGCTGGCCAACCCGGAAATCCGCGCCCATTACCTCGAAGGCGGAGTGGGGGAGGGCGGGGCGTGACCGGTTCAGTGCGGCGGCCCCGCCATTCTTATCCGCCGCCGCCGACCGGTCCAACGTTCGGCGTCGGACGGCCGCACCGTCTAAATAGGTTGCGCAGGGCTTGACTGTTATGCATTCCGGAACACATAATAACCCGTCATGCCGATCAAGACCTATGCAGACAAGCGCACGGCGGATTTCGCGGCCGGGGAGCGCATTCGGGAATTCCAGGCCTTCGAGCGCCAGGCGGCGAAGGGGCTGACCAAGCTGAATGCCGCCGCCCGGTTGATCGAGTTGCGCAACCCGCCGTCCAACTGCTTCGAGGCGCTGGGCGGCGACCGCGACGGCCAGTACAGCATCCGCATCAATGATCGCTGGCGCATCTGCTTTCGCTGGGCATTGAGCGAGGACCCGGCGGGCAAGGACCATCTGATGGTGCCGGGGGACGCCGTTGAGGTTCAAATCGTCGATTACCATTGAGGAAGCCATGACCTACCCTGCCATCGATAACCTGCCCGCGATCCATCCCGGCGAACTCCTCAGGGACGAACTGGAGGCGCTGTCGATGAGCGCCCGCAAGTTCGCCGAACACATCCACGTGCCGCCCAACGCGGTGACTGCCATCCTGAACGGGGAGCGGGGCGTAACCGCCCAAATGGCCCTGCGCTTCGGTCAGGCCTTTGGCACGGGGCCAGGCTACTGGATGCGCCTGCAGGATATCTACGAGGAGAAATGCGCCCGTACCGAACTGGCGGGGGTGCTGGAGGGGATTAGGCAGTTGGGGGCTGGGGCGGCATAGAGGGAAAAGGGACTCTGACCCCATTTCCGCCGAACTGCTGGCCAATCCGGAAATCCGCGCCCATTACCTCGAAGGTGGAGTGGGGGAGGACGGGGCGTGACCGATTCAGTGCGGCGGCCCCCGTCTTTCTTATCCTTCGCCGCCGATTGGTTCGCGGCGATCGGTGGGCTGTCAAAGGGATCGGTCACCGGAGTCCTTGATGGAACCTAACCGGAACATTATACTGGCAAGAAAGTTGGCAATGAGATTCTTGATCTAGCAACCGAGGGAGGGGTGATGATGATCAAATCAATCAATGCCGCCGTCCTCTCTGGCGATTGCCCCGACTTCGAGCGATGCGGTACTGACTCCGGGGCGTGCGAGGACGTCGCCCGTCTGCTTTGCATACGTGAGGAATTGCGGCGCAACCTTCGCAAACCGAAGGATGAGGTCGAACATCTGAGGATCGCATGCGGAATCACCGCCACGATTCTCCGCGCCTACCAACCTGACGGGCCGGAAGCGCCCGTCGAGGCAATCAGAAGTGATTTGGCTGTCGAGGCCGGAGTCATCGCCCGCAATCTCGACGTCGAGACTGCCTCATACTACCTGGGCTCCATCTATACGGTGCTGTTGCCTCCGGGCTACCGTTCCCGGCATGGCGTTTTTTATACGCCGCCGGCGGTGACGGCGCGCCTCCTCGACATGGTCGAGGAGGACGGTGTCGATTGGGCAACCGTCAGAGCCTGCGACCCCGCCTGCGGAGGCGGTGCCTTTCTGGCCCCGATGGCGGCTCGCATGCTGCGTGCGCTGAATGGGCGCCTGCCGGGCGAGATCATGGCCCATATCGCCGGCCGTCTTCGCGGCTTTGAACTCGACCCGTTTTCAGGGTGGATGAGTCAAATGTTCCTCGCGGCGGTACTGTCTCCGCTTGGGCAGGCGCTTCCCCAGTTCGTTGTCATTGGCGATAGCCTCAGCATTCCGGACAAGGAATACGGTGCCTGGGATTTGGTCATCGGCAACCCGCCATACGGCAAAGTAAAATTGGAACCGTACGACCGCGAGAAGTGGGCGCGGTCTCTCTTCGGGCACGCAAATCTTTATGGATTGTTCACGGATCTGGCTGTCCATCTTGCCGCTGAGGGTGGCATAATCGCCTACGTCACGCCCACCTCTTTCCTTGGCGGACAATACTTTCAGGCATTGCGCAAACTGCTGGTGATGGAATGCAGTCCCGTTCGGATTGACTTTCTTCAATCCAGGCAGGGCATCTTTGCCGATGTTCTGCAGGAAACGGCTCTGACAGTATATCGCCGCGTCAGGGGGCGACAGGGTGGCGTCGTCGTTGATATCGTCACTGTCACGGAGACCTCGTCAGCCGAGATCGAATATCTCGGCCGCTTCGATGTCCCAAGCGAAGACGGATCTCCGTGGCTCCTCCCACGGCAGCCCACCCAAGTCGATCTGCTCGGTCAGATCGCCGCGATGCCGACTAGATTGTCCGATCTCGGCTACGAGGTCAGCACCGGCCCGCTGGTGTGGAACCGCCACAAAACGAAGTTGGCGTCGGTAGGCACCAAAGGCATGGTGCCGGTCGTGTGGGCCGAATGCATCCCCGGTGACGGATCAGGCGCCTTTCGCTGGAAGGTTACTGGCGATCATCTCGGTTGGTTCCGCCCTCGGGGAATCGATGATCCAAACCTCATCGATCAGCCTTGCGTCTTGTTGCAGCGGACTACGGCCGTTGAGCAGCGCCGACGCCTGATAGCCGCCGTCATGCCGGTTGATTTTCTGGCTCTGCATCCTCACGTTGCCGTTGAAAATCACGTCAACATGATCAGGCCGATTCGCGGGCAGACACCGAAGGTTGGTTTAGAGGTCGTTGCGGCGCTACTCAACTCCCAAGCCGTCGATCTGGTTTTCCGCTGCATCAACGGCAGTGTGGCAGTATCCGCTTACGAGATCGAGGCGATGCCAATGCCGACTGCAACACAACTCCAAAAATTGAAGACGCTGATTGCTCGTCATGTTAAACGGGAAGCTGTCGAGATCGCGGTAAGGGATATGTATGCCGTTCTACGCACACGCGCCGCTGTCTAGCGCCGCCGATATCAAGGCGCGCTTGGAAATCATCTTTCCCGCCGGCATTGCTGACCGCTCCTACGTCGTCCGTGAGGCAGCATCACGGATTATCCAGGTTATGCTTTACATGGATGCCGTCGAGGGCCAAGGGCCGCAAATGCGGCCCTCCCAGGTCTACCGGATGAGTGACGAGCAGATCGCTTTGCAGACCGATGTGGACCGGACCGTCTTCAGGGCGGCAAGCGTGAAGGGGCTGTTTTCGCCACCTGGAACCCCCTGGTATGCTGACAACAGCCGAGAGCAGGTTCGTGATGAGAGCCTGCGAGACGGACTGGTGGCGAAGGGTGTTGTCGGGGTCGATACCTCAATCGCTACAACGAGTAGCCAAGGTCGCTATTTCCTGATGCGGCATTTTGCTGATCTTCTCCTTCTACCTGATGATCAATTTCCTGAAGCAATCGAAGGCTGGCGGGAGCAACACCTTGACGCTACCGAATTGTCCAGAATCAGGCTCATGCGGGAGCGTGGAACTCACAAAGACGGTGTGTCGGTGGCGTTCCCTGACGGCAGCGGCCGGGTGCTCGCGGCTGGTACAAGCTCGCAGATCGTAAAGGCGGTGATTGAAGTGTTCGCGCCGCGTTTCCTCCAGCACCCCGCCGTGGTCTGGATCAGTGAGAGCGGCAACCACGTAGTAATGAGCGACGATGCTCTGATGAAGGCGATCGGTCTCCCCATCGACGCTCAAAAATTACTCCCCGATGTCGTCCTGGCGGACCTCCAGAAGCCGATGCGGTTGGTGTTCGTGGAAATTGTCGCCACCGATGGCCCTGTCACGGAGAAGCGGAAAGCAGATTTAATTGCTGCGGCTGTTGCCGCAGGCTTCAAGCGCGGACAAGTGGCGTTTGTCAGTGCTTTTGATGAGCGCAATGCAAGTCCGCTGAAGAAGCGCCTTTCCGCCATCGCTACTGACAGCTACATTTGGTGCATCAATGAGCCGGACTTGCTGTTGACTTTGGATGCTGGCGACGTCACAGCTTTGACGCGGCAGGAAGCCCCCGGATTACGGTGACAGTCCAGACCCCGTTCCCTTCCGTCTTTCCACCCGAGTAGGGGAGGGCGCCGCGTGACCGATTCGATTCCGGTCTTCCTGCTGGTCACCGTGCTGTTCATGGGCGGCTGCGCCTTCATGACCGGCCAGGCCTTGGCCGCCACCTGGCGGCCGTGGCGGCAGGCGGTGCCCTATGCCCTGCTGCTGGCCCTGGCCGATCGTTTCCTGGTGTTTGCCCTGTTCGGCGGCGGCCTGCTGTCGCTGCCGGGCTTGCTGCTCGACGCGGCGGTGCTCGTCAGCATCACCCTGGCCGCCTGGCGCCTGACCCGGGCACGACGGATGGCGGCGCAGTATCCCTGGCTCTACGAGCGTACCGGGTTGCTCAGCTGGCGCGAGCGGGGGAGATGAGCCGCGGCGGCGCGGGTATCGCCACGCTTACCGGAACCTTTCCTCCTTCCACGGATCGCCTTCGTCGTGATAGCCGCGCAGTTCCCAGTAGCCGGGGGTGTCGCGGTCGGAAAAGGTGATGTGGCGCAGCCACTTGGCGCTTTTCCAAAAGTACAGCGAGGGGATCACCACCCGCACCGGGCCGCCGTGCTCGCGGGACAGCGATTCAGTCGGCTGTGAAGAACGCTGACCCTGGCGGTTTTCCAGGGTTTGATGGCCCGTTGGAGTAATCGCGAATTGCCGGATTCGGCGGGTTCACCCCCGGAAATCCGGCAAATTGTTTTCAGCGATTTTGGCGCTTTGCATG
>CAJANL010000028.1 GCA_903941105.1 uncultured Rhodospirillaceae bacterium
ATAGTGCGTAATCAGGTAAGCATTTGATCATGGCGCCCGGATTGGCGTCGTGATCAGCCCGAATACCCATGGCGTTAGCTATGCGATTGGCCGCACGGTCAGCGACAGCGCGCAAGGGATCGTCGTTCAGTGGTTTGACATTTTCAGGCGGTTTCTCGGGTGAACGCTTCACGCGTTCATCCATAGACCGACTGGCCGGGGTCAAGGTTCCCAACATCAGCGTCGAGCAGGCTGACTTTGAAACCAGTTCCTGATTACGCACTATCCTCCGCCGACTTGAGGCGTTAGAATCCGCAGCGAAAAGCCAAGCCTGTGGAGGGTTTCGATGGGAGCGCGGAACAAGGTTCAGTTTCAGAAGGGGCTCAGCGAGACGGCTTTCCGTGCCAAGTACGGAACCGAAGACCTGTGCCGCGCCGAGGTTTTTGCGATGCGTTGGCCCACCGGGTTCGTCTGCCCGGCCTGCGGCGGTACGGAACACGTTCTGGTCAGCCCCCGCCAGCTCTACCAATGCCGCCGTTGCCGCCATCAGGCTTCGCTGACGGCGGCAACGATCTTCCACTCCAGCAAGCTGGCGCTGACGGTATGGTTCCAGGCGATCTACCATCTCACCCAGTCGAAGGCGGGGATTTCGTCGCTGGAATTGGCGCGTCGCCTGGGGGTGACGCAGACTACGGCCTGGAAGCTCAAGCACAAGCTGCTCCAGGTCATGCTGGAGCGCGAGGCGAAGAAACCGCTGACCGGGCGCGTGGAAATGGACGACGCCTATCTCGGCGGCGAACGCTCCGGCGGCAAGCGCGGGCGCGGTTCTCCGGGCAAGACGCCGTTCATCGCCGCCGTCGAGACCACCGCTACCGGCAAGCCGGTGCGCATCAAGCTGCGCCGCGTGAAGGGCTTTCGGCGCACCGAGGTCGAAGCCTTCGCCAAGCAGTCGCTCGATCCCGCCTGCACGGTGATCAGCGACGGGCTCGCCTGTTTCTCGGGAGTCACCGAAGCGGGCTGCGCCCACCAGCCGATCATCACCGGCTCCGGTCGCAAGGCGGCCCGCCATCCCGCCTTCAGATGGGTCAACACCATGCTCGGCAACGTCAAGGCCGCCATGACCGGCACCTACCGGGCCGTCCGCGAGAAACATGCGCCGCGCTACCTCGCTGAGTTCGCTTATCGCTTCAATCGCCGCTACGATCTTGGCAGCATGATCGAGCGACTGGTGTGGGTCAGTCTACGGACGCCCCCGATGCCGTACCGCCTCCTCAAAATGGCGGAGGCTCATGCGTAATCAGGAAGAAATTGAGGCCCAGCTAAGAGAAAGCAAGAATGTGGCTGAGGCTGCTAACAAAGCCAAGTCACTTTTTCTGGCCAATATGAGCCACGAAATTCGTACTCCCATGAACGGCATCATCGGGATGGCCCATCTAGCCCTAGGTGGGGAACTTCCAGCGAAGCAACGTCACCACATCCAATCAATTAAGCAGTCAGCTCAACGCTTGCTGGGAATCATCAACGACATCCTTGATCTTTCTAAGGCTGAGGCGGGTAAGGTTTTCATTGATACGGCTCCCTTCGATCTGGCCAATCTCGTCGACGAGGCAATTAGTGTCGTTGCTGCGCAAGCCTCTGAAAAAAGATTGCCTATTAACGTTCGAATCGCTCCAGAGGTTCCACGTGGGATGATTGGAGACCCACTTCGGATCAGGCAGATACTCCTGAATTACCTGAGCAATGCCGTAAAATTCACAAGCTCAGGGGGACTTGATGTTGATGTTCAGATTGAAGGGGGGAAGACAGCGCCGCCGACCAAGTTGCGGTTTGCGGTTTCTGATACCGGGTACGGCCTCACTCCGGAGCAGCAGGCCACACTATTCCAGTCCTTTCAGCAGGCTGAAGCATCAACCTCAGCAAAGTTCGGTGGCACCGGATTGGGGCTCGCAATTGCACGGCAATTGGCGGAATTAATGGGAGGGCGGGCTGGAGTTGAAAGTCAATATGGGAGCGGAAGTACCTTCTGGTTCACGGTGCAGTTTCAAGGGGCTGTTGATGGGTGGTGGTGGCAGCGGCGGCGGCGGCGGCGGCGGCGGGAGGGGTGCCGAGCCGAAACCAGCAGAGTCAGCCGGCTGCTCAGTGGAGATTGGGCTGTGGACGGCGCGACGGGCCTGCC
>CAJANL010000029.1 GCA_903941105.1 uncultured Rhodospirillaceae bacterium
AAGCGATCCTCGTCCGAGCCGAAGATGTGGCGGGCGATCTGGGCCGCGCCGATCAGCAGATCGTCGGCCAGGGCGTCGGGGGCGGGGGCGCTCATTATTTGCGGCCTCCGGCGCGGGGCGCGGACGCCTTGCGCTCGACTTGGCGCTCACGCTCCAGCAGCCAGGTGCGGATGCTGTCGATGCGGTAGATGACGCGCTGACCGACGACCGTGTAGGGCGGGGACTGGCGAAGCTGGCGGTCGCGCTGGGCGGTGCGCACCGAGATGCCGCGCTGGCGGCAGTATTCGTCCTCGTCAATGTAGCCGAGGAAGATGTTGGTTTCCGCCGAGGTGGGGGAGGTCTCCGTCATGGTCGATTCCTTTCATGCCAAGCGGCGCAACGCCGCGTCGGCAATCCAGATATCGAGGAATGGACACCCGAAAAACGCCCCGAAAATCCACCCGATATTATTATTTCGGGGGATTTTACGTCATTGTACTTCGCCGTACTCCATCCTACGCACGGCTTCCCTGTATTGCGCCCTCAGCCTGTTTTCAATGGTCTTGGGCGTGGGGGCTTGCTTGTCGGGATGGGCTGTCTGGAACCATTCCGCCAGTCCCCGCGCCTGCTGGGCCAGGGAGGGAGCGATCCTGCCAGCCTTGGCTTGCCGCTCGAATTCTTGAATCACCACGGAGATGTGTTTTTCCGGGCGGCCCGGCACTCCGGTCTGTGCCGCAGGCGGTTCCTTGGCTGAAGGCTGAGCGGGGTGGTTGGCGGCACGGGCCGGGGCGATGTGGACGGCCAGCAGATCAACGGACGGCCCCGATGCCACCCCCCTGCGGATATCGGTGATACGGTAGCCGCGCCATGTGGCGGCGGGAATCTGCCGCCAAGGGCCGAAGGGCGCGTCGGTCTGGCCATAGCCGACCAGATCGCCCGCGATCAACTGGTCGATCAGCGATTGCTTGATGCGCCGCAGCAGGCGGTGGAGGTCCGCTTGGACCGCCCGCGCCATCCGGGCGATGGTATTGTCGCTTTCCCGGTGGAACGTGGGACGCCGTGGCAGCCCTCTGCGCTCCGCTGTTTTACGATGATATTCGCTCAACAGATCGGCAGGCGCGAATCGAGTAAAGGCGTCGACAAGAGGTATGGCTTCGGCGGGCGGGCTGGGGACGCTGTGGTTCGTCACGCCTGCTCTCCAGTTGGTTTTTCCTTCGCGCCAGTGTCCGTTTTCTCTCCCGCCATGTCGATGGTTTTGCCGACATGATCGGCGGCGGCCCGCAGCGGCTCGTCGTAGAGGTGGGCGTAGCGCTGGGTTGTCTGCACCTGGGTGTGGCCCAGCATGCCGCCGATGATCGGCAGCGACGCGCCGCCGCTGACCAGCAGCGAGGCGAAGGAATGGCGCAGGTCATGGATGCGGGCGCCGGTGATGTCGGCCGCCTTGCACACCGCCGCCCAGGACCGCTTAACGTCGGTCAGCGGCTGGTCGCCGCCCTTGCCGGGGAAGACGTATGGCCCTTCGGCGGTTTCCCTGATCCGCTTCAGCAGCGTCAGGGCGTTGGCCGAAACCGGCACCCGGTGCTGTTTCCGCTGCTTGGTGTGGGCGCTGGGCTTGGTCCACACTCCGGCATCCAGGTCGAACATCTCCCAGGTGGCACCCAGCACCTCGCTCTTGCGGGCGCCGGTCAGCATCAGCATGCGGATGGCGTCGGCGGAAACAGGTTCGTGGTGGGCCGCCAGCGCCGCCGACAGCCGGGACAGTTCCTCGGGCGACAGGTAGCGCTGGCGCTTCTCTTCCGGGTTGCGCAACTGGCCCGAGGCGGGATTCTTCTCGACCCATTCCCAGCGGATCGCCAGATTGAAGGCGCGGCGTACCACCTCAATGACCCGGTTGGCCCGCACCGGCGTACCGCGCTGGGTGGTGATATCGCGGTGCAGGGCCTCGATGTCGGTATGGGTGACGTCCGTCACCTTGTGCTTGCCGAGGGTAGGCAGGACCAGCTTTTCCCACATCATGGTTTCGTCGGCCTGGGAGCGGGCCGCCTTGCGCGGCAGGTGGTCGCGCTTGTAGCGGTCCCACAGGTCGCGCATGGTGGGGGCGGAGCGGTCGGCATGGCGCTCGCCCATGGGGTCGTTGCCCAGGTCCACTTCCCGCTTCAGGTTGCCGGCCTCGGTGCGGGCGGCCGCCACCGACCAGTCGGGATAACTGCCGATGGTGATGCGTCGCTGGCGACCGCCGATGCGGTAATCCAGGATGAAGGACTTGGCGCCGCGATTGGTGACGCGCAGGCCGAATCCCTTGACGTCGGCATCCCAGAAGAAGACCTGGGGCCGGTCGCCCGCGCTGACCCGTTTGGCGATGGCGTCGGTGATGCGTTCTGACATTGGGGTTTTCCTGTCAACACTATGTCAACACACCGTATGGTGCCGTTTGACGTGACATTGCGTCGATTTACAGAGGACATCAACAGAAAAGCGCGGGAATGCAGGGGTTACAGGGCGAGCCCGAAAAATATGTCAACGGATCAAGGTGCTAGATATAGGGTGTCTTATGGCTCATAACCTGAAGGTCGCAGGTTCAAATCCTGCCCCCGCAA
>CAJANL010000030.1 GCA_903941105.1 uncultured Rhodospirillaceae bacterium
CTGGAACACCTCGTGTTCGATCACCTGGCCGTCGGCGCCCTCGAACTTCATGGTCAGCTTGCCCGGGCCGGGCACCTTGAAGTCGGTGGCGCGGTACTGGTCGCCGAAGGCGTGGCGGCCGATGACGATGGGCTTGGTCCAGCCCGGCACCAGCCGCGGCACGTTCTTGCAGATGATGGGCTCGCGGAACACGGTGCCGTCGAGAATGTTGCGGATGGTGCCGTTGGGCGACTTCCACATCTTCTTGAGGCCGAATTCCTTCACCCGCGCCTCGTCGGGGGTGATGGTGGCGCATTTGACGCCGACGCCGTAGAGCTTGATGGCCTCGGCCGACTCGACGGTGACGCGGTCGTCGGTCCGATCGCGATGCTCGATGCCGAGGTCGTAGTATTTGAGGTCGATATCCAGGTAGGGGAGAATCAGCTTCTCCTTGATGAACTGCCAGATAATGCGCGTCATCTCGTCGCCGTCGAGTTCGACGACCGGAGTGACGACCTTGATCTTCTTCATCGACGTAATCCCCGTAGAAGCTTGAATTGCGCGTCCGCTGGGGTGCGCCCCTCGCCGCAGCGGAACCGTGAGATCCACGCGCCCGGACAGGCGCGCACGATATCATCGCCGATGGCGAACGCAAACCGGAAAGCTACACCAAGGGATAGGGTTCGGGTGGGGTCAGAACAGCTTCGGCTCTCCCCCGGCAATGGATGCGATGCCGGAACGCGCCGTGGCCAGCACGTCGTCGACGTCGTCGACCACCGAGTACAGCCGGGCGGTGTCCGGGTGGGCGAAGCCGTTGGCGATGACGTGTCCGGCGAGGTCGAGCCAGGGCTGCCAGAAGCCGAACTGGTTGACGATGACGATGGGCTTGCCGTGCAGCCGCAGTTGCTTCCAGGTCAGCACCTCGAACGTCTCGTCCATGGTCCCCATGCCGCCCGGCAGCACGGCGAAGGCATCGGCCAGCGAGAACATCTGTTCCTTGCGGCTGTGCATGCTGTCCACAACGCGCAACTCCGTGATCCCGGCATAGGCCTTCTCGATGCGGGTCAGATGTTCGGGAATGATGCCGATGACCCGCCCTCCCGCCGCCATCACCGCCTCGGCCAGTGCCCCCATCATGCCGAGCTGGCCGCCGCCATAGACCAGTTGAACGCCCTCATCGGCGAGGGCACGGCCCAGTCGGGCGGCCGCGTCGCGAAAGCGGGGATCGGCGCCGGGCGACGAGCCGCAGAACACGCATAGCGACTTGAGCCGTGGTAGCCGGGTTTTCGACATGGGACGACCTCCGTTTGCACGAAGGATTCATATGGTGACGCGAACGTGAGCGGCATCGCCGCCTCCCCATACGAGGAACATAGCTTGCGCGAAGGGAGTAGGCCCCGTAAATGCAGAGGAAGACGTCCGCCACAGGGGGAGGGTATCCATGGATCTGTTCGGGCGGGGTGCGGCCATCACCCTGCTGCTCGTGGCGGCCTCGACCGCTGAGGCGCAGCAGGCGCGGCCGGACGAATCACTGAAGCTGCGTCAGGGGCTGATGCAGGCGGCGCGCTCGCAGTTGGCGCCGCTGCTCGCCTTCGCCCAGGGCAAGGCGGACATGCCCGCCGACGCCAACGAGCGCGCCACCAATCTGTGGGCGCTGGCCCGGCTGGCGCCCATCGGTTGGGCGACGGGCACCGAAGCCTTGCCACACGCCAACACCCGGCCCGAGGCATTCGGCGCGAGACATGCCGAGTTTCAGAAGGGATGGACCAATCTGATCGCCACGACGGCGAGATTGTCCATGGCCATTGGCGCCGGTCCCGACGCCACCAGGGCTTATGCCGTGGCCGTCGCCAAGTCCTGCAAGTCCTGTCACGACGAGTTCAGGACGGAGTAGGGGCTCAATGCCCCAATAGCCGCAGGCCGCCGAACACCACGGCGGCCGCCATGGCCAGCAGCGCGAGGGCCAGCCACGGGCTGCGGAACTCCAGCGAGGCCGCCTTGGCGGCAAGCTCGGGGGGGACCCGCTTGGCGCCGCTCAGCATGGGCCGCACCAGATTCTCGCCCTTGGCCAGCAGATAGAACAGCACCGCCGCCACATGCAGCGCCACCAGAACCAGCAGCAGCTTGGCGCCGAGACGGTGCACCATGGAGAACTGCTTGACGCTGGCGCTCGAAATCGTCCAGGCCAGCGGTCCGTCGGTGAAGATGTCGTCGCTGGTGAACAGCCCGGCCGAGCCCTGCACCATCAGCAGCGCCAGAAGGGCCAGCACGCTCCAGCCGCCCAGAGGGTTGTGGCCCAGGCCCGGCCATGGGCGGCCCTCGCGCACCCCGCGCAAATAGGTCAGGACGCTCCGTGGCCCGGCGATGAAGTCGGAGAAGCGGGCGGTGCGGCTGCCCACCAATCCCCAGCCGACGCGAAACAGCAACAGCGTCAGTGCCGCCGGCCCCAGGACCATGTGGATGTCCAGCTTGCCGGTCTTGCCGCTGACCCACAGGGCGATGAACAGCGCCACCAACAGCCAGTGGAACAGGCGGACCGGCAGGTCCCACACCCGTACCGTCATCGTATTGCATGCCTCGGTCATGGTTTTGGTACTTTCGTTTGTCCCGCGCCGGGTGCTCGTATCCGCTCGCTTGGCCGCGGCCTCAATGGCCGCTGGAAGGGTGTGGTGGGGGGCTGGCCCGTCCTGGTGGGGTGAAAGAAGGTAGCCGTGGCCATTGACGGTGGTCAAGGCGGGTTGCCCGGAGGCGCACAAGGCGGTACGGTACCGCACTCGCCGTTCGGCCACGCAACGAGGGCATGTGAACAAGCCAGTCGTCATATCGATCATCGGGCTCGCCGTTGCGGTGATTGCAGCGGTCATGGGGCTCGAACGCTCCAATGAGGATCGTCAAACGCCGCCCCAAGCCGCCGTCGAGGTTGCCGCGCCCGCCGACAAGGCGCAGGGCCGCGAGCCGACCTTCGACGTGGTGCGCATCGACAGGAATGGCGACACCGTCATTGCCGGCCGCGCCATGCCCAAGGCCGAGGTGATCATCCTCGAAGGCGGCAAGGAGATCGGACGCACCATCGCCGACAATCGCGGCGAGTGGGTGTTCGTTCCCAGCGGCCCGCTGAAGCCGGGGGCGCGCGAACTGAGCCTGCGGGCGGAAAACCCCGATGGGTCCGTCATGGAGGCCAATGCACCGGTGGTCCTGGTGGTGCCCGAGCGCGATCAGGGCCAGGCCATCGTCTTCAAGGTGCTGCCGGGCGGCGGTTCGACCCTGTTGCAGGGGCCGGTGGGCGATACGACCGGCCTGCTGTCCATCGACACGGTCGACCACGACGACCGCGGCCGGCTGTTCGTCGGCGGCAAGGCGCCCGCCAAGGGCCGCGTGCATGTCTATCTCGACAACCGCTTCCTCGGGCGCGCCGATGCCGACGCCGAGGGCCACTGGCGCCAGGCCGGCAAGCGGCCGGATGCCGGGAAGCATGTCCTGCGCGCCGATCTGGTGGGCGACAAGGGCAAGGTGCTGGCCCGCATCGAGGTGTTGTTCGATCCCGGCGAGGCCGCCAAGCTGCCCAAGTCCGGCGGTGATACCATCGTGGTCATGTCGGGCAATTCGCTGTGGCGTATCGCCAGGACGGTCTATGGTGCCGGCGCGGCCTATACCGCCATCTTCAGCGCCAACCGCGAACGCATTCGCGATCCGAACCTGATTTATCCCGGTCAGGTGTTCACCGTTCCCGCCCGTTAACGCGGCCGGCGCCGCCATTCGGGGCGCACCGCGCTTTCACCCCGCTTGGCCGGAGCCAGCGGCGGCCGGATATAAAGGGCGATGAGGTCGAGATAGGGGACGGCGGGGAGCAGGATGCGGGTGATGGTGGCCACCAGGGCGGTGGCGGTGACCGGGGGCAGGATGGTCTGCTCGGCGCCGAGCAGGATGCGACCGCGGGCGATGCGGAACAGGGGGCCGCTCCGGCTGGTGGCGGCCTCGACGATGCGGGCCAGCCCGGCACGGGCGGCAGGCGATTCGGCGCTGAACGGCATGGGGCCGACATCGCCGACGATCTTGAGGTGGGCTCCCCCGTCGGCTTCCTCGTAGCGGCCGGCGATGCGGACCGAGCGAAAGTTGAAGTCGAACTGGACGAGGCCGTCCTTGAGGGGCAGCATCCGCCCGTCCTCGGCCGCCAGAGCTTGGAGGTCGATGGGAAAGCACTTGCCGCCGAGTATGAATTGTATTTTCGACATCCCGTTTGATCGTTTCCGCGGGCAAGGTGAACCTAACATGACGCCGTTCGGGATAAAACTCGAAACGGCTGGGGTATTAACCTCTGGGCCGTGGCGGATTACAATGGGTATTGCAGACAGGAGAGGTCTTCCGTGCAGGCGCAGGAAATATCGTTGACCAAATATCTCTGGTTTCCCATCAACCGCGAGGGGTGGCCCTTTATCGCCTTGTTCGCGGTTGCCGCACTGCTGTTGGGGCAGGTGTGGGGGCCGTTGGGCTGGCTGGGGGTGGTGCTGACCTGCTGGTGCGCCTATTTCTTCCGCGATCCCGACCGGGTGACGCCGGTGCGCGACGGACTGGTGGTCAGCCCCGCCGATGGCGTGGTGTGTCTGGTGGGCATGGCGGTGCCGCCCACCGAGCTGGGCATGGGGTCCGAGCCGCGCATGCGCATCTGCGTGTTCATGAGCGTGTTCAACGTGCATGTGAACCGCTTCCCGGTGGATGGCAAGGTGCTGCGCATCGCCTATAAGCCGGGCAAGTTCCTCAGTGCCTCGCTGGACAAGGCCAGCGAGGACAATGAGCGCATGGCGGTGCGGCTGGGCATGGCCGACGGCCGCGAAATCGCCTTCGTGCAGATCGCCGGGCTGGTGGCGCGGCGCATCAAGTGCGACCTGGCCGAGGGCCAGGAGGGCAAGGCCGGACAGCGCTTCGGCCTGATTCGCTTCGGCAGCCGGGTCGATGTCTACCTGCCCGACGCCGTTTCGCCGCTGGTGAGTTGCGGTCAGGTGATGGTGGCGGGTGAGACGGTTCTGGCCGATCTGGCCTCCAATGAGCCGGCGCGTATCGGAGAGGTGCGGTGATGTTCAAGCGGCCGAGATTCAAGTCCAAGCGGCCGCCGCGTATCGCCGGCCTCTCCATTAACCGGCTGATCCCCAACATCCTGACCCTGTTGGCCCTGTGCGCCGGACTGACCTCGATCCGCTTCGCCGTCCATGCCAAGTGGGAGATGGCGGTGGCCGCCATCCTGCTGGCGGGCGTTCTCGATGGGCTGGACGGTCGCATCGCGCGCCTGCTCCAGGGCACTTCGAAATTCGGCGCCGAGTTGGACTCCCTGTCCGACTTCGTCAGCTTCGGTGTCGCCCCGGCCATGGTGCTCTATTTCTGGACCATGCAGGGTGCCGGCGGCCTGGGCTGGGCCATGGTGCTGCTGTTCGCGGTGTGTTGCGCCATGCGGCTGGCCCGCTTCAACACCATGCTGGGCGAGCCCGACCTGCCGGCCTACGCCTACAACTTCTTCACCGGCGTTCCCGCCCCGGCGGCGGCGGGGCTGGTGCTGTTGCCCATGGTGATGACCTTCCAGTTCGGCCCCGGCCTGTTCGACCGCCCCATTGTCGTCGCCATGTTCCTGATGGGCGTGGCGTTCATGATGGTCAGCAAGATTCCGACCTTCTCGTTCAAGAAGGTGCGTATCCCGCATCGCTGGGTCCTGCCGATCCTGCTGGTGGTCGGACTTGCCACCGCCTTCCTGGTGACCGAGCCGTGGCTGACCCTGTCGCTGCTGGGTCTCGTCTACCTGTCGACGATTCCGTTGGCGGTGAAGTCGTTCCGCCGCCTCAAGCGGCAGGCCGACGAGGTGGCCGGGCAAGCTCCGACGGCTCCCCCGCCCGTCGACCAGCAGCAGGCCCCCGGCTGAGCCCTGGCGAATGGTTCAGGCCCCCCTGGCGTTGGTTGGGGGGCGAGGCAGGGGATTCGTGGCATTCATGCAACGCCTGTGGCGATTCGGTTGCGTTCGCGGCCACCCCCTATTGTCATGCGCCCCATCCTGGGGTACAAGCCATCTCAAAGCGCAAGAACACCATCGATAGAAAGGGGACCTTTCCCATGCGCAGTGCGAAGATTTTGCTGATTGCCGGCCTCGTTGCCGCGACGCCGCTTGCCGCCAACGCCCAGTGGTACATGGGTGCCGATGCCGGTGTGAACTTCATGCAGGACCCCGGTGTCCGCGGCGCCGACTCCGATTGGGGCTGGGTTGGCTTCGGTCAGGTCGGCTATAGCTTCGGCGCGCCCAAGGTCGAGTTCGAGTACGGCTACCGCAGCAACGACTCCATCTCGGCGCATGGCCCCATGGTCAACGTGCTGTACGACTTCCTGCCCAACGGTCAGTGGCATCCGTTCATCGGCGCCGGTATCGGCTGGGCCTGGCTGGACGGCGACTTCAGCGGCTCCACCTCCAAGGGCTCGGACAACAGCTTCGCCTATCAGGGCATCCTGGGTCTCGGCTACGACATCGACAAGAGCTGGGCGCTGAAGGGGCAGTATCGCTACTTCGCCACCGCCGATTCCGACGTCGGCTACACCAACGACACCGCCGATTATCGCAACCATGCGCTGACCGTCGGCTTCACCTACAAGTTCGGCGCTCCGGCTGCCGCCCCGGCCCCGGCCCCGGCCCCGGCCCCGGCCGCCGCCGTCGCTCCCGCCCCGGCTCCGGCTCCCAAGGCCAGCCCGGTGCAGAAGAACTTCATGGTGTTCTTCGACTTCGACAAGGCCGACATCTCCCCCGAGGCCCTGAAGGTCATTCAGCAGGCTGCCCAGGCCGGCAAGAGCGGCCCCGCCGCCCGCATCGACCTGACTGGCCACGCCGATCGTTCCGGCTCGGACAAGTACAACATGAAGCTGTCGAGCACGCGCGGCGAGGCCGTCAAGGCCCAGCTGGTCAAACTCGGCATCCCGGCGAACCAGATCGCCGTCATCGGCAAGGGCGAAGGCGCCCCGCTGGTCGGCACGCAGGACGGTGTTCGCGAGCCGCAGAACCGCCGCGTCGAGATCGTGCTGCCGTAATCGGCACACCCTCGGCGGCGACGCCATCAGGCCCCTTCCCCCGGGTGGGAAGGGGCCTTTTTCTTTTGACAGCCGCGCCGGCAACGGAGTTTAACCGCTGCAGGTGCCACCGTTGCGATTGCTACCGGGAAAGAGTCCGATGAAGCCTGCCGCCCTTGCCGCATTTGCCGCCCTTCTCACCATTGCCGTCATTCACCCGGTGGCGGCCGAGGACGCCAAGCGCCTGGGCAAGTTCGGTGACTGGGAGAGCTATGCCTACACCGACGGCGGCACCAAGGTCTGTTACACCGCCGCATCGGCCGCCAAGGTGCAGGGCGGCGAAAAGGGGCGCAACAGCGCATTGCTGATCGTCACCCACCGCCCCGGCGCCAAGGCCGTCAACGAGGTCAGCGTCACCGGCGGTGCCGTGTTCAAAAAGGATTCCGATGTCGAGTTGCAGGTGGGCGCCACCAAGCACTCGCTGTTCACCAAGGGCGACCATGCCTGGGCCAAGGACGCCTCGGCCGACAAGGCCATCGTGGGCGCCATGCTGAAGGGCCGCGAGATGAGCGTTCGCGCCACGCCGGCCAAGGGAACGGCGCTGAGCGGCACCATCTCGCTGCACGGCTTCTCCGACGCCCTGGGGGCCATCGACAAGGCGTGCGCGGTCAAGCGGTAACGCGCGCTCCAGCTCGCCCCACCGTCCTGCCACCGTCGAGGCCCCGCCCGGCGGGGCAAGCCGAAATTCAGGCCAGCACGCGGCCGCTGTGGATAGCCTCGGCCATCAGCACCAGCATGTCGACGACGTCCTCGAACTCCGCCATGCGGTCGGTGTTGACGGTGAGGTCGAATTGGTTGACGTCCGACAGGCGCGAATGGAACACCTCCCAGACGAACTTGCCGCGGCGGTGGTTGATGTCCTTGGCCTTGGCCAATTCGGAGTCCTCGGTGCCGTGGCCGGCTGCGGCCATGCGGCGGGCGCAAACCTCCGGCGTCCCGGCAATGCGGACCCTGAGCGCACAGGCATCGTGCAGGATGACGTGGGCGCCGCGGCCGATGATGACGCCGCCGAGACGGCCCAGGCTCATCACCACCTTGATCAGGGTGTCGCGGTAGGTATCGACACCGATGTCCTTGCCCGAGAACAGCCGGTACAGCCACATGTCCTTGGCGTGACCGAAGCCCTCGTCGAGCATACGCAGGATGGCGGGGTCGTCATTGAGGCGCCGGGCAACCTCGCGCAGCAGGTCCTCGTCGTAGAGCGGCAGGCCGAGGCGCTGGCACAGCTGGCTGGCGATGACGTCGCCACCCGAGCCGTAGTCGCGCGAGATGGTGATCACCGGCTGGCGCGGATGCTTGATGGTGCCCTGGGGGGGCAGCGTCGCCACCTCCGCCATGGCCGATATGACGCTGAGGATATTGGTGGTCATGGTTCCTCCAAGAGTAACCAGCACAACCACATGATACTGCCGTGGCAGCGGAACCACCACCCCCCCCAGGCGAAGGGGTGGGGTGCGCGAATGTTAAACAGGGTGCGGAAAAACTCAACTTTTCTTTCGTCATTCCCGCGAAGGCGGGAATCCATGCGTCCGGCAACACAGCATATGGGGGCAAATTGCAGTCCTTGCCCCAACATCCCCCCGCCTTCGCGGGGGTGACGAGATGAAGGGCGGCGGGAAGAGTTTTTCCGCACCCTGTTAAGGCGTGATGCCCAAAATGTGCATCACGCTTCAGCCTTTATGAATTTGCCCTCGCCGGACGGGTATCGGCGCTTGAGGCGGCGGTTAGTCAGCTTGAGCGAGCGCATCGCCACCAGCATGCTCGAAGGCATCAACAGCCGCATCAAGGTCATCAAGCGCATGGCCTGCGGATACCGCGATGACGCCTTCTTCTTCCTCAAGATCAGGGCCGCATTCCCCGGACTTCCGCGATGAACCAAAAAGGAAGGACCCGGACGATTTCTCGCCCGGGTCCCCAAGTCCGTCCGGCGTCAAGGGAAGCGCCGGAACGGAGGGTCAGTGGGTCATCAGGGGATCATTCCCGTGAAGATGTAGGCCTGCAGCATGGTGATGACACCGATGATCACCACGAAGAACAGGCTGTGCTTGAGGGTGAAGCGGAACAGGTTCGATTCCTTGCCCACCAGGCCGGTGGCGGCGCAGGCCACCGCGATGGACTGCGGGCTGATCATCTTGCCGGTGACGCCGCCGGTGGTGTTGGCCGCCACCATCAAGGTGTCCGAGACGCCGATCTGCTGCGCCGTGGTCGCCTGCAAGCTGCAGAACAGGGCGTTGGACGAGGTGTCGGAGCCGGTGAGGAACACGCCCAGCCAGCCTAGGATCGGCGAGAAGAACGGGAACAGCGCGCCGGTCCCGGCCAGCAGCAGGGCCAGGGTCGAGGACAGGCCGGAATAGTTGGCGACGAAGGCGAAGGCCAGCACGGTGCCAATGGTGTAGATCGGCCGCTTGAGCTCGTTCAGGGTCTCGCCGAAGGTCTTGAGGCCGTCGCCGACATTCATCTTCAGCACGACCATGGACAGGATGGCCGCGATGACGATGGCGGTACCGGTGGCCGACAGCAGGTTGAGGTCGTAGACCGCCGGCATGGCAGTGGTCTTGGCCACCACCGGCGTCACCTTCATCACCAGCTTGTCGAGGCCGGGGATGGGGAAGGACAGCACGGTGCCGTGCAGCGCCGCGCCTTTGGCGAACAGGGCCTTGAAGGGCTTCAGGCTCCAGATGGTGACCACCACGGTGAGGATGAGGAAGGGCGACCACGCCTTGATGATCTGGCCGGTGGTGTAGACGTGGCTCGACGCCGCGGCGGCGGTTTCCTCGTTGAAGCGGAAGATCTTCTTGGGCTTCCACACCTTGAGGAACAGGGTCAGGCTGATCAGCGAAATCAGCGCCGAGGTGATGTCGGGCAGTTCCGGGCCGATGTAGTTCGAGGTGAAGAACACGCCGAAGGCGAAGCTGCCGCCCGCCACCAGGATGGCCGGCCAGGTTTCCTTGACGCCCTTGACGCCGTCCATGATGAAGACGATCCAGAACGGCACGAACACCGCCAGCAGCGGCAGTTGGCGGCCGGCCATGGCGCCGATGGTGAAGGGGTCCATGCCGGTGACCTTGCCGGCGACGATGATCGGAATGCCCATGGCACCGAAGGCGACCGGGGCGGTGTTGGCGATCAGGCACAGGCCGGCGGCATAGAGCGGGTTGAAGCCGAGGCCGACCAACAGGGCGGCGGTGATCGCCACCGGAGCGCCGAAGCCGGCGGCACCTTCGAGGAAGGCGCCGAACGAGAAGCCGATCATCAGCATCTGCAGCCGCTGGTCCTCGGTGATGGACACCACGGACGAGCGGATGATCTCGAACTGGCCGGTCTTCACCGTGATCTTATAGAGGAACACCGCCGCGACGATGATCCAGGCGATGGGCCACAGCCCGAACAGGAAGCCATAGCCGGCGGCACCCACGGCCATTCCGGCCGGCATCTTGTAGAACAGCACCGCCACCGCCATGGCGATCAGCACGGTGATGGTGCCGGCCCAATGACCCTTCATCCGCAGCATGGTGAGCGCCACGAAGAAGAAGATGATGGGCAGTCCCGCAACCAGCGACGACAGCCACAGGTTGCCCGCCGGGTCATAGATTTGCGTCCAGGGTTCCATTTTTTTCGTTCCTCCCTCGGTCGCGGCCTCGGGGGGAGACCAGACCAGTGTCGTTGTGGTGGTCAAAAATATAGACCACTTTGGCCGAATGGATAAATGAATATCCCGAATGGCGCAATAGGGTTCTTTTCCCTGATTTCAACCCCTTTCCTCGCGGGAGAGGGTTGCTCCAGACGCGGAGGACGCCGCGCAGTGGGAGTGTCGAGCCAAGTGGCGGCATTGATTCTCCCGCCATCTCGCCCACCGCGGGCGGCCGCGCCTCTCCAAAATAGGACAAGAATTTTTACCGCTTTACGAAAACGGTAATACCAGTTATCCATTTATGAACGGAGAGGCGGAATTCGCCCCCGGTATAAAAGCTCGTGGGGAGCCCATGTCCAAGGAACGCCAACGGCCACGGCCGCAATCCGTCTATTTTTTCGGCACCTGCCTGATCGACATGTTCTATCCCGAGGCCGGATTGGCCGGGATGGAGCTGTTGCAGCGCCAGGGGATCCGGGTGGTCTTTCCCCAGGATCAGAGCTGCTGCGGCCAGCCGGCGCGCAACGGCGGCTTCCATGAGGAGGCCCGCGCCGTGGCCCGGCGCCAGATCGCCGCCTTCCCCGAGGACTGGCCCATCGTGGTGCCGTCGGGCTCCTGCGCCGGCATGATGAAGACGCATTATCCCCAGCTGTTCGAGGGCGATCCGCTGCTGCCGGTGGTGCAGGCCTTCGCCGAGCGGGTCTTTGAGCTGACCGAGTTCCTGGTGCACGTGCTCGACGTCACGCTGGTGGACAAGGGGCGGCCGGTGAAGGTCACCTGGCACCCCTCATGTCATTCCATGCGCGAGGCGGGGGTGGTCGACGAGCCCAAGCAGCTGTTGCGCTCGCTGGCCAACGTCACCCTGGTGGAGAACCCGCGCGAGAAGGAATGCTGCGGTTTCGGTGGTATGTTCTCGGTGCGCCAGCCGGAAATCTCGGCCGCCATGGTCACCGACAAGGTGGCCTCCATCGAGGACACCGGCGCCGCCGAGGTGGTGTCGGGCGACTGCGGCTGCCTGATGAACATCACCGGTGCCGCCGACAAGGCGAAAAAGTCGTTCCGTGGCCGCCACATCGCCGAGTTCCTGCTGGAGCGCAGCCGATGAGCGATTTTTCCAAACGCGCGCCCATCGCGCTGACCGATCCGACCCTGCGCAAGAATTTCCGCCGCGCCATGGATGGCCTGATGGCCAAGCGGGCGGCGCAGTTCCCCGATCCGGAGGCCTGGCGGACGTTGCGTGCCCGTGGCGCCGCCGTGCGCGCCAATGCGCTGGCCAAACTGCCCGAGCTGCTGCAACGGCTGGAAGCCCGCTGTCGCGACAACGGCATCACCGTTCACTGGGCCGAGACCACCGCCGAGGCCAACGCCATCGTGCTGGGCATCCTGAAGGCGGCCGGTGCCACCAAGGTGATCAAGGGCAAATCCATGGTCACCGAGGAGATGGAACTCAACCATCACCTGATCGCCAACGGCGTCACCCCGATGGAATCCGATCTGGGCGAGTACATCATCCAGCTGGCCGGCGAGGCGCCCTCGCATATCGTCATGCCCTGCATTCACAAGAACAAGGTCGAGATCGCCCATCTGTTCGACGAGCGCATCGAGGGCTGCGGCTACACCGAGGACGTCGACGCCCTGACCGCCGCCGCCCGAAAGGCGCTGCGCGGCGAATTCGCCGCGGCCGACGCCGGCATCTCGGGGGTCAATTTCGCGGTGGCCGAGACCGGCACCCTGGTGCTGATCGAGAACGAGGGCAACGGTCGCCTGTCCACCACCCTGCCGCCGCTGCACATCGCGGTCACCGGCATCGAGAAGGTGGTGGAGAACCTCGACGACGTGGCGCCGCTGCTGGCGCTGTTGCCGCGCTCTGCCACCGGACAGCCCATCACCACCTATGTCAACATGATCTCGGGACCGCGCAAGCCCGACGAGAAGGATGGGCCGACGGCGGTGCATCTGGTGCTGCTCGACAACGGCCGCTCGCGGGTCTACGACGACGCCGAGCTGCGCGACACCTTGCGCTGCATCCGCTGCGGCGCCTGCATGAACCACTGCCCGGTCTATACGCGGGTGGGCGGCCACAGCTACAAGTTCGTCTATCCCGGTCCCATCGGCAAGATCCTGACGCCGCAGATCGAGGGCCTCGACTGCGCCGGCGACCAGCCGCATGCCTCCACCCTGTGCAACGCCTGCGTCGAGGTCTGCCCGGTGGAAATTCCCATCGCCGACCTGCTGGTCCGCTTGCGGCGGGAAGCGGTGCGGCCCTCCCAGTCGGCGGCGGTCAAGGGCGGCGGGTCGCGCGGCTCCCTGGCCGAGACGCTGGGCTGGGCGGGGTGGAAGCTGGTCTACGCCACCCCCTGGCTGCACCGGCTGGTGACCAAGGTGATGGTCAGGGTCGGCAACCTGATGCCGGCCTCGGCGCCCCTGCTGAAGCAGTGGACCGGCGTGCGCACCAAGCCGCGCTATCAGGGCAAGACCCTGCACGAACTGGCCCGCGACAAGGGGTTCGACAATGAGTGACGCCCGCGCCCGCATCCTCGACCGCCTGCTCCAGGCGCCGCGCCACGCCGCCCCGGTGCGCCCCGACTGGCAGCCCGCCACCTACGCCACCGCCGCCGAGCGCACCGATCGCTTCCAGGCCATGCTGGAGGCGGTGCATGGCGAGGTCCATCGCGTCACCGCCGCCGGCTGGCCGGAGACGCTGCGCGCCATCCTGGCCGAGCGTGGCGTCCGCACCTTGCTGTATGGCGCCACCGAAGCCGGGTCGATGCTGGCCGCCGCCTGGACCGGCACCGAGGCCCCGACCCTGTTGCCCTACGACCGGTCGGTGGAGGAGTTCCGCGCCCAACTGGTCCAAGACATCGACGCCGGCTTCACCACCACCCTGGGCGGCATCGCCGAGACCGGTACCCTGGTGCTGTGGCCGACCGCCGCCGAGCCCCGGCTGATGAGCCTGCTGCCGCCGATCCATGTCGCCCTGGTCGAGGCGTCGAAGCTCACCGATTCCCTGGCCGGGCTGCTGGCCGAGGCGGGATGGTCCAAGGGCATGCCGACCAACGCCCTGCTGATCTCGGGTCCGTCCAAGACCGCCGACATTGAGCAGACGCTGGCCTACGGCGTCCACGGCCCCAAGGAAGTCATCGTGTTGCTGGTGGTGGACTGATGCCATGGCGGTGGAATTCGACATTCGCTTCGGCCAGGAACTGTGCGACGTCTTCGCCCAGGAGCTAAATCTGGTGTGCTCGTTCATGGCCGGCGAGGGACGCATCGTCGCCTCCAGCGCCCGTGAACGCATCGGCACCAACCACGCCATCGCCGCCCGCATCATGTCCGGCGAGATCGACGAGTACGGCGTGACGCCCGAGGAGGCGGCGCGCTCGGGCGGCAAAATGCGCGAAGGCGTCAACATGGCCATCGATTTCGAGGGCCACCGCGTCATCAATTTCGGCATTGCCGGGCCGCTGGTCACCGTCAAGCCGCTGGCCCGCATCGTGCGCTTCTGCATCACCTCGCTGCTGCGCACCCGCGAGGAGGAAAAGGACATCGTCGCCGCCTTCGCCCGCGAGACCGGCGGTGTTGGCGTCAAGATGATGGAAATTGCCGAGGACATCGACGAGATCGGCGCCAAGGTGGCCGGCCAGGGTGCCCTGCTGGCCCAGTTGCAGCACGGCATCCGCGAGCTTGCCGCCAGCAACGAGCGCATCGTCGGCGATGTGGGCGAGACTCTCGACGGGGCACGGGCCGCATCGGACGAGGCGGAGACCTCGCGGGCCAGGGTGCAGGGCTCGCTGGCCGGCATCGATTCACTGGTGCGCCGGGTCACCGATAGCCGTGGCCATCTGGTGGCGTTGAGCCAGGCGCTGGGCGGCGTGGTGGGGGTGGCCGACGGCATCGACCGCATCTCCAAACAGACCAACCTGCTGGCGCTCAACGCCACCATCGAGGCGGCACGGGCCGGCGAGCACGGCAAGGGCTTCTCGGTGGTCGCCTCCGAGGTCAAGGGGCTGTCGCGCCAGGCCGGCGCCGCCACCGCCAAGATCCGCTCGACGCTCGGCGAGCTGACCGGCACCGCGCATATCCTGATCGAACAGGGCGATACCAACGCCGAGCACGCCGGTAGCCTGGGGGCCGAGACCGCCGCCATCGGCGGCGCGCTGGAGCATGTCCGCATAGCACTCGCCGACATCACCGGCCGGGTCGGGCGGGTCAGCTCCGACGCCGGGGTGATCCACGAGCGTTCGGCCGAACTGATCGAGGAGATCGACCGCGCCGCCGCCAGCCTGGAGGAATTCAGCGGCCGCCTCACCGCCGCGCGCAACCGGTTGCAGGATCTGCTGGCGGCCGGCGAGCGGCTGGTGGTGCTTACCGCCGAAACCGGCATCGAGACCGCCGAGACTCCCTTCGTCGCCCTGGCGCGCGAAAAGGCCGCCGAGGTCGGGCGCCGGTTCGAACAGGCCATCGACCGCGGCGAGATCACCACCGAGGCCCTGTTCGACGAGGGCTATCGTCCGGTGGCCGGCAGCAATCCGCAGCAATACCTGACCGGCTTCACCGAGTTCACCGACCGGCTGCTGCCCGATGTGCAGGAACCGGTGCTGGACGGCAACGAGCGCGCCGTGTTCTGCGCCGCCGTCGACCGCAACGGCTATCTGCCGACCCACAACCGGCGTTACTCCCTGCCGCAAGGCCCCGACACCGACTGGAATGCCTCCCACTGTCGCAACCGGCGCAAGTTCGACGACGAGACCGGCATCAAGGCGGCACGCAATGAAAAGCCCTTCCTGGTCCAGAGCTACCGCCGCGACATGGGGGGCGGCCGCCAGACCTTGATCCTCGACGTCTCGGCGCCCATCCTGGTCAAGGGCCGCCACTGGGGCGCGTTCCGGTTGGGGTATATGTAAGGGGGGCCACCTTTCGAGACGACCGCTTCGCGGTCTCCTCAGGGTGAGGCGCCTCCTTGCCGGTAGAAATGAATTGCCTCACCCTGAGCAGCGCCGAAGGTGCGTCTCGAAGGGTGGCTCCCGTTCGGCATCAACCAGTGAGAATGCCTTGACCATGACCTCCGCCGATTACACCGCCCTGACCCGCGACCTGGTAGGCATCGTGCCCTCCGAGCGCCTGATCCTCGATCCCCTGCGCCGTCTCGCCTGGGGCACCGACGCCAGTTTCTACCGGCTGGTGCCCAAGATGGTGGTCGAGGTGCAGTCCGAGGCCGAGGTGCTGGCCACCCTGGCCGCCTGTCGCCGCCACCGCGCTCCGGTGACCTTCCGTGCCGCCGGCACCTCGCTGTCGGGGCAGGCGGTGACCGATTCCGTGCTGATGCTGTTGGGCCGCGACTGGAACGGCGCCGTGGTCGAGAAGGACGGGCACGCCATCCGGCTGCAGCCCGGTGTCATCGGCGCCGACGCCAACCGCCGGCTGGCCGCCTTCGCCCGCAAGATTGGTCCCGACCCCGCCTCCATCGATTCCTGCAAGATCGGCGGTATCGCCGCCAACAACGCCTCGGGAATGTGCTGCGGCACCAGCGACAACAGTTACCAGACGCTGGCCTCCATGCGGCTGATCCTTGCCGACGGTTCCCTGGTCGATACCGGCGACGCCGCCAGCCTGAAGACGTTCCGCGCCTCCCATGCCGGAATGCTGGCCAAGCTCGACGGCATGGCCAGGCGGGTCAAGGCCGACGAGACCTTGAGCGGCCGCATCCGGCGCAAGTTCGCCATCAAGAACACCACCGGCTACAGCCTCAACGCCCTGGTGGATTTCGACGATCCGGTGGAGGTGTTGCAGCACCTGATGATCGGCTCCGAGGGAACCCTGGGCTTCATTGCCGAGATCACCTACCGCACGGTCCCCGAATACGCCGACAAGGCCAGCGCGCTGCTGCTGTTCCCCGACATCGCCGAGGCCTGCCGGGCGGTGGCGTTGCTGAAGCCGGCGCCGGTCTCCGCCGTCGAACTGATGGACCGCCCGGCGCTGCGCTCGGTGGAGAACGCGCCCGGCATGCCGCCGGAAATCCGTGGCCTCGCCGACGGCGTCACCGCCCTGCTGGTGGAGGTGCGCGGCGAAAGCGGTGCCGCCCTGGCCGCCAATCTCAAGGCGGTGGGCGGCGTGCTGGCGGGTGTCACCACCCTGGCGCCGCCCGCCTTCACCACCGATCCCGGCGAGTACGGCAAGCTGTGGAAGATCCGCAAGGGCCTGTTCCCGGCGGTGGGTGCGGTGCGGCCGGTGGGCACCACGGTGATCATCGAGGACGTGGCCTTCCCCATTCCGGTGCTGGCCGCCGCCACCGTCGAGTTGCAGGGGCTCCTGGCGCGGCACGGCTATAGCGAAGCGATCATCTTCGGCCATGCCCTGGACGGCAACCTGCACTTCGTCTTCACCCAGGACTTCGGCACCGCCGCCGAGATCGAGCGCTACTCCAGGCTGATGGACGAGGTCTGCCACATGGTGGTGGAGACCTACGGCGGCAGCCTCAAGGCCGAGCACGGCACCGGCCGCAACATGGCGCCCTTCGTCGAGATGGAGTGGGGCGCCGAGGCCACCGCCCTGATGTGGGAGATCAAGGGCCTGCTCGACCCCGAGGGGCTGTTGAATCCCGGCGTGGTGCTCGACCGCAATCCCCAGGCCCACCTGCAGAACCTGAAGGCGCTGCCCGCCGCCGATCCGCTGGTGGACACCTGCATCGAGTGCGGCTTCTGCGAGCGCATGTGCCCCAGCCACGGCCTCACCCTCAGCCCGCGCCAGCGCATCACCGGCTGGCGCGAGATCGCGCGCGGCGGCGATGCCGAACTGACCAGGCTCTACGCCTATCAGGGCGTCGACACCTGCGCCGCCTGCGGCCTGTGCGCCACCGCCTGCCCGGTGGGAATCGAGACCGGCCTGCTGACCAAGGCGTTGCGCGCCCGTCGTCACGGCGGGTTCGCCCGCGCGGTGGCGGGGCTGGCGGCCAAGCACTACGGCACCGCCATGCGAGCCACCAAGGCCGGACTCGCGGTGGCCGACACGCTGGGCCTGCACTTCGGCCACGCCCTGCCGACACCGGGTTCGGTGCCGCAGCCGGCGCGGGCCGGTGACGGCGACACGGTGGTCTATTTCCCAACCTGTTCCAGTCGCACCATGGGACCGGCCGCCGGCGATCCCGAACAGGATTCGCTGGCTGCCGTCACCATCCGGGTGTTGCAGCGGGCCGGCTTCCACGTGGTGCTGCCCGAGGATCTGGACGGCCTGTGCTGCGGTCAGCCCTGGGACAGCAAGGGCTTCCCCAAGACCGCCGCGGCCAAGGCGGCGGAGCTTGAGGCCGCCTTGCTCAAGGCCAGCGGCAACGGGCATCTGGCGGTGGTGATGGACGCCTCGGCCTGCAGCCTCCGCATGAAGGGATATGCGGCGGATCGGCTGAAGGTGCTCGACCTCGTCGAGTTCCTGCACGACTACGCCCTGCCGCGCCTGTCGATCCGGCCCCAGACGGAGCCGGTGCTGCTGCACCTCAACTGTGGTGCCCGCCGCATGGGGCTCGATGCCAAGCTTCAGGGGGTTGCGGCGGCCTGCGCCGCCACGGTGGCGAGCCCGGAAGGCGTCACCTGTTGCGGCTTCGCCGGCGACAAGGGTTTCACCCATCCGGAACTCAACGCCCACGCCCTGCGCCGGCTGCCGGCCCAGGTCCCCACGGGCGCCGAGGCCGGCTATTCCTCCAACCGTACCTGTGAAATCGGCCTGTCCGACCACTCCGGCATGCCGTATCGCCACATCGTCTATCTGGTGGATCGGGCGACGCGATAGCTATTATGCCATTTCCAGAAAATTCTGACCTGTGGTCGAAATTTTCAGGCCCTCGCCGGGCGGGCGCATCCGCGCCCTTGGCCGCGCCCTCAATGGGCGCTGGATACCCGTTTCAGCAATCAGAACTTCCTGAAACGGGGATTACAGCAACAGGTCCACCCGCGCTGTCTTGTCGTCGTCGTCGACCTCGGGGCGGCATTCGAACAGACGGCCGGGGTCGATCCCCGAGCCGTCGGCGAGGAACTCCTTGGCCGCTCCGGCGCGGCCTGCCGCCAGTTCGCCCAGCACGGCTCGGTCGATGGGAAGCGAAGTCTTTTCCATCCCCATCAGGCGTTGCAGGCGTGACAGCAGCGGTGTCTCCTCGCGACTACGGGCGGCGACCAGTGCCGGCCAGTCGGACGGCACCGCCTTGCCGCACAGCTTCAGCTTAAGGCCGGGGCGGCCGCGCATCATCTCGGCGATGGCCATGAGCCGGGTGCGGTGCTCGCCGGCCAGTTCGGAGGTGCCTGGGGCGAACTCCAGCGGCGGCAGCGCC
The DNA here is from genome assembly GCA_903941105.1 of uncultured Rhodospirillaceae bacterium. Classification (GTDB taxonomy): domain Bacteria; phylum Pseudomonadota; class Alphaproteobacteria; order Rhodospirillales; family Magnetospirillaceae; genus CAJANL01. The sequence continues at coordinate 19,014 of CAJANL010000030.1, forward strand.
AGCCGGGCCTTTTCGTCGGCGTCGATCACCATCGAGATCAGGGCGGCCACCGGGAACACCACCTTCAACGTGGTCGCGGCGGTGGATTTCAGTGCCCCCGCCACCGCCTGGGATACCGCATCCGAGACATCGAATTGTGGATCGGCCAGATTGCCGCCCACCGGCACGGTCAGGCGGATGCGATCCTCGCCGTCGCGCAGCAGGTTGAGCACCGTCTCGATGGGCAGGTCGATCTTGCGGGCGATGGGGGCATCGGGCGGCGGCGGCTCGACGAAAAGATTGGAGAGCACCAGTTCGACCTTGCCGTCGAGGGCGTGATGCCGGATTTCCAGCTCGACCTTGCCGTCGAAATGACCGGTGTTGAGGTCGACCCCCAGGATCTCGGCGGCGTAGGGCGACAACGGCGGCAGCTCGAACGCCTTGGCCTCGGCGCGGAGGCGCGCGCTCATCTCGCGGGCGAAGGGCCGCATGGACCCCGAGGCGGCCAGGCTGGCCTCGCCGGTGCGGGCGCCGAGGGTGAAGCCGACGTCACGGTCGGGCTGGCCGCTGTCGAGGTTGGACAGGGTCAGGTCGACCGGCTTGAATTCCAGCCGCAAGGGTTCGTCCAGGGTGCGATCCTCGAACACCAGCCGGCCCGCAGTGGCGGTCAGCCGGCCGATGGCCAGCGGCGGCGAGGCCGACCCATCACCCTTGGCGGCCGGCATGCCCAATATGCCCTCCGCGACCCGGGCCAACCGCAGGGTGGGGGCGGCCAGGGTCAGCTCGCCGAGAGTAATGCCGCCGCTCTCCAGGTCGTAGGCCACACGGGCGGCGCGCAGCTCGCGGGCCTCGGCGCGCCAATGAAAGCCCTTGTCGGCGCCGCGTGCCTCCTGCCGCAGTGCCGCCACGCCGCGCGCCGTCAGCTTGGCAGCCGCCAGCCGGCCGGTCGCGACCAGTTGAATGTCGCCCGACTCCAGGCGGTCCAGCGACAACCAGTCGCGGCCACCGTCGGTCTCGCGCACCAGCAGCCCCTCGGACACCAGCTTGATCGTCGCCGCCGGCCAGTCGCCGCCATGGGACTGAAGCTGGATATCGGCGGTGGCGTGGCGCTGGCTGGCGGTGAAATCGCCGAATTCCACCTGAGCCTGGTCGATTTCGGCCCGGCCGGAAAAGGCCAGCCGGTCCTGCTGCCAATCCAGCTCGCCGGCCTCCACCTTGAGGGCCTCGGCGTTGAGCGATCCGGCAGCGGCAGCAGCGGCAAGCGTGGTGGCATCGAGGCTGCCGGTGAAAGCAAGCCGGCCCGCCTCCCAGTCCAGCCGTCCCGCCTCCACCTTGACGGTCGCGGCGTTGAGCGACCCGGCGGCAGTCTTGGCGGCGACGGCGGTGGCGTCGAGGGTGCCGGCGAAGGACAGGCGTTGCCGGGCGCCCTGCCACTCCATCCGGTGGGCGGTCAGGCCGGCGCGGCCAAGCTCGGCCACGTCATCGCCGAGGCGGACGGTCAAGCCCTTCGCCGAAACGGCACCGGCAGCCGACAGGCTGAGACCGCTCGCCTCGACCCTGCCGGCCAGCTTCACGTCACCGGTCAGCTGGCCGTGCAGACCGGCGATCGCCAGTGCCGCCAGCGCCAACCCGTCGGCGTGCAGGTCGATCTCGAAGGTGGGGGTGGAGGAAAACGGCGTGGCGGTGCCGGAGAGCAGCACGGCGGCACCATTGGCGCGGCCCTTGAGGTGGAAGCGCAACGGCGCCTCTGGCGTGCCGCTGCGCAGGTTCTCCATCGTCAGCTCGGCGACGTCGATCTCGAAGCGTGCGGCGCCATCGATCAGGCTGAGCCGGCTGTCACTGAGCGTCAGCGAGTCCATCTCGAAGGTCCACGGCTTATCGCCGGGGGCGCCGCTACCGCCGATGGCGACCGGCAGGCCATTGATCTCCCAGCCACGGCCGCTGCGCTTGACCTCGATGGCGAGACCCTGCAGCCCGATTCTGTCCACCGCCACCCGACGATCCAACAGCGGCCGCCACTGGAAGTCGATGTCGAGCCCCAACAGGCCCAGCGCCGCCCCGGCCGGTGGCTTCGCCACCATGCGGTGAATCACGACGCGGCCATTGAACAGCGACAGGTCCGCATCGGTCATCGACACTTCGGCCATGCCCAGGCGGCGGAATATCTCGGAAAGGCCCCAGCGCAACCCGACGCCGGGCAGCAGGTGCGAAGCCAGCAGCCCCGCCAGCACAAGCCCCACCACCACTGCCGCCATGATGCGGTGACGCGAAAGGCAGGCGGCCAGGCTGGAGCACCGTTCGAACATGCGTGATGATCACCAGCGGTGTCGCGAATGGCAAGGCCGATTCACTGCTTGCATTGAACGGCACGCCCCACATATTGTCGCGCCGGGAGATCGGCGTCGGACGGGCTCGTCGCCAACCCGGTCAGGTCCGGAAGGAAGCAGCCGTAACGATTTCTCGCCCGGGTCGGTGTCCGGTCTCCCACCTCAATTGTCGGCCTCGCCGCCGTCGGCGACCAATTGGCCGTCGATGGCATGGCGCAGGGCCGCCACCAACTCCGCCACATGTCCCATTGCATCACCGGCCTCGATCGCCCGGCAGAGCCGGTTGCCCAATTCGGTGACCAGGGGATAGCCGAAGGTGCCAGCCTGGCCCTTCATGTCGTGCGCCACCGTGAACATCCGTTTGAGAGCCGTCGGGTCATCGGGCACCCGCGCCAGATTGGCCTCCAGTGCCGCCATGTCGGTCCGGGCCCACTGCAGGTACTGGCCCGAAAGGCGCTGCAGTGCCGCTTCGGCACGGGCGAGAGCGTCCGGGTCGAGCAGGGGAAAGTCGTCGTCGACGTCGGGAACGTCTCCGCCGTTCATTCTGCAGCCGGCAAGATCTTGGCGCGGTTGCGAAAGTCGATGAGGGCACCGGCCCGCTGGATGATGTCGACGGCCGAGATGGGCTTGGCGATCACCTCGTCGATGCCGGCCTCTCGCGCCCGGTCCAGCACCGCGTGATGGGTGGAGGAGGACAGCGCCATGACCGGCACGAACGCGTCGCCGAATTCGCCCCGGCGCAGGCGATGGATGAACAGCAGCGCGTCGGTGGCATCCACCGTCCAGTCGATGATCACCAGATCGCGGGGCTTCTGCTGCATCATCGCGACGGCGGCCACACCATTGCGCGCCTGGGCGACATCGCGGATGGCCAGCGCACCCAGCAGGGTGACGATCAGGCGGCGGATATGGGCATTGGAGTCGATGACGAGGATGCGCGCGTCACTGCGTTCCACCTCCATCCCTTGCCCCTCTCGCGAGGAATGCGACCGTGCCGCACTCCGGTGTTTACCCTATATATCATTGTTGGGGCAAAGGGTGCAATCCAGTCCAATTTCCATCCGGCAATCGGGTGAACGAGGGCGTGATAGGGCGAAGGAACCGTGAATCAATCGATGCGCGCCTCGTGGCGCGGCAACCAAGGGATTCGGAGAATCCCACCCGGCGTCTGAGGGCTCCGCCGATCGGTTGCGATCAGCGAGATATGGTATAGGTAGCCGCGGCACCGCTTGTTATCGCGCGGGCCGCGGTTCGGGCTTGAGGTTGGCTAGGCGCGACACCCGGCACTGGCGCTGGCGCGTCAGCGCATCCAGGGAGAGATCGGCTTCCGGGCGGGTGCGAAAGACCGCCAGTTCTTCCCAGCGGCCGAATGGCGGCTTGTAGCTCAGTACCTCGCAGCGCTGAGGTCCGATCCAGCGTACCACCCGCCAGTCGGCGCGAGCGTCTCCGGCGCCGGCAAGGACGGCGACAAGGGCGGTGAAAACGGCGGCGAGCAGGCGGCGCATGATGCGTCCTTCCCGGCTGTTGCGCTCGCCCGAGGATGAGCGCAAGCCGCCCCGACCGGCAACGGCGCGGATTGGGAGGGACGGGGAACTTCCGAGCTGACGCGGGTGCCGAAGCAGCTGCGGCACCAGAGGACCGCCGCCACGACGCGTTCAGTCACCACCAGATGCGGGGTGCGTCGGTTGCAGTGGGGGCAGTGAATGATTTCGTCTCGGAAGAAATTCATCGGGGCTCTCTGTCGTTTCATGCGGCGTGATTAAAGCCTCGAAGACTTCCAAACAAGCGACGGTTCTGTGACATCGTTCGCCGAAGTAAACCTCATCGGGTTATCCCCTTAGGGCAGTGCGGATTGTCCCCGCCACCTAGGATGTAGACCGGCAGGGCAATAGCCCATGCGTCTGGGTTCGGCTATGACTTCTGCCGCCCCGAGGGTCAACCGGACAGGATGAAAGATATGGTCGCCTGGATGCACCTGTTCTCCGCCTCCGCCGCCTGGATGGGGGCAACCGAGGTCAGTTTCGTCTGCACCCAGTGCGGCGCCCATTCCGAGACCGCCGTTGACGCCATCTTCGAGCGTCACGGCGAGGACTGCACCCTGGGACAGGTGGTCGCCGAGGCCTCCTGTCGCCGCTGCGGCAGCCCCTTCATCCTCGCCACCCCCGCCGAGGAGGATGACGACGCGGAGTGATTGCTATCGCGTCGCCGCGCCGCGGGCCAATTTCTCCGCCATGGCGAAGTCGGCTTCGTGGCCTTCGGGCAGCGGACAGTCGGTGAGCGGGCCGGCAAGCTGCTTGAGGCGCTTGGCGGCCAGGTCGAGCACGGCGCGGCGACCGGCCACCACCTTGCACGGCAGTCGCAGCCAGATGCCGTCGTGCGGGCCGGATTTGCGGGCCACCAGATCATAGCCCGACACCGATGGAAGAATTCCCCCCAGCAGGATGGCGTCGACCTTGCGCATGGCGATGGTGAAACGCACCCAAACGGTGGTGTCGAGCTTTTGCTTGCCCGGTTTGGGCGGGGCCGGCAGCAGCTCGAAATAGGACACCAGCCATTCCGCCCGTGCCGCCACGGCGGGATCGTCGACGATGTCCCGCTCGCTGGGCAGGCGGCGGGCGATCTCAAGCTCTACCACGTCGAGCAGGCCGCCGGCCTTGGCGGGATGGCCGGCGAGCAGTGCCTGCAGGGCATCGGCCAGCAGTTCCAGGCGATCAGGCACCGATTCGGGCGGGCGCAGTCCCTGGCTGGCGGCGGCACGGCTGAAATCGGCCTGCAAGCGGGCCAGGGTGGCGACCTCGCCCGGCACTGGAGCGGCGACGTCGTCCTCGGGCAGCAGCGGCCGATGGCCGACCAGCCACAGGGCGATGGCGAGGCCCAGCAGCACCAGGCCGCCAGCCACCACCCACACGGCGCGGGGCGAGTTCAAAGGGGAATTCCCTAACGCTTCAGCGGCTTGTACTTGATGCGGTGCGGCTGATCGGCGTCGGCGCCCAGGCGGCGCTTGCGATCAACCTCGTAGTCCTGATAGTTGCCCTCGAACCACACCACCTGCGAGTCGCCCTCGAAGGCCAGGATGTGGGTGGCGATGCGGTCGAGGAACCAGCGATCGTGGCTGATGACCACGGCGCAGCCGGGGAACTCGTCCAGCGCCTCTTCCAGCGCCATCAGGGTCTCGACGTCGAGGTCGTTGGTGGGTTCGTCGAGCAGGATGACGTTGGCGGGGCGCGACAGCATCTTGGCGAGATGGACCCGGTTGCGCTCGCCGCCCGACAGCACGCCGACCTTCTTTTGCTGATCGGCACCACGGAAGTTGAACAGACCGGAATAGGCGCGGCTGTTGATCTTGCGGCGGCCGAGATCGATCTCGTCCTGGCCGTCGGAGATTTCCTCGAACACCGTCTTGTTGGGGTCGAGGGTGTCGCGGCTCTGGTCGACATAGCCCAGCACCACCGTCTCGCCCACGGTGAAGCTTCCGGCGTCGGCGGTTTCCTGGCCGGTGATCATGCGGAACAGGGTGGTTTTGCCGGCACCGTTGGGGCCGATGATGCCGACGATACCGCCGGGCGGCAGCCGGAAGGCCAGATTCTCGAACAGCAGCCGGTCGCCGAAAGCCTTCGCCACCCCCGTCGCCTCGATGACCTTGCCGCCGAGGCGGGGGCCGGGCGGAATGGTGATCTGGGCGGTGCCGGTGGCCTTCTCCTGGCTTTTCGCCACCCGGTCCTCGAAGGCGTTGATGCGCGCCTTGCTCTTGGTCTGGCGGGCCTTGGGGCTGGCGCGCACCCATTCCAGCTCGTCCTTGATGGCGCGCTGGCGCGACGATTCCTCGCGGGATTCCTGCTCCAGCCGCTTGTCCTTCTGCTCCAGCCAGCCGGTGTAGTTGCCCTCGTAGGGGATGCCCTGGCCGCGCTCCAGTTCGAGAATCCAGCCGGTGACGTTGTCGAGGAAGTAGCGGTCATGGGTGACGATCACCACCGTGCCGCTGTAGTCCTCCAGGAAGCGCTCCAGCCAGGCCACCGACTCGGCGTCGAGGTGGTTGGTGGGCTCGTCGAGCAGCAGCATGTCGGGATGCGACAGCAGCAGGCGGCACAGCGCGACGCGGCGGCGCTCGCCGCCCGACAGCTTGGTGACGTCGGCGTCGCCCGGCGGGCAGCGCAGGGC
>CAJANL010000031.1 GCA_903941105.1 uncultured Rhodospirillaceae bacterium
CACGCGACCTCGGCCGCTGAGTAAGGAGATTTGAGTCGTGAGCAAGAGAATCACCATCGATCCCATCACCCGGATTGAAGGCCACCTGCGCATCGACGTCGAGGTCGACGGGGGCAAGGTCACCAAGGCCTGGTCGTCGGGCCAGATGTGGCGCGGCGTCGAGCTGATCCTGCTCGGCCGCGACCCGCGCGACGCCTGGGCCATCACCCAGCGCATCTGCGGCGTCTGCACCACCGTGCACGCGCTGACCTCGGTGCGGGCGGTCGAGGACGCGCTGAAGCTGGATATCCCGCTCAACGCCCAGCTGATCCGCAACATCATCCAGACCGCGCATGCGGTGCATGACCACATCGTGCACTTCTACCACCTGTCGGCGCTGGATTTCGTCGACGTGGTCTCGGCCACCAAGGCCGATCCCATCAAGACCGCCCAACTGGCGGAAAGCCTGTCGAGCTGGCACCTCAACAACAAGCACGTCATGACCCAGACGCTGGAGAAGCTGAAGAGCTTCGTCGGCTCGGGGCAGTTGGGGCCGTTCGCCAACGGCTATTGGGGCCACCCGGCGATGAAGCTGTCGCCCGAGGTCAACCTGATGGCGGTGGCGCACTACCTCCAGGCCCTCGACATCCAGCGCCAGGCCAACAAGATCGTCTCGATCCTGGGCTCGAAGACGCCGCACATCCAGAATCTGGCGGTGGGCGGCGTTTCCAACCCGATCGCCACCGACAGCCAGTCGGTTCTGACGGTCGAGCGCCTGATGATGATCAAGGAGCACATCGACAGGCTGGCGACCTTCGTCAATCAGGTCTATCTGGTGGACATCTCGGCCATCGGCGCCTTCTATGCCGACTGGACCAAGTACGGCAAGGGCGTCACCAACTACCTCGCCGCCCCCGACATCCCCATGGACACCAAGGGCACCCAGTTCCTGATGCCGGGCGGCTACATCCCGGACGGCGACCTGTCCAAGTACCAGCCGATCAAGAGCTTCGGCGACGACTTCCTCGGCAAGGGCGTCGAGGAGAGCGTCAAGCACGCCTGGTACGAATACTCCAAGCCGGGTCCGCTGCACCCCTACAAGGGCGAGACCAAGCCCAATTACACCGAGTTCCAGGACAACGGCAAATACTCCTGGCTCAAGTCGCCGACCTTCTACGGCAAGCGTGCCCAGGTGGGTCCGCTGGCGCAGGTGCTGTGCGGCGTCGCCGCCGGCCATCAGCCCACCATCGGCTACGCCACCAAGGTGCTCGACACCGCCTCCAGCCTTCTGGGGTCGAAGATCCCCCTGGCGGCGCTGCACTCCACCATCGGCCGCCACGCCGCCCGCGCGGTCCGCTGCGCCGTCATGATGGACATGCTGAGCCACAACTGGCAGGCCCTGATCGACAACATCGCCAAGGGCGACACCAAGACCTTCAACAAGCCCACCTTCCCCAAGGGCGAGATCATGGGCTACGGCTTCCACGAGGCGCCTCGTGGCATGCTGTCGCATTGGGCGGTGATCAAGGACGGCAAGATCACCAACTACCAGTGCGTCGTGCCCTCGACCTGGAACGCCGGTCCGCGCGACGAGAACGACGTGCCGGGTCCCTACGAGGCCTCGCTGATCGACAACCCGATCGCCGATGCCGAGCAGCCGCTTGAGGTCCTGCGCACCATCCACTCGTTCGACCCGTGCATCGCCTGCGCCATCCATGTGGTGGACGAGGAGAACAACGACGTCGTTCAGGTCAAGGCGCTGTAGTAGGGTAGGATTCCCCCTCTCCCCCCGGCGGGAGAGGGGGCATTTATTGGGAGCAGGTATTTCATGCGCATCGTGGTGCTCGGCATCGGCAACATCCTCTGCACCGACGACGGCGTCGGGGTCCATACGGTCAACGAGTTGGAGAAGCGCTACGACCTGCCGCCCGAGATCACCGTCGTCGACGGCGGCACCTCGGCCATGGATTGCCTCGACCAGATGGCCGACGCCGATCACATGCTGATCGCCGACGCCATGAAGTTCCATGCCGAACCGGGCGCCATCAAGCGCGTCGACCACGACGGGTTGCAGGCCCATTTCAAGACCAAGCTGTCGCCGCATCAGGTCGGCCTGTCCGACGTGCTGGCAACCATGAACCTGCATGGCATCATGCCCAAGCGCGTCGTGCTGTTCGGCATGCAGCCCAAATCCTTCGAGCTGGGCCTGGAGCTGTCGCCCGAGGTCGCGCCGCATATGCCGGCCCTGCTGGCCTGCCTGGTGGATGAGCTGGCCGCCATCGGCGTCCCGGTCCGGGCCAAGGCGGCCTGACCGTCATGTGCATGGCGGTTCCCTCGCGCATCGTTGCCATCGGCAACGGCATGGCCACGGTCGAGGCGTTTGGCGTCACCCGCACCACCAGCCTGATGATGCTGGAGGACGAGGTGGCGGTGGGCGACTATCTGATCCTCGGCGCCGGCGGTAATTTCGCCTCGGAGCGGCTGGAGCCCGAAGCGGCGGAGCAGGCGCTGGCCTATCTGGCGCAAGTGCTGGCCGACGGCCAGGCCTGATGTTTCCGCTGGAGGCGGCGCTTACCGTCACCTTGGGCGTCGAGGATGGCCGCGTCGCCCGCGTCGCCATCGCCTCGACCCGCAGCCCCCAGGCCGCCCGCCTGCTGGCCGGTCGCGCCCCCGCCCAGGCCACCCAACTGCTGTCCACCGTCTTCTCGCTGTGCGGAACCGCCCAGACCCTGGCCGCCCTGGCGGCGATCGAGGCCGCCGCCGGCACCGCGGTCTCCCCCGATCACCACACCGCCCGCCGGCAGATGCTGCGGGCCGAGACGGTGGCCGAGCACCTGCTGGGCATGGCACGCGACTGGCCGGAGGTGCTGGGCGAGGCCCCCGACCTTTCCGCCGTCAAGCCCCTGCGGCCGGCGGTGGCGGCCTGCCGCAAGGCACTCTATCCCGACGGCGACTGGCACCGCCCCGGCGGCGGCCGGCTGGCTCCGGACGAGGCGGCGCTTGAATCGGTGTCCGGGACGCTGAAGAGCGCCGCCGATCACGTGTTGCCCGGCATCGCCGCCCGGCTGCTGCGCAGGGTGGCGGATGCGGGTCTCACGGAATTCGGCGCCTCCCCGGTGCCGCTGATGCCGCCCGACGCCGCTGGCCGGCTGGGCGAGCGCCTTGCCGCCGACGCCGATTTCGCCGCCCTGCCCGACCTCGACGGAACCGTCCACGAGACCGGCCCCCTGGCGCGCCACCCCATGGGCGGCAACGGCCTGCTGGCGCGCTTGCAGGCAAGGGGGGCGGAGGTGAACGCACTCCTTTTGTCCCCTCCCCCGCTGAAGGCGGAGGAGGGTTGGGGTGGAGGCCTCGGCGCCGTCGAGGCGGCGCGTGGCCTGCTGCTCCACCATGTCCGCCTTGACGCCGGCACGATCGCCGATTTCCGCATCCTCGCCCCCACCGAGTGGAATCTCCACCCCAACGGGCCGCTGGCCCTGGGCCTCGTGGGAACCGCAGCCGACGAGGGGCTGGAATGGCGGGCGCGCCTGCTCTGTCTTGCACTCGACCCTTGCGTCGCCTGCCGGATCAGGGTGGAGTAGAGTCATGCATGAGATGTCGCTGACCGAGGGCGTGGTGCGGATCGTCGAGGAGCAGGCCGCGAGGCACGGCGCCTCCCGGGTCAAGACGGTGTGGCTGGAGATCGGCGAGTTGTCGAGCGTCGAACCTGATTCCATGCTGTTCTGCTTCGACGCCGTCGCCCGGGGCAATCCGTTGACCGAGGGCGCGGTGCTCCAGATCCTCCGGGTCCCCGGCACCGCCTGGTGCATGGACTGCTCCGAGAGCGTCTCCATCGCCCAGCGCTTCGATCCTTGCCCCCAATGCGGCGGTCACCACCTGACCGTCACCACCGGCGACGAAATGCGGATCAAGGAATTGGAGGTCGAGTGATGTGCACGGTCTGCGGTTGCGGCGACGCCAAGCTGGAGGGACACTCCCACCCTCATCCTCATGATCACCATCATGGCCATGGGCATTCGCACGGGCATTCCCATGAGCACGACCATGGGCACGACCACGGCGACATCCATTTCGGCGAGGGCCTGGCCGGGGTGCATGTGCCGGGCATGAGCCAGACGCGCATCGTCCAGATCGAACGGGACATCCTCGGCCACAACGACCACCTCGCCGCCCATAACCGCCAATGGTTGGCCGAGCACGGCATCTTCACGCTCAATCTGGTATCCAGCCCCGGCTCGGGCAAGACGACCCTGCTGTGCCGTACCGTCACCGAAGTGGCCGGACGCTATCCGGTGTCGGTGATCGAGGGCGACCAGCAGACCAGCTTCGACGCCGACCGCATCCGCGCCACCGGAGCGCCGGCCTTGCAGGTCAACACCGGCAAGGGCTGCCACCTCGATGCCCATATGGTGCAGTCGGCGCTGGGCCGCCTGAAGCCCGCCGACGATTCGGTACTGTTCATCGAAAACGTCGGCAATCTGGTCTGCCCCGCCGCCTTCGACCTCGGCGAAGCCTACAAGGTGGCGATCCTGTCGGTCACCGAGGGCGAGGACAAACCCTTGAAGTACCCCGACATGTTCCACGCCGCCGGCATGATGATCCTCAACAAGGTCGACCTGCTGCCCTATACCGACTTCGACGTCGAGCGTTGCATCGACTACGCCCGCCGGGTCAATCCCGATATCGTGGTGCTGAAGCTGTCGGCCCGCACCGGCGAGGGCTTCGACCAGTGGCTGGCCTGGATCGCCGAAGGCCGGAGACGGGCGGCGGCGATGAGGGTGCAATGAGGCTGGACGCCGTCGCCCTCACCATCCCGTTGCCGCGCGCGGTGCCGCCGGTGCTGGCGCTGGGGCCGTTCCTCAAGAACACGGTCTGCGTCACCAAGGACGCCACCGCCTACCTGTCGCCGGTGCATGGCGACCTCCGCACACCGGAGGCCATCAAGGCGTTCGAGGACTCGGTGGAGCGTCTGGTGGAGGCGGTGGGCGTCGACCCCGTTCGCATCGCCCACGACCTCCACCCCGATTTCCACTCCACCCGCTACGCCCAGGGGCTCGACCTGCCGCTGGTGCCGGTGCAGCACCACCATGCCCACGCCGCCGCCCTGGCCGCCGAACATGGGCTGGACGCACCGGTGATCGGCCTGTCGCTCGACGGCTTCGGCCTGGGACCGAACAACGAGTCCTGGGGCGGCGAGCTGCTGCTGGCCGAGGGGCCACGCTATCACCGGCTGGGACATCTCGCACTGCTGCCCCAGCCCGGCGGCGACACCGCCGCGCGCGAGCCGTGGCGCATGGCGGCGGCGGCGCTGCATCGCATGGGTCGCGGCGGCGAGACCGCGGCGCGCTTCGTCGACATTCCGGCCTCGGGGCTGATCGACCGCGTGCTCGACCAAGGCTTCAATTGCCCGGCCACCTCCAGCACCGGCCGGCTGTTCGACGCCGCCTGCGGCCTGCTGGGGGTTCATCCCGTGGCCGAATTCGAGGGCCAGGCCCCCATGGCGCTGGAGGCCCTGGTCACCGATCCGCAGGCCCTGCCCGGCGGCTGGACGCTGGAGAACGGTGTCCTCGACCTGCTGCCGACCCTGTCACGTCTGACGGCTTGCGGCGACGCGGTCGAAGGTGCCAACCTGTTCCACGGCACCTTGATCGAGGCGCTGGCCATCTGGGCGGAATGGGCCGCCGAGGAGACCGGCATCCGCAGCGTCGCCCTGGGAGGAGGCTGCTTCCTCAACAGGGTGCTGCGCGAGGGGCTGGCGCAGCGGCTGGGGCAGGTGGGCCTGCGGGCGCTGACGGCCTCGAAGGTGTCGCCGGGCGACGCCGGCCTCAGCCTCGGGCAGGCCTGGATCGCGGCATTGACCGAATAGGACAACGAAGCCATGTGTCTCGCCCTTCCCGCCTTGGTGACCGAACTGCTGCCCGACGACATGGCCAAGGTCGAGCTGGGCGGCGTCTCCAAGCCGGTCTCGCTGGCCCTGGTGGCCGGCGTGCAGCCCGGCGACTACGTCATCGTCCATGTGGGTTACGCCCTGACCCGGCTCGATCCCGAGGAGGCGGCCAAGACCCTGGCCCTGTTCGCCGAGATGGGCCAGCTGGCCGAAAGCGCATGAAGTACATCGACGAGTTCCGTGACGGCCAGGTGGCCAAGGGCCTCGCCCGGGTGATCGCCGCCGAAGCCGGTCCGGGCCGCTCCTACAACATCATGGAGTTCTGCGGCGGCCACACCCACGCCATCAGCCGCTATGGGCTGGAAGACCTGCTGCCGGCCAATGTCCGCTTCATCCACGGCCCTGGCTGCCCGGTCTGCGTCCTGCCGGTGGGCCGCATCGACGCCGCCATCTGGCTGGCCAAGCAGGACGGCGTGACGCTGTGCACCTATGGCGACATGATGCGGGTGCCGGGCTCGAAGCGGCTGTCGCTGCTGAAGGCCAAGGCCGAGGGCGCCGACGTCCGCATGGTGTGGTCGACCATGGACGCGCTCAAGCTGGCCGCCGACAACCCGACGCGACAGATCGTCTTCTTCGCCATCGGCTTCGAGACCACCACGCCCCCCACCGCCGTCGCTCTCAAACAGGCCAAGGCCCTGGGGCTGACCAATTTCTCGGTGTTCTGCAATCACGTGCTGACCCCCTCGGCCATCACCCAGATCCTCGACTCTCCCGAGGTGCGCGAGCTGGGCACCGTCAAGCTCGACGCTTTCATCGGCCCGGCGCATGTCTCGACGGTGATCGGCTCGCGGCCCTACGAGTACTTCGCCGAGGAGTACCGGCGCCCGGTGGTGATCGCCGGGTTCGAGCCGCTCGACGTCATGCAGGCGCTGCTGATGCTGGTTCGCCAGATCAATTCGGGGCGTTTCGAGGTCGAGAACGAGTTCTCTCGCGCCGTCACCCGGGACGGCAATGAAAAGGCAAAGTCGCTGGTGGCCGAGGTGTTCGAACTCCGCCGCTCCTTCGAATGGCGCGGCCTCGGCCTGGTGCCCTACTCCGCGCTGCGCATCAAGCAGCCCTTCGCCGCCTGGGATGCCGAGCGGCGCTGGCCGGACATCCCGCAGGAGCAGGTTCCCGACAACAAGGCCTGCGACTGCGGCGCCATCCTCCGGGGCGTCAAGAAGCCGGTGGACTGCAAGCTGTTCGGCACCGTCTGCACCCCCGAGAACCCCATGGGCAGCTGCATGGTCTCGGCCGAGGGCGCCTGCGCGGCGCACTGGACCTATGGGAGATTCCGCAGCGCCGGAGGGAAAGACGCCGATGCCTGAGATCAGCCGGTTCTTCGGCATGGTGATCTTCATGTACTATAATGAGCATGCTCCACCTCATTTCCATGTTCGATACGAGGGGCGCGATGTAATGGTCTCCATTGCCGATCTGTCGCTCATCAAGGGGTCCCTTTCACCTCGCGCGCTGAGTTTGGTGAAGGAGTGGGCCAACGCCCATAGAAGCGAACTTTTGGAAGACTGGCAGCGGGGACGCGATGAAATCCCCTTCAAGCCCATTGCTCCGTTGGAGTGACACGATGGATGTGATCGACGTGAACGTCATTGGAGACACCCGCCTCCACATCAAATTTGATGATGGTCGCGAAGGAGACTTGGAATGCACCGGCTTCCTGTCGTTCAACGGTGTATTCGAACCACTCCGAGATCCCCGGGAATTCGCCAAGGTGCGGGTTGATCCTGAATCCGGCACCATATGCTGGCCCAACGGCGCGGATATCGACCCCTACGTTCTTTATTCGCGAGTGACCGGCGCGCCTCTTCCCGAGCTAGGGCAATGACCCTTCCCCGCCGCCCCCATCCCCGCCCGCTCGACCTGAAATCCGGCCGCGTCGATCTCACCCATGGCGGTGGCGGGCGGGCCATGGCGCAGTTGGTGGACGAGCTGTTCGTCGCCGCCTTCGACAACGACGCCCTGCGCCAGCGCAATGATCAGGCGGCCTTCGACGTGCCCGGCGGCCGCATGGTGATGACCACCGACGGCTATGTCATCAGCCCGCTGTTCTTCCCCGGCGGCGATATCGGCTCGCTCGCGGTGCACGGCACCGTCAACGATGTCGCCATGGCCGGTGCGGTGCCGCTGTCGCTGTCGGCGGGATTCATCATCGAGGAGGGCTTCCCGCTGGCCGACTTGAAGCGGGTGGTGGACTCCATGGCGCGGGCTTCGAAGGAAGCCGGCGTGCCGGTGGTCACCGGCGACACCAAGGTGGTCGAGAAGGGCAAGGGCGACGGAATTTTCATCACCACCGCCGGCATCGGCATGGTGCCCCCCGGCGTCGACATCTCGGGCGACAAGGCGCGACCCGGCGATGCCATCCTGGTCTCGGGCACCATGGGCGACCACGGCGTGGCGGTGATGAGCCAGCGCGAGTCGCTGGGATTCGAGTCCGCCATCCTGTCGGACTCGGCGGCGCTGCACACCATGGTGGCTGCCATGGTGGCCGCGGTACCGGGCATCCGGGTGCTGCGCGACCCGACACGGGGCGGGCTGGCCTCGACCCTCAACGAGATCGCCGCCCAGTCGGCCGTCGGCATGATGATCAAGGAAACCGCCGTCCCGGTACGGACCGAGGTGCGCGGCGCCTGCGAACTGCTGGGGCTCGACCCGCTTTACGTCGCCAACGAGGGCAAGCTGATCTGCATCTGCGACGCCGCCGACGCCGAGCGCCTGCTGGCGGTCATGCGCGCCCATCCCTTGGGAGGCAACGCGGCCCATATCGGCGACTGCCGCGCCGACAGCCACCACTTCGTCCAGATGGAAACCGCCATGGGCGGCATGCGGGTGG
>CAJANL010000032.1 GCA_903941105.1 uncultured Rhodospirillaceae bacterium
TCCCTGGTCTGGGCGTGCTTGCTCCGCATGCGGGTCAGCTTGCGCTCCATGACGGTGGCCAGGGGATCGGCGGCATCGGCGACGCCGAAGCCGCGCACGCCCTGGACATCCTGGGGCGTGATGGAATCGTCATGGGGAATCCACGGCACGGTGAAGGAGCGCATGGACCGGGCATCGCGGTTGGCGACGGTGGCCGGGCCGCCCAGAGGAACGGTGGGCAGCAGATTGAGGACACCCTCGGCCTGCTCGATGATGACGCTGCGCTGGGTGACGCCCTCGAAGCGAAACAGCCCCATCTGGCCCAGCCGAGTATAGAGGTTGGGCAGGATGTTGATGGCCTGGGTCATTTCGGCGAGCGAGTAGCCGCCCACGTCGAAGGGATTGATGATCTGGGTCATGGGAAAGGCTCCGATCAGACAGTGGCGCGGGCAACCAGCCCCACGGTGGCAAGCTGGGCGATCTTGGCGGCCCGTTCGGTGGGCTGGTCGACCGAGGCGTCAAACGCCAGAGCGGCATCGGCCAGGATGACCGGGCCGCGGGCGGCGATCAGGCCGGTGACCACGCCGTCGGTGGCATCCACCGATTCGATCAGCACGGCACTGGCGTTCTCCGCTCCGTCGTCGCCGGCCACCAGTGCGGCGGGTGACAGGCGGTATTCACCGCTGGCGGTGATGCGGCCCAGCACGGAACCCAGGGGATAACTGGTCCCCGCCTTCAGGGTGACGGTCTCGCGAGTGTAGCTGGCGTTCAGTTCAAACTTCAGCAGATCGCCCAGGGTGGGCGAAGCGGTCAACACAGGCATGGCAGCGTGTCCTTATTTCCGGGCGGCGGCTTCGCGGGCACGCCGGACGATGGGGCTTTCGGTTTCGGTCTTGGGGGCGGCTCCCGCCGGAGCGGCGGCGACCACATCGGTGGCCTCGGAGCGCTCGGCCAGTTGCTCCAGCACGGTGCGACGCAGCGCCTCGGGGCAGATGCCCTTGGCCATGGCCTCGGCGGGATCGATGGTCACGCCCAGGCGGGCGGCCTGAGCGGCGATGGCGCTGATTTCGGAATATTCGGCGCGCAGGCGCTGTTCCATCTGGGCGGTTACTTCGCCGGGCACCGGAACAATGGCTCCCGGAGCGGGGCGCTCGGCTTCGATGACGGGGATGTCCCCCGTTTGCTCGGACATGGTGGTCTCCTTGGGTTTGGACAGGACGGGGGAACGGATAGACGGGCGCGCCAGGGTGGAACCGAGATCGGCCAGGGCGATGCGGAGCGTGCCGACCTTGTCGGCCAGCCCAACGGCTACCGCCTGGTCGCCGCGATAGACCGCAGCCTCGGTGGCCCGCACGGCATCGGGAGACAGCCGCCGCCGCTCGGCCACCAGGGTGGTGAATTTTCCATACAAGGCGTCAACATCGGCCTGGAGCGTGGCGCGGGCAGAATCAGACAGCGGCTGATGCGGGTTGCCATCGACCTTGGCGGCACCGGCATGGACGAAGCTCCACGCCAGCCCAGCCTGAGCATCGGCTCCGGATTCGTCGCGGTGGACCGCCACCACACCTATGGAGCCGACCTCGCCGGTCTGGGTGACATAAAGGCGGTCGGCGGTGCAGGCGATGGCATAGGCCGCCGACAGGGCGGCCTCGTCGGCCACCGCCCAGATGGGCTTGCCGCACTGGCGGCGGATGGCCTGGATGTGGTCGACCAGATCAAACAACCCGCCCACCTCGCCACCAGAGGAATCCACGTCCAGCAGGATGGCGCGGATGCCGGGGTCGGTGGCTGCCGACTCGATGGCATCGGCGATGTCGGAATAAGCAGTCAGCCCGCTGGCCGCGCCGAGGTAACCGGAGCGGGCCACCAGGGTGCCGATCACCGGCACGATGGCGATGCCGTCGGCGGTGACCACGACATCGCCGGTCGAAGCTGCGTCACCGTCGAAGGAAATGGGCTGCCCGGCCAGCCGGGGGCCAAGGGCACCGAGGATCACATCCAGCTTGCTGCGGGCGACCAGCAGCGGCGTCCCGTAGAGACGGGCCGCCAGATGGGGCAAATCGTGCATCACTGGGTACCTTCAGGCTGGTTGGGCAGGGTCGGTGGACGGATCGCTGTTCAGCCCCAAGCGGTGTTCCCGCTCACGGTCGGCGGCGATCTCGGCATCCACCTGCTCGGCGTCATAGCCGCGCTCAGCCAATGCCTGGGTGCGGCTTTTGAGCTTGGCATCGATCTGTTCCCGCTCGGCCTTGGTGTCCTTCAGCGGATCGACCCAGTCCCATTTCGGCGGCAGCCAGGAACAGGCAACGAAGCCGGCTCGCTGGCGTTCGTAGCCGGCGATGTCGAGCGCCCCGGACAGCACCGCCACATCCATCCAGCGTTGCCACACCACCCGGCATAGCTGGTGGACCATCACCGCGTGCTGCCACGCCTCGACCCGGCGGCGGAATTCCAGCAGAGCCAGTCGGGAGTTGGAATAGTTGGCCTTCAGCATGTCGTTGCTGAGATAGGCGTAAGGCACCCCCGTGGCGGCCGATATCTGCAGGATGGTGCGGTACTGGAACGGCTCATAGGAACCGCCCACATCGGCGGGAGCCGAGGTCTGGATCTGCTCGCCCGGTTCCAGCGGCACCACCTGGCCAGGCTGCACTTCGACGATGGCATCGCCCCCTTCGCCCGGAACCGCGTCGATGACGTCGGCGGGAGCTGGAGACGTCACGAACATCGCGTACATGGCCGCGATCTTTTTGCGCTCCAGCTCGGCGTCATCGTATTGGTCGAGCAGCGCCAGCTTGACGATGGCCGGGGCCAGTCGCGATACCCCGCGAAGCTGGCCCGATTCCACCGGATCGATGACGTGGATGATCTCCGAGGCCGGAACACGGGCGGTTTCGCCCATCATGCCGGGATCGGTGCTGTCGCCGGGATGGCGACGCAGGAACCAATAGGCCGCCCGCCGACCGATGCGGTCGAACTCGATGCCCTGGCGGATGACGTTGCCACTGGGCAGGGTCTCATTGCGGGTCAGTGGCAGCATTTCCGACGGCAGCATCTGCAATTGCAGCGGCACCGACAGGCCGTCCTCCGGCCGGCGTGGGCGGAAGCGGAAGAACACCTCGCCGGCAATGAACGCTTCCCTGGCGGCCCGGCGCTGCTGGCCATAGAAGTCGGTCAGCGCCTCGGCGTCGGATTCGTCGGTCCAGGCCAGCCACAGCTTCTGCACCGTGGTTTTCAGCGCCGCGTCGGCAATCAGCGATGACGGCTTGATGCCGGTACCCACCGAATTGCCGGTCCAGCTTTCCGTGGCGTTGAGGGCGTAACCATTGTTGCGGACCAGATAGCGGGCGCGGGCAATGATCTCGGGGCCGCTGGCCGCCACCAGGGTGTTGACGTGGGCGCGGCTGGGCTGGAATCCCTTGAGTCGGCGGCTGCCCTGGGCGGCCTCGAAGCCGCCGATCAGGGCCCCGAGGCGACGGCGGAAACTCCCCAGCATGGTCACAGCCCCTTGGTGGCGACGGCGAGGATGCGCCGACGGGGCTTCCTGCCCTCCAGCACGGAGATGCGGCGGTCGAGATCGGCCAGGACATGGTTGGCCCGGGTGAGGTCGTATTGGACGGTGCGGTCGCCCACCGTGACGCGGGCGACCAGCGAGTTGCGCCGCGCCAGCACCCGTTCGCGCTCGGCCTTCATTTCATCGAGGGTCATGATCAGTTCAGTCCACTGAATTTGATGATCCGCCGGGGACGGCGGGCGATCCGGCGCACCTGGCCGGCTTCGGGGTCGCTGGCGTGGTCCGTGACCGCCACCTGTTTTTCCAGATCCCGCCA
>CAJANL010000033.1 GCA_903941105.1 uncultured Rhodospirillaceae bacterium
GATCGGAACCTTGGGTTCTTCGTCGTCGCCGATCCCGGTTTCATCTTCCTTCGTGTATTTCCGCAGCTTGCCGTAACACTCAACGAGCCGAACCTTACGGATCGCCTGCGCGACCCACGCCAAATGCTCGCCGGAAACGGCGGAAGGCTTGCCATCCGCCCGTTGATAATCTTCCGGCTTCGTAGCGTATTTGATCGCGTGCGAGATAGCTTGATCGAGATCGCGCCCACGCTTCACATCTTTGATAAAGCAAACAGGCTGGTAATCCAGATTGGCGCACTCGCGCCAGATCGACACGAGGCCGAGCTTCACGCGCCGCTTTACCGGCGTATAACAGCCGCCGATCTTGGCGCTAAGCCGCTTCGGCTCGACCATCTCCCCAGCTTCCCAAGACACCACATCATTGAACGGGATATAGAGCTTCTTGTTGTTCCGGTGATAAGAGCCTGGAACAAAAATAATAGCGTGAATATGTGGATGCGGCCGACCGTCCGCACCCGGCGAAATTTCAATAGAGCGGATTGCGCTCAAGCACATCTTAAGTTCTGGCCGCTTCAGGAACTTACGAAAAGCCTTCTGAAGCTTTTTGATTGATGTCCGCAAATCCTGATACTCAGGATTCTTGATTGAGAACATCACATCCAAAGCTTTGTAGTTGCCTGCGCCCTTAAAAGCCCGCTTTACGGCGGCTTTGATGCGGTCTCGGCTGTTCTTCGACAAGATCGGAGCGCAGCGCGGGCATTGCCTGTTCTGGCAGAAATTGCCCTTAAGCACATTGCCCTTCCCGGCTCCGCATTCGCATTCGCCATTATGGCCGGTCGCGATCCATGAGCCACACCCGGCAAGATTAAGCGCGAGCAAAGCCGCGTCGGTTCGGGTTGGGTGATCGTATGCGACATTATCGAGATGACGACGGAGAGCGAAACTATGCCGCCCAGCGGCCCGCTTGCGCTCAATCCAGGTCGAGAGGTCTTTGGTATCAGGACCAAATGCGAGATTAGCCACAAATCCCGCAAATCATGGCGGGCTTGTCGTTGTTGAAAACAGAAAGCTGTGATGATAGCTTCATATCCGTGGTTCCGGCGCGAGCCGGACCTTCTAATTCGGGCTTCCTGCCCCCTTGGTCCGCCAAGATTTCGGGGGGTTGGTCGCCGGGACCACAATCAGCTAGGCCGCCTTCGGGTGGCCTTCGCTGTTTCACAGCCTCTCACTTCCGCCCTGCTCGCGCAATACGATTCAACAGGTCGTATTTAGCAAATCATGCGAACCCCAGATCGGGGGTGTTTTGCCCTGTTTTGATCGATCTTCGCAATTCAAGCTGTAGGAGCACATGAAATCGTGCGAAGACGCGATAGAACGCGCTGACAGATGACGAAAGATGACATTTGTCCGACTCCGTGGCAAAGATCAGTGACGGAAGATGACAGGAGTCAGACATGGGCGAGAGCAGATGGACGATTCGCGTGGATGACAAGACACGCGCTGCCATCACGAAAGCGGCGGATTTGCTGGGTGTGACGGTCGGCAGACTCCTGGCAGACATAGCCCTTTCCGGCTGTCTGACAAAGCCGCACGAATCAGAGATAGATCGTATCAAGCGACGGCTCGATGCATTGGAAACGAAAGAGGCCAAGCCCAGGCCATCCCCTGCCCCACCTTCCCTGCCCCCTGCCCCCATAAGGGACGGGGACCGGCAATCAGGGATCGGGGGGCCGCGTGTCCCAATGAGCGCCGATGTGATTGCCAGGATTGAAGCCCTCGCAAGCGAGGGGAAGGGGAGGCGGACGATTCGGCTTCAGCTCGAAGCCGAAGGCGTCTTCGTCAGTGAGAGCACCGCCGAAAAGTTCCGGTCGGCCTGGGCAAAGAGGCAAAAGCCATGAGCTTCATTCCCACGGGAACCCACGGGAAGCTACGCTTCAAGGTCCGAAACACGGCTTCAGCCGTTGAGGTCACAATCATGGACAAAGAAGCCAAGAAATTAGCTGACATCAGCATATTGCCAGAGCAGGCCCGAGCCTTGGCGGCCCTGCTCATTGCAAGGGCGGATCGCGTCGAGACGACAAAGGCAGACGTGGACGAATGCTAAAGCCCTTACGGGCGTTGAGTTTCAGTGAACAGAGCGACGGCTACGAGGTTGAATCTCAGCGTCGCTCTAGATGATGGGTTTCCTTAAATTCTTCGAACTACCGAGTTATTTCCTTACGGTGAACTAAAGGGGCTGCCGCCCCACGCTCCCTTCGGTCGCTCCCCGTTGAGAGCCAGCAGGGCCACCAGGGCCTTGGAATTCACGAGAGAGGCACACCGCCCCGCCGTCGTCCCGACGGGGGATAAAGGGAAGGAAGGGAGGCGGTCGCCGTGACTGGTGGGCACTCGCCCCCACCCACTCCCTTCGGTCGCGGCCAGGGCTCAGAACGGGGATGGCGGCTTCGGCATGAATTTGGGAGCCACCGGGGCCTTAGCCCGGGCCTCGGCCTCGGTCTTAGCTCTGGCCTCAGCCTGTGCCTCGGCCTCAGCTTCAGCCTTCAGCTTTGTCTCAGTCTCAGCCCGCTTGGCCTGCGCCCATTCAGATCCGCACGCCGCTTCGGCGGTCTTGGCGGCATAGGCGGCAGGATCTCGCTTGCGCTCGGCTGAAGCTTCGATGCCCTCGGCGATGTCGTCACGGCCCCAGCCGTTCGCATACATGGATTGCGCGGCCTTGTAGTCGATCCGCGACCAGTCCACCGGCTCGCCGGCCTTCTCGGTCTTGGTGACGAAGGATTTGGCATAGGCTTGGAACTGCTCCACAGCCGAACCGCGGGGCTGTTTCGTCCAGGGCGAGGGGCCGAACTCGGGCGTTGCCGTGGTGGCGACGATGGCCGCCCGCTTGCGGTTATCTTCCACGGTATCCCGCGCCCACTGCACAAGCTCCTTCGCTTTCGTCGCCAAGGCTCCGACAGCCTCGCGGACAAGGACGAACGGCTGAAAGCCATTATCCAGCTTCCGGATTGGCTTGGTGTTGGTGAAGCCCGGCAGTCGCCCGAAGTGCTCACGCCCGGCGCTGGACGGATCGCCTCCCACCAGCTGGGCCAAGCCGCGACCAAGGGCAGTCCGCTCCTCTGGCGTCACACCTTCAAGCCTGATCCAGGCTTGATGGTTATCATTGCTGGTCTCAGTGACCAAGGCAGGGTCAAAGCCCATGGTCCGAAGCTTCGCCAGCTGGGCGGCGTTGAGGTCATCGACCAAGACGTAGTTGTCGGACGCTGGCCGAAAATAGATATCCGAGCCGAGGGCATTTTGCCGCTTGAGCCAACTGGTGGACTTCTCGACCTGGGCGCGGTCCCAGGTCCGTTGCATCATCTTGCCGGTTTTAGCGTCCCGGATGCCGATCACATATTGATCGCAGGGCAGGGCGTCCAAGGTCTGGCCGATAGCCCGGCGGGTCCGGTCTACTTCCAGCCCAACACCCGCCGCAGTGTCGAGGCGTTCACCGGGTCCTGATACGCCGTCTCGACCTGCTGGCCGATGCTGATCAACCGCTTTTGATCTGCGGTCATTGTAGGGGCTGGGGTCCGGAAGGTCAGCCAAAGCACACAAGCGAGCGAAAGCACCGCTGCGATCATCGGCCACCACGTTGACAGCTTCACTTCCCTGGCGGTTTCGGACAGCAGCGCGGATGCCGTTTCCATCTGCTTCAAGTTGGCCGCCTCGCCGGTCTTGGCCATTTCCAGCAAGTTCCGCGCGGTCCTTGTCGTCTGGTCGGCCTGATACACCATGTCGGCCATCTGCCCCTTGGCCGTTTCCAGCTGCTGGCGCTGGCTGGTCAAAGCGCTGTTTGTCTGGTCCGACAGCTTCGCCAGGCCAACGGCCACCGTCTCCAATTTCAGGGCCAGGTCGTCCACCACCTGGTTGGATCGGCTCGGCAGCTGCTGAAGCTCCGCCACCACTTCCGAGATTGCTTGCTGAAGCTCCTTCAGTGATGCCGAGTCCTGCTTGTGTTGCTGCGTGGACTCGGTCAACGAGGCCTTGAAGGTCGCGATCTTCGACATAGGAAACGCCTTTCTTCTCAAGATTTGCCCATGTGTATCCACGGCCCATAGCCTTCGCCGTAACCGTGATGCCGCCCAGGTCGTAGGCCAGACCGCTGAACTTTCCGGTGCTGGCGATATTCGGGCGAACTCCAACGCCTGCGGCTTCGAGATGCTCGGCCAACTGGACGACGGAGCAAGGCCCGTCGTCCAAACGCTCATCGATCAGGTTTGCAATGATCTGGCTGGGGGCCATATCGCCCTTTTCGGCCATGGCGATCTGAGCGCGGGTCGGTGCCTTGCGATGATCCACTGCGGCCTCTCGGTCCAAGTTGTGGCTGGGTGCGATCTCGACTAAGCCATATTCAGCCCGCAGCCGATGCATGACCTTTTCAGACCGGCGGATTTCAAAGGAATCGGGGACCACGGAACCGTCTGGATTGATCCGGGACGCCTCAACGTGCCAATCGGGACCATGACAGACGACGGTGTAAGCCTCGTACCCCATGGCGGCGCACCACTTGTCCGCGATCTCGGCCTTCTGCCCAGTGGTCAGCTTGCCTTCGTCCTGCGGTGCCAGCCGGAAAATCTGATGACAGACGGCGTTTTTCAACTCAGGCCGAAGCCGACGGAATGCGCCGTACTGCCGAGAGATATCGCGCACTGGATCGTTCGACCCTGGCACGGGCTGAACGGTTCCACCGATTATCTCGGCTTCGGTCCTGGCCTCGCCCTTGTGGTCCTCGCCGTCCAGAAGATAAGCGGTCAGCCCCTGGAAGCCCGATCCGCTCTCAATCTTCCCGATCATCTTCGGCCTCGTCGTCGGTATCGGCTCCGATCAGCTGGAGCCGAAGGGCTGCCACCTGCCGGGCCACGGCCTGAAGCTCGACCAGCTGGCCGAGTTCCCCCGATGCATTGGCATGGTGGGCAAGCTGATTGATATTCGCCGCCAGCCGGGCCAGTTCGCCCCAGGCTTCGCGGTTGAGTTCGGGAATGGGTCGGATGTGTTTCCGCAGCAGCACCCGGCGGCAATAGGT
This sequence comes from uncultured Rhodospirillaceae bacterium, assembly GCA_903941105.1. Taxonomy (GTDB): domain Bacteria; phylum Pseudomonadota; class Alphaproteobacteria; order Rhodospirillales; family Magnetospirillaceae; genus CAJANL01. Next base: position 5,042 of record CAJANL010000033.1, read on the forward strand.
CCGAGTTGGCAAGCCCGCCTCTTTGGCGTGGGCGATGACAGCGGACCATTCGCCGTTGTTTAGCCAGACATCGCGACGGAATCGCTTCTGATCTGCTGAGAGCCGGGGCCGTGCCATCTCGTCCTTTCTCCCCGCCAAAGGCGTGGGCGGTGTGCTTTTTGGGTCCAGGGGTTTCCCCTGGCAAGCCACCAAGAACGCGACCGAAGGGAGCGGGCGGGTGGGTTATGCCCTTTAGGGCATAACACTGCTTGCTCCACAAATATAATCGGTTTTCCAGAAAGTGCCAAACTGAGGCCAGACAGGGGCCTAAGCGACCAGGGCCAGCCCTGGCTTGATCCACTTCGCGAAGCTTGAGCGAAGGTCGGTATGCATGGCCTCGATCTCAGCGGCGATCTCGCGATCAAGCGCGAAATCGGACTCCGAGAGACGAAGGACGTTGCAGAGAGTAAGGGCGCGAGCGAAGTTGAAATAAGGATCAGCCCGCATACCGGCTTCAATGGCCTCGACCATATCAAGCGTGTGATCGCTCTGCGTCGAAGACCGAAGCTCATCAAGAACAACCGTAAGTTCATCGCTCTTTGACAGCTTCGGGGCTTCGTCAAACTTCGGTTTAACGGGCACGCCGGTCATGCGAGCAATTGCTGCTTCGCGCTCGAATGGCATCCAGGGCCAGACGTCCTGGCTCTCTTCGCGGATGTCGAACCATGACTTTGGATTTTCGAAGCTTCGAAGGACGACATAGCCGCCCTTCCAATCGCGCTCGCGATCAGCCCGGCGCCATGTCTGGATATCGACATAGAGCGGCATGATCGGAACCTTGGGTTCTTCGTCGTCGCCGATCCCGGTTTCATCTTCCTTCGTGTATTTCCGCAGCTTGCCGTAACACTCAACGAGCCGAACCTTACGGATCGCCTGCGCGACCCACGCCAAATGCTCGCCGGAAACGGC
>CAJANL010000034.1 GCA_903941105.1 uncultured Rhodospirillaceae bacterium
CCCTTCATCTCGTCACCCCCGCGAAGGCGGGGGTCCATGTTGGGGCAAGGACTGGCATTTGCCCCCATATGCTGTGTTGCCGGACGCATGGATTCCCGCCTTCGCGGGAATGACGAAAGAAAAGTCGAATTTTTCCGCACCCTGTTAACCTTTATGATTTCGCCCTCCTCAGTGCCCGTTGCGGCCGTTGCCGTAGGGAACGCGCGGGCGGCCCATGTCCTCCGCCTTGCGAGCGAAGTGGAGCAGGCGGCCGGCGACCTTGCGGTTGACGGTGCCCGGCGGGAATTCCCCTTTGGCGTCGGCCTCGCCGGCCGCGATGCCGGTCAGCAGCTCGATGCCTTGGTCGATGGTCTCCACCGGCCAGACATGGAACAGGCCCTTGCCGCAGGCTTCGACCACGTCGCGGCGCAGCATCAGGTGCCGGACATTGGCGGCGGGGATCATCACCCCCTGCTCGCCGCTCAGGCCGCGCGCCCGACACAGGTCGAAGAAGCCCTCGACCTTCTCGTTGACGCCGCCGATGGCCTGGACGCGGCCGAACTGATCCACCGACCCGGTGACGGCGATGTTCTGGCGCAATGGCAGGTCGGCCAGCGCCGACAGCAGGGCGTACAGCTCGGTCGACGAGGCCGAATCGCCCTCGATGCCGCCGTAGGACTGCTCGAAGACCAGGCTGGCGGCCAGCGACAGCGGCTGGTCGGCGGCGAAGCGCGACGACAGGAAGGACGACAGGATCAGCACGCCCTTGCCGTGGATCGGCCCGCCCAGTTGGACCTCGCGCTCGATGTCCACCACCTCGCCGCGGCCGAAGCGCACCCGGGCGGTGATGCGGCTGGGGCGGCCGAAGCTGAAGCGGCCCAGTTCGAGCACCGCCAGCCCGTTGATCTGGCCGACCACGACGCCCTCGGTGTCGATGTGGACCGTGCCGTGGCCGATCTCCTGCTGCACCCGTTCCCGCACCCGGTCGAGCCGGTAGATGGAGGCGGCGATGGCCTGTTCCACATGGGCGGCGGTGACCAGTCCGGCATCCTGGCGCCGTGCCCAGTAATCGGCCTCGCGCACCAGATCGGCGATGCTGGCCATGTGGGTGGAGAGCTGGCCGGAATCCTCGACATCGCGCGAGGCCTGCTCGACGATGCGGGCCACCGCGCCGCGGTCGAGCGCCCGCAGGTCCTCCTTGCGCACCAGGGTGGCCAGCGAGCGGGCCAGCGCCAGGGTGTTGGCCTGCGAACGCTCCATGCGCCAGTCGAAGTCGGCCGAGACCTTGAACAGCTCGTTGAACTCGGGGTCGTTGTGCGACAGCAGGTAGTACAGCATGGGGTCGCCGATCAGCACCACCTTGATGTCGAGCGGAATGGGTTCGGGTTCCAGCCGCACCGTGCTCATCAGCCCCACCGATTGGCCGGGTGATTCGATGGCCACCTGGCGGGCCCGCAGGGACCGCTTGAGGTCATCCCAGGCGAAGGGCTGCGTCAGCAGCTTGTGGGCGTCCATCACCAGATAGCCGCCATTGGCCTTGTGCAGGCTGCCCGGCTTGATGAGGTTGAAGTCGGTGATCAAGGCGCCGAACTGGGCGAAATGCTCGACGCGGCCGATGAGGTTGGGCTGGGTCGGATAGTCCTCGAACACCACCGGCGCGCCCCGGCCCTCGCCGTTGTTGACCAGAAGGTTGACCCGGTAGCGCCGGAAGCCGCTGCTGCGGCTCTCCTTGCGCCGGCGTGGCTTCGGTTCGTCGTCTTCCAGGAAATCGCCCAGGTTGTCGGCCACGTCGCGCGCCATGGCGTCGAGAAAGTCGATCACCGCCGGCAGGTCGGCGAAGCGTTCCTTCAACTCGTCCATCTGGTGCGAGATGGCGAAGGCGGCCACCTCCTGATCCAATTCGCGGATGCGGGCGCGGGTCTCGCGCTCCCACTGCGGGAACTGCTTGAGGGCGGCCTCCAGCCGCTCTTGATAGCCGATCATCACCGTCTTGCGGGAGTCCTGGTCGGCCTCGGGCAATTGCTTGAAGTCGTCGGGCGAGATCACCTCGCCGTCCTGGGTGGGGGCCAGCGCCAGACCGACCGGCGTACGCATCAGCGTGACGCTGTGCAGGGCGGCATCGCGCTGGATGTCCTCGACCACCTTCTCCTGGCGCTCCTTCAGCTGTTCCTCGACGCCCTGCTTGCGGGTGCGGTACTCCTCGGCATCGAAGGCGGCGGGCAGCGCCATGGCCAGCTCGTCCACCAGCTCGTCCATGTCGCGCTTGAAGCGGCCGGCGCGGCCGGCGGGCAGGCGGATGGCGCGGGCCTTGTGGCTTTCCGCGAAATTGTTGACGTAGATCCAGTCGTCGGGCACCGGCTGGTCGGCGGCGGCCTGGCCGAGCGACTGCATCACCAGGCTGCGGCGACCGGTACCCTCGCTGCCCAGGGCGAACAGGTTGAAGCCGCGGTGGCGCATGCCGATGGCGAAGCGGATGGCCTCGACGGCGCGCTCCTGGCCCACCGGCTCGTCGAAGTCCGGCAGCTCGGCGGTGCTGGCGAAGGGCAGGTCGTCGGGGTCACAGGCGCGATAGAGCGAGGACGTCGGCAGAGATGAAGGCGGCATTACCGTTCCTGTTCAGGCCTCGTCCTCGATGCGCTCCATGTCGTCGTCACTGAAGCCGAAGTGGTGGCCGATCTCGTGAATGAGGACGTGTTTTACCAGCGTCGTCAAGTCTTCACCGGATTCGCACCAGTAGTCGAGGATGGGCCGGCGGTAGAGCAGGATCATGTCGACGTCCATGGGCGTATTGGCGAAGCTCTTGTCATCGAGCGCGGTGCCGCGATAAAGGCCGAGGATGTCGAACGGGCTTTCCAGCTCCATTTCCTGCTCGGTCTCGTCGTCGGGAAAATCCTCGACACGGATGGCGACGTCGGCGGCGAAGCGGCGCAGCTCGTCGGGAATTTCGGCGAAGGCGGCCTGGGCGATGGTTTCCAGGTCGGCCAGCGAGGGCGGTACGTTGTGGGGAGGGATCAATCTGCTCATGACGGAATGTTACCTCAGCCTTGATGGCGGTGCCAGACGCACCCATTCCTTAAGGTAAGGAGGATCCCATCATGTCCGAAATCCTGTCCGGCGCGTCGCGCGCCGCCGCGTTGCTCGGCCTCTCCGGCTGGAGCGAACGGGACGACCGCGATGCCATCTTCAAGTCCTTTCGCTTCCGCGACTTCTCCGAGGCGTTTTCCTTCATGACCCGGGTGGCGCTGGCGGCGGAGCGCATGAACCATCATCCCGAATGGTCCAATGTCTACAACCGTATCGAGATCACCCTGGCGACCCATGATGCCGGCGGCCTGACCGACCGCGACATCCGCCTCGCCAAGGCCATCGAGGACGCTGCCGGCTGCTTCCACCCGGCGTGAGGCCGCGCACGGGGTGCGGACTCCCATTGTTCCCTTTTGAGAGCGGGCGTAAGCTGTCGGTAAGGAGTTGACGGGAGGGCGTGATGGCGACGGGCATTCCAGCCAGCGGTTCGGCAGCGGATATACGCGCCGCGACCGCTGCGGTGCGCCCGAACGCCGCCACGGCCGCCCAGGTCGCCGCCGCCGCCCTTCCGGTGCAGGCCGTTCTCTCCGTCCGTCCCGACGCCGCCCGGTTCGACCGCGCCCTTTCGGCATGGAAGGCCGACCGGCGAGCCATCGCCGGCGACGACGATCGCCGTTCAGCCGGCGAGGGCGGCGGCCTGGACCGCAGCGGCGAGCGACGGGGCGAGGGTGGCGCAGCCTTCACCGCCTTTCTCGCCCAGTCGTTCGGCCAGTCGTTCGGCCAGTCGTCCGGCAAGGCCGGCGAGGCGCATCCGTCGCCATCGGTGCAGCAGGCGGGCGTTGCGGCCTATCGTCGCACGGCCGCCGCCAATGCGGCGGGGCCGGCGCCGATCGAGACGGTGCTGCCGCCGCTGTCGGCGGGGCGTGCCCTCGACCTGACGGTCTAGGGCCGCCTTACAGCTAGTCCATCCGATTTCAAGTTTCCTCTCTGGTGGAGGTGGAATCGGAGCACTACATACGGATTGTATCGACGGGAGCGCGGATGTGCTCACAGTGACCCGTGTCATTCGATCGGGTCTGCACCTGAGGCGTATTGCGTGAGGCTGACGGGCATGACGGCATAATGACAGGCCGATAAATTGGTTGCTTGTCCGCCCAAATCCGACTATGCAAAAAGGAAAATCTAGCCATGCCTGATATAGCGGACAAGCCGCGCAGCCCTGAGATCTCCCCCAGAAAGCAGTCAAAGACAATGGACGCAACAAACGAAACTAAACCCCGGCCGGTGAACCGCGCCAACGACACGGATCGTCGGGTTGGTGCTCGCATTCGTGAGCGTCGCATCATGCTCGGCCTGTCGCAGCAACAGATGGCCGACTTGATCGGCGTCACTTATCAACAGGCACACAAGTACGAGCGCGGGATCAACCGCATCTCGGCCGGGCGGCTCTACGAAATCGCCCAGGTTCTTGGCGTGCCGGTGGGCTACTTCTTCGAGGGAATCGAGAACCAGCGGGCTCCCGACCTCACCACCCGCCAGCGCATGTGCCTGGAACTGGCGCGCAACTTCTCCAGCATCGGCAACGAGAAGCACCAGGAAGCGCTGTCGCAACTCGCGCGCGCGCTGGCGTCGGAAGGCTGAGGATCGTCCTGCCCGTCCGGGTAGGTATGCCGGTTCGCACGAGGGTGAGGGTGACGGGCGCCGCTCGGCATTCCTCACCCGGTCCCTCTCCCGCAGGGAGGGGTGGCCATGGTCGTGCGGCGATACCTCAGCATCGCCCGCCAACCCCCCGTTCCCATTGAAGAAGTTGCCTTGTCTGTGGATAAGCCTGTGGATTGTGCCACGGGACACGGCTGAATGTCCCATGCCGCCCCCTGGTTTGTCCACAGATGTGGGCAACACGTCTTCCGCCGCACCATCCGCGGGCTTGTGCTGTGGATGGATTTGTGGAAACATATGTAGAACATTGAAATTGACGGCGGCCGGCTGCCCTCCGTAAACTCCCGACCGTCCAGGGACCATCGTTGGCTATTCTTTGAAGCGGCGCCATGCCCCGGCGGACAGGGGGCGGCGCCGGAGGGCGTGCGGCATGACACAGGTGGCGTCCATTTCCCAGCAGATCTGGGATATGAAGTACCGGCTGAAGGGCGCCGACGGCGAAGCTGTGGACAAGACCATCGAGGACAGCTGGCGTCGCGTCGCCCGTACCCTGGCGGCCGGCGAAGCCGACGCCCCCCTGTGGGAGCAGCGCTTCTTCGAGGCCATGGAGGATTTCCAGGTGCTGCCGGCCGGCCGCATCCTGTCGGGCGCCGGCACCGACCGGCGGGTGACGCTGTTCAACTGCTTCGTCATGGGCGACATCCCCGACGACATGGCCGGCATCTTCGAGCATCTCAAGGAAGCCGCGCTGACCATGCAGCAGGGCGGCGGCATCGGCTATGACTTCTCGACGCTCAGGCCCAAGGGCGCCCCGGTCAAGGGGGTGGGGGCGGATGCCTCGGGGCCGCTGTCGTTCATGGATGTGTGGGACGCCATGTGCCGCACCATCATGAGCGCCGGCTCGCGACGCGGCGCCATGATGGCCACCATGCGGTGCGACCACCCCGACATCGAGGCCTTCGTCGACGCCAAACGCGAGGCCGGGCGGCTGCGCATGTTCAATCTTTCGGTGCTGGTGACCGACGCCTTCATGCAGGCGGTACGCCAGGACGCCGCCTGGGAGCTGACCTTCAAGGGCGTCACCTACCGCAGCCTGCCGGCGCGCGACTTGTGGAACAAGATCATGCGCGCCACCTACGCCTATGCCGAGCCGGGGGTGATCTTCATCGACCGCATCAACCGGCTCAACAATCTTTGGTACTGTGAGGACATCCACGCCACCAACCCCTGCGGCGAGCAGCCGCTGCCCGCCTATGGCGTCTGCCTGCTGGGCTCGATCAACCTGGCGCGGCTGGTGGAGCGGGCCTTCGAGTCCGACGCCCATCTCGACCTCGACCGGCTGGACGGGCTGGTGCGCACCGCCGTGCGCATGCTCGACAACGTCATCGACGTCTCCAACTATCCGCTGCCGCAGCATCGCCACGAGGCCGAGGCCAAGCGGCGCATCGGGCTCGGCATCACCGGGCTGGCCGACGCGCTGATCCTGTGCGGTGCCCGCTATGGCGGCCGCGAGGCCATCCGGCTGACCGAGCAGTGGCTGGCGGCGGTGCGCCGCGCCGCCTATCTCGCCTCGGCCGACCTGGCCGCCGAGAAGGGCAGCTTCCCACTGTTCGATCGCAACAAGTTTCTTGCCGGCGGGAATGTCGCCACCTTGGAGCCGGAGGTGCGCGAGGCCATCGCCGCCAAGGGCCTGCGCAATGCCCTGCTGACCTCCATCGCCCCCACCGGCACCATCTCGCTGTTCGCCGACAACGTCTCGTCGGGGCTGGAGCCGGTGTTCAGCTTCCACTACAGCCGCAGCGTGCTGCAACGCGATGGCACGCGGCGCGAGGAGGATGTCAGCGACTACGCCTACCGCCTGTTCCGCCGCCTGAAGGGCGAGACGGCGGCGCTGCCCGACTATTTCGTCGATGCCCAGACCCTGTCGCCCGGCGACCATGTGGTGATGCAGGCGGCGGTGCAGAAATACATCGACTCGTCCATCTCGAAGACCATCAATGTGCCGGAAAGCATCGACTTCGAGTCCTTCAAGGATGTCTACACCCAGGCCCACGACCTGGGGTGCAAGGGCTGCACCACCTACCGGCCCAACGACGTCACCGGCGCCGTGCTGACCGCCAAGAAGGACTCGCCCCCGGTGGCCGAGCCGGAACTGCCGCTGGAGAAGCCCAAGGCCCGCCACGCCGACGCCTTCGAGGCCGGTTCCATCGTCCACCTGACGGCGCCGCTCGACCGGCCCGAGGCGCTGCCCGGCGCTACCTACAAGGTGCGCTGGCCGGAGAGCGAGCACGCCATGTACATCACCCTCAACGACATCATCCAGGATGGTCGGCGGCGGCCCTTCGAGGTGTTCATCAACTCGAAGAACATGGAGCATTTCGCCTGGACGGTCGGGCTGACCCGGATGATCTCGGCGGTGTTCCGCCGCGGCGGCGACATCGCCTTCGTGGTCGAGGAGTTGAAGGCGGTCTTCGATCCGCGCGGCGGGCAGTGGGTGGGTGGCCGCTATGTGCCGTCGCTGCTGGCGGCCATCGGCGAGGTGTTCGAGCGCCACATGATCGCCATCGGCTTCCTGCCCGACCCCAAGGCGGCCCGCGAACCGCCGGAAGCCCGCGACGAGCAGAAGCGGGTGGTTAACCTACCCGATTCCCGCCTGCGCACCTGCCCCAAATGCAGCCAGCCCAGCCTGCTGCGCTCGGAAGGCTGCGACACCTGCACCTCCTGCGGCTACTCGAAGTGCGGTTGATCTCCCCGTTGAGGCGCTCGATGGGGTTGGTCGAGTGCAACTTGATCCGATGGGCGGCAGGGACGGGCATGTAGGCCAGCACATCGGTCTCGGCCTCGTCCATCAGGCCGGACAAGGCATCGCGATGGGTGTTCGTCTCCGACCAAGCGGCGCTTCACGAAATCGCGCCACGGCGCGCCGAGAGCGTGGCCGACGCGGTGTTCGGCGGCCAAGGTCGCCGGTCCGTCAAATGCCGAACCGCTCCAGCTAGGCCGCGACGCGGACCGCCCGCATCTCTCCCAGCACCAGCACCTCGGTCTCGGGGAAGCCGTTGAAGCGCGAGGCCAGCACGCTGGAATAGGCGCCGGTCAGCTCGATCTCGATCCAGTCGCCCTCGCAGACGTCGTCGGGCAGCGGATAGGGTCCATCCATGGTGTCGATGGAATCGCAGGTGGGGCCGTGCAGGGCAAAGGCCGCCGCCGCGATGCGGGACGGTGCATTGGGGCGGACCAGACGGATCGGATGGACGCTGGGCATCCACTTCAGCTCGCCCAACAGGCCATAATAGCCATCGTTGATATGCAGGGTGGTGCCCTTGCGCAGCTCGACCCGCACCAGCACCGAGGCGGCCGGTGCGGCAAGCAGGCGGCCGGGCTCGCACTGAAAGACGCCGCGATAGTGCGGGAACCGATGGTCAAGCGCCCGCCTGGCGGCGGCGACGCAGGCGACGAAGCTGGGCTCGTCGCCCCGGAAGGCGGTGGGGAAGCCGCCGCCGATGTCGACCATGGCCGGCACCACGCCGGCATCGAGGGCCGCCGCGCAGGCCATTTCGGTGGCGACGAAATAGGCCTCGGCGTCCTCGCATTGCGAGCCGACATGAAAGGTGATACCGACCCGGTAGCCGCGTGTCGCCGCCAGCCGCAGCAGGCGCGACGCCTCGGCGCCGTCGCAGCCGAATTTGCCGTCGAGCGGCAGCTTGGCGCGGTCGTTGGGCACCGCGATGCGCACCACCGGCAGGATGCCGCGATCGTCGCCGGTGGCCTCGGCGATCTTGTCCAACTCGCGCTCGCAGTCGAAGGCGAAGGTGCGAACGCCACGGCCATAGGCTTCGGCCATGTGGTCGAGGCGCTTGACCGGGTTCATGTAATGCAACACGGCCTCGGGCACCACCGCCTGCACGGTGCGGATCTCGTGGATCGAAGCCACGTCGAAATGGCGGATGCCGGCCTCGGCCAACGCCTCCAGCAGGTCGGGCCGATCGCAGACCTTGACGGCATAGGCGACGTCGCCGGGAAAAACGCGCAACGCCTCGGCGGCGGCGCGTCTCGCTTCATGCGGGCGCGACAGCAGCAGCGGCTCGATGGGCCGAAGCGCGGAAACGACCGCTTCCGCGGTCAGAAAACGATGGGTCATGGTCGCCCCCATAGGGATATGTGGGAAACCAGCCTCGCCTCTGCCGTGCGGAACGCCGTGCTTTGGTCTGCCTGGAACGGCCAAATATGTCATTCGAGGGATGAAAGTCAACCTTGAAAGCGATATCGCTCCGACATATAAGAGATATAGGCGCCATCGCGTCGCGGACTGGAGAAGACCGATGACCAACCCCCAAGAGATCGAGGAACCCAAGCGCAAGGCGAAGGCCAAACCGGCGGCAACCAAGCCGGCCAAGGCCGTCAGGGTGAAAGCGGCTAACCCGCTGGCAGCACCCGCCGCCGAGGCGCCGGCTGTGGTTGAGCCCGAGAAGAAGAAAAAGAAGAGGGCAACGGCGGATGGCGGAACCATTGCCGCCAAGGGAAAGAAAAAGAAGAAGAAGGACAAGAAGAACAAGGAGGCGGTGATCATCCGCTTCGAAGGACTCCAACTCGCAATTCTGGACGCGCGTGCCGAGAAACTCGGCCTGTCGCGAGCGGCCTGGGTGCGCATGGTGGTCGCCAATGCGCTGGCGAGCGACTGAGATCGGCCCCAGTATTCAGCGGCCCTTGCGGCCACAGCCGTGCCGCCCGAAGGGCAAGCGAGGCCCACCGGGCGGGCGGTAGCTTGGCGAAGGGCGGGCGGAGCCCACAAGGGCCAGAGGCTCCGCCCGGCGAACAACCGTGTTCTTAAGAAATTTGGATGAACCGGCCGTGCTCCGCGACCGCGTGGAGTCTCGTGGTCCGCCCACTACCGATCGTTCAGCCAGAGTTCGCCTGCCATGATCCATTCTCCGCTGTTTCTCAGCTTGAATCACGACAGGCCCAATGAACCAAAGCTAATTGGATTTCGACACTAGAGAATATCCAAGACGCTTTCCGGCGGGCGCCCCAGCGCCGCCCGCTCGCCGGCGACCACGATGGGCCGCTCGATCACCGCCGGATGGGCCACCATGGCGGCCAGCAGGGCGGCATCGTCGAGGGCGGCGGCGTCGATGCCGGCCTCGGCCGCTTCCTTGCGGCGCAGAATGTCGCGCGGCCCCTTGCCCAGCAGGGCGAGGATGCGCTCCAGCTCGGCCGCCGAAGGCGGCTGCCTGAGGTAATCCACCACGCGCGGCTGCAGGCCCTTGCCCTCGATCAGCGCCAGGGTCTCGCGCGACTTGCTGCAACGCGGGTTGTGATAGATGGTGACGTCGTCGGCCATGATGTCGAGCCCTCGATTTCGGTGTACAAGGGGGGCTGAGTCGTCTTCGCCCCATTTTGGTCAAACTGGGGTGGTTAAAGCGCCCCGGACATCATTCACAGCAAAAAGCCGCCATGACCCGCCCCTCCGTTCGTGCCCGCCATTATGGCGCGTTGCTCTGCCTGCTGGCCACCCTGCTGTCGCCGCCCGTCTGGGCACAACCGGCGCCCGACGCCGAGTTGGAGAAACTGGTCTCGACGCTGGAGAACGACGCCTCGCGCGCCCAACTGGTGGGACAGCTGAAGACGTTGCTGCAGGCCCGGTCCACGGTCAAGGCCGAGGACGGCCCGTTGGCCCGTCTCTCCGAGCGGCTCGACGCCCTGGGCGATCAGGTCACCGAAGCCGTGGACGCCGCCCGCGACCTGCCCCACCTGGCCGAGTGGCTGGTTGGCAAGGCGGCCGATGAACTGGTGCGCCGCCATCTTGGCGAGGTGCTGCTGCGGCTGGCCGCCGTGCTGGGAGCCGGCATCGCCGTCGATCAGTTGCTGGCCGCCCTGATCCTGCGCTGGCGCCGCAGCCGCCCACCGTTGGCTAAGCCGGAGCCGCTGGCCCTGGCGCTGGAGGTGGGAGGGCGTACCCTGGCCGATCTGCTGCCGGTGGCCGCCTTCGCCGCCGCCGGCTGGGCCACCGCCCTGATGTTCCGCCTGACCGGGCCGGAAAAGGTCGCGGTGCCGCTGGCTATCGCCGCCTATGCCGCGGTACGGGTGGTGATGGTGGCGGCGCGCACCCTGGCCTCGCCCCGCCTGCCCGCCCTGCGCCTGCTGCCGGTGAACGACGAGACCGCCGAATATCTGGTGATCTGGGTCCGCCGCCTGGCCGGCTTCGGCGTCACCGGCTGGTTCGCGGTGGAAGCCGCCCGCCTGCTGGGGCTTCCCGCCGGGGCGCACCTGTTCGTGCTGAAATCCCTCGGCCTGGCGGTGGCCACCATGATGGCGATCTTCGTGCTGCAGAACCGCCATGCCGTCGCCGAAGGGTTGCGCCGGCCCTCGGAGCGTCCGCTGTTCGGCGACCGGCTGCAGGCCTTCCGTACCCGTCTGGCCGATATCTGGCACGTGCTGGCGGTGCTCTATATCGTCGCGGTCTATCTGGTGTGGGCGCTTCAGGTGCGCGGCGGCTTCGAATTCATGCTGCGGGCCACGGTGCTGACCGCGGTGATCCTGTCCCTGTCGGCCGCGCTGTCGGTGGTGCTGCGCCGCGCCATCGACCGCGGCTTCGCCATCGGCCAGGACAGCCGCGACCGCTTCCCTCTGCTGGAGGCCCGCGCCAATCGCTACCTCCCCATCCTGCATCTGGTGCTGCGCGGCGCGGTGGGCCTGGTGACGCTGCTGGCGCTGGCGCAGGCCTGGGGCATGGACATCCTGGGCGCACTGGCCAGCCAGGCGGGCAAGCGGGTGCTGTCGTCGGGCGTCAGCATCGCCGTGGTGCTGCTGGTCGCCCTGGTGGTGTGGGAGCTGGTGCACGGCGCCATCGAGCGCTATCTCACCGCCACCGATGGCGACGGCAACGCGCGCGCCCGCTCGTCGCGCGCCCGCACCCTGCTGCCCTTGGCGCGCAATGCGGTGTTCCTGGTGCTGCTGGTGCTGGTCTCGCTGATCGTGCTCTCCGAGCTGGGCGTCAACATCGCGCCCCTGCTGGCGGGTGCGGGAGTGATCGGCATCGCGGTGGGCTTCGGCTCGCAGAAGCTGGTGCAGGACATCATCACCGGCGCCTTCATCCTGTTCGAGGACACCATCGCGGTGGGCGACGTGGTCAAGGTGGGCGAGCATGCCGGGGCGGTGGAGGCCATCTCCATCCGCGCCATCCGCCTGCGCGACGCCCAGGGCAGCGTCCACACCATCCCGTTCAGCGCGGTGACCACGGTGGTCAACCTGACCAAGGGCTTCAGCTATGCGGTGATGGACGTGGGCATCGCCTATCGCGAGGATACCGACCGGGTGGCCTCGGTCCTGGCCGAGATCGGCGCCGAGATGCAGGCCGAGCCGCGCTGGGCGACGGCCATCGCCGAGCCGCTGGAGGTGCTGGGTGTCGAGCGCTTCGACGCCTCGGCGGTGGTGATCCGTGCCCGCGTCAAGACGCTGCCCACCGAGAAGTGGTCGGTGCTGCGCGAATTCAATCGCCGCATGAAGATGCGCTTCGACGCCGCGGGCATCGAAATGCCCTTCCCGCAGACCACGGTGTGGTTCGCCAACGCGCCGCCGGCCGCCGCCGTCCCGCTTGCGCCGACGGCGACCACGGTGCTTTAATCGCGCATGTTTTCGGTCCCCACACCCTCGAATGTCACAGTCACCCTCCCCCCCGAGGGATGGCCCGACTTCTATGACGGGTCGTGGACCGCGCTTCACCGCGCCTTTCGCGACCGGCACGCCGCGACCCCCTTCGCCAATGCCTTCCAGGCGGTACGCTACCTGGAAAAGACCTTCGAACTGATCGACAAAAGCCAGGTCGGCGATGTCATGCCCGGCGGCAGGCGCCTGTTGCGCACCAGTTCGTTCCGCGGCCAGACCTGCGTGATACCCGCCTACGCCAACGTCTATGCCGGCGAAATCCTCGCCGATCTGGTCGCCGGCATGGGGCCGTTCGACGCGGTGGTGGAACTCGGCTGCGGTTATGGCCGCAATCTGTTCGACTGCTTCTATTTCGGCGGCTGGTCCGGGCCGTATTTCGGCGGCGAACTGACCGAGGGCGGCCGCGCCTTTGCCAGCGAGTTGATCGGCCTCGCCACCGGCATGCAGGCGTCGTTCCACCCGTTCACCCACCTGGCCCCCGACCTGACCTTCGTGGGCCGGCCCAAGCGCGCCCTGATCACCACGGTTCATTCCATCGAGGCGGTGGAGGCGATTCCCGAGGATTATTTCGATCGCCTGGCCGATGGTGCCGAGCAGGTGGTCGGTGTCCATATCGAGCCGGTGGGGTTCCAGTACGGTAGCCTCGGCGAGGTCAGCGACATCCATCGGCAACTGGCGACGACGTTGCGCTGGAACCTCAATTTCCGCGATTCCCTGCAGGCCGCCATCAATCGCGGACGCATCGCGGTCAGCATGATAGCGCCCGAGGTCCTGTTCCCCTCCGATGCGTTGAACCCCTCGACCATCATCATCTGGACCAGCCGCTGAGATCTGTCTCGCCGGCCATCACCCGTTTCACCACGTCCCAGCCGAATCCCGCCCGCGCCAGAGCCGCCATGTCCTTGTCGCGGAACTCGGCCTGGGTCTCGGGCTTGCGGAATGGCCCCAGCCGACGGCGGCGGGCCAGATTGAGGCAGGCGGCCAGTTCGGGCTCGTCCGCGTCCTCGGCCAGGGTGCCCAGCGCCGCGTCGGCCTGCTCGGCGGCGACGCCCTTGGCGGCCAATACGGCGCGGATGCCCCGCCCGCTGGTGCCCCGCCGGTGCAGGCCGCGCACCTTGTTGGCGGCATAGGCGGCGTCGTCGAGATAGCCCAGGCCGGCGAGCCGGGTCAGCACCGTCTCCACCATCTGGAGCGCCTCGGGCCGCTCGCCGCCCCAATGCGCCAGCGAGCGGTCGACCTTGCGCATGAGCACCCGCTTCAGGTTGGCGGTGGACGAGGCGAAGCGTTCGAGGTAATGCAGCGCGGCATTCTCGATGTAGGATGCGGTAATCTTCGGTGGCGGGCGGCGCTCGCGGGCGGCGGTCATGGAGCAACAATACCATGGTGAGCGACATTCGCACCCTTCCTCCCCAGCCCCGGGTCTATGGCGCGGTCAACTGGCTGGGTGCCTGGACCCTGTTGCTGAAGGAGGTGCGGCGCTTCCTCAAGGTCTATTTCCAGACCATCCTCGCCCCGGTGGTCACCACCCTGCTGTTCCTGGCCGTGTTCGCCCTGGCGTTGGGCCAGGTGGCGGCCGAGGTCAAGGGCGTGCCTTTCGTCCAGTTCCTGGCCCCCGGCCTGATCATGATGGCCATGGTACAGAACGCCTTCGCCAACACCTCGTCGTCGCTGATCATCTCGAAGGTTCAGGGCAATATCGTCGACATGCTGATGCCGCCGCTGTCGGCCGCCGAACTGACCGCCGCGGTGGCGCTGGGCGGCGTGGCGCGCGGCGTGGTGGTGGGGTTGGCGGTGACCGCCGGCATGGCGCTGTTCGTCCCCATGCACGCCCACAGCCTGCCACTGATCGCGTACCACGCGGTGATGGGCTCGCTGATGTTGTCGCTGCTGGGTATGATGGGCGGCATCTGGGCCGACAAGTTCGACCACATGGCCGCCGTCACCAACTTTCTGGTGACGCCGCTGTCGTTCCTGTCGGGCACCTTCTATTCCATCGAGCGGCTGCCCGAGGGCTTCCATGCCGTCGCCCTGATGAACCCGTTCTTCTACATGATCGACGGCTTCCGCTACGGCTTCATCGGGCAGTCGGACGGGCCGGTGTGGCTGGGGGTGGTCCTGGTGGGCGCCACCAACCTGCTGCTGTACGCCGCGACCTATCGCATGTTCGCGACAGGGTACAAGCTGAAGGGGTGACGACTCCGGCCGCCCTTGAAGCGGTCTCGCGTAGCGGTCGAGCAGGGGGTGATTCGATATTCGTGATCCGGGGACTCCTGGGGTAGGATATCCTCGCCAATGATCGACGGATGTCACCCGTTCGGCGTTGTGCGATTGGGGGGAATCTTCCATGACAGGGGCGAAGGCGCCTTCTCCGTTGCGTCAGCTCTGGGCGGCCGGTGTGACGCTGCTGGTCGGTCTGGCGGCGACGCTGGCCGGATGGTCGGTCTCCTCCGCGAATATCCGCGCCTTGTCCCACGAGCGTTTCACCACCCGCGTCGATGAGATCAATGTGCTGATCGACTCGCGCCTGGTCGCCTATGCCCAGGTGCTGCGGGGGTTCCAGGCGGTGGTGGCGGCCAGCGGCCATCCCAGCCGGGAGGACTGGGCCCGCTTCAACCGGACCTTGCAGGTCGAGACGATCTATCCCGGCCTCACCGGAACGGTCTATATCCGGGCCGTTCCCGACGAACAGCGCGGGGAGGTGGAGACCGAGGTGCGTGGCTTCGAGCCGGGCTTCGCCATCCGCCCCCCGGGCCAGCGGCCGTTCTACACCGTGGTGACCAGCGTTGAACCGCGCAGCCCGGGCAATCTGCCGGTGATCGGCTCCGACAGTTGGGCGCATCCCGAGCGGCGACGGACGCTCGAATCGGCCCGCGACAGCGGCGATACCCGCATCACCGGCAAGCTCACCCTGGTGATCGACGACAAGCCCACCCCGGCCTTCCTGATGTATCAGGCGATCTATCGCGACAGCGCGATCCCCGACGGCGTCGAGCAGCGGGCCAGCCGGCTGATGGGGTTCGCCGCCGCCGGCTGCCGGGTGGGGGTGCTGATGCAGGCCATCCTCGCCGGGGAGCTCCGCGATGTGGCGCTGGCCGTCCATGACGGCGAGGGATCGGCGCCCGACAGCCTGTATTTCACCAGCCATCCCGACTTCGATTTCGCCACCGCCCGCCATCAGGACCGGCGCGAACTGTCGATCGGCGGTCGCACGTTGAGCGTCCGCTACGCCGCGCTGCCGGGGTTCACCCTTGCCGCCGAGCGTGAGTCCTCGCTGCAGTACCTGTTCGGCGGCCTCGCGGTGACCCTGTTGCTGACGGTGATCGTGTGGTCGCAGGCGTCGATGCGGATGCGGGCGGTTTCCATGGCCGACCGGATGACCCGTTCGCTGCGGGAGAGTGAGCGGCGCTTTCGCGAGATGGCCGAGAATATCGATCAGGTGTTCTTCGTCGCCGATCGCGACTACCAGCGTTTCCACTATATCAGCCCCGCCTTCGACCGCATCTGGGGGTACCCGGCCAACCTGCTGATGGCGGATGCCGGTGCCTGGGCAACGTGGCTGCATCCGGAAGATCGCCACCGGATCGGTGAATTCCTCGCCACCAACAAGGATGCCGAACAGTACTCGGCCGAATTCCGGGTGGTTCGCCCCGATGGCAGCATCTGTTGGGTGGCGGCGCACGCCTTCAACGTTCCGGCCTCCGAGGGCGAGGCGGCGCGGGTGGTGGGCTTTCATGCCGACGTGACCGAGCACAAGCGGTCCGAGAGCCGGGCCGCCGCCCATGTCAGCGAGATTGAACGCTCGAACGCCGAGCTGGAACAATTCGCCTATGTGGCGAGCCACGACCTGCGCGAGCCGCTGCGGATGATCAGCAGCTACATCGCCCTGCTGGAGCGCCGCTACCAGCATCTGCTGGATGACAGCGGACGGGAGTTCCTCGGCTTCGCCCGCGAGGGCGCCGCCCGCATGGATCGGCTGGTTCTCGACCTGCTGGAGTTCTCCCGGGTCGGGCGCGCCAATGTGCCGATGGTTCCCATGTCGGTCGGGGAGGCGCTGGACGCCGCCTTGCGCCATCTGGCGCCGGCCATCGCCGAGGCGGCGGGCGAGGTCGAGATCGATACCTCGACGTTGCCCATGGTTCTCGGCGATGCGGGGCAAATCACCAGCCTGTTTCAGAACCTGATCGGCAACGCGGTCAAGTACCGTGCGCCCGAGCGCCCGTTGTCCATCGAGATTGCCTGCCGGCTCGATGGCGGGCTATGGGAGTTCACGATCTCCGACAACGGCATCGGCATCGACGAATGCTATTTCGCCCAGATATTCCGCATCTTCCAGCGTCTGCACACCCGTGACAGCTATGATGGCACCGGTATCGGCCTGGCGATCTGCAAACGCATCGTCGAGCGGCATGGTGGCCGCATCTGGCTGGAATCGGTGCCCGGCGAAGGCACCACCTTCCACGTCACCCTGCAACAGGTCGCCGATCCGGGCGAGGGAATCTGACCGATCCGTCGAGGGTGGACGTCGACCTTCAGCGCAATCGGGCAAAGCGGGCGGGCGCAGTCGCGCCCTTGGCCGCGCCCTCAATGGGCGCTCGATACCCGCTTCAGGACTCAGAAATTCCTGAAACAAATATTACACGTCAAGGTTCGACACCTTGAGCGCGTTGGTCTGGATGAAGTCGCGGCGGGGTTCGACCACGTCGCCCATCAGGGTGGAAAACACCTCCTCGGCCTCGTCCACATGGGCCACCTTGACCTGGAGCAGCGAGCGCGCCTCGGGGTCGAGGGTGGTTTCCCACAGCTGGCCGGGATTCATCTCGCCCAGGCCCTTGTAGCGCTGGAAGGCGATGCCCTTGCGGCCCTGCTCGATCACCGCGTTGACCAGGCCGTTGGGGCCGGTGATGGCGGATTCCTTGTCCTTGGCGGCGAAGGCGGCGGCGCCCTCATAGGTCTCGCGCAGGCGCGGCGCCTGCTCGTCGAGGCGACGGGCCTCGGCCGAGCGGATGATGGCGGCGTCGATGGCGTGGGTCTCGGTGACGCCACGCAGGGTGCGGGTGAAGAGGAAGCCGTCGCCCTCGACCCAGCTGCCCTGCCAGCCGCGCTCCAGCGCCGCTTCGAGGGCGTCGAGGCGGGCGGCCACCATGGCGGCGGCGGCGGGGCCGGCGGCGGCGTCGGTCAGCAGGCGGGCGTTGAGGGCGCCGGCGATGGCGGCCTGCTCCACCACCTTCATGGGCAGGCGGCGGATCAGCGGCTGCAGCAGGTGGCGGACCTGGCGGGCCTGCTCGACCAGCGTCCGCAGGTCGGCACCGGCGACCTGGGCGCCGCCGGCCAGTTTCAGCACCGCATCGGACAGGCCGCCGTCCACCAGATACTCTTCCAGGGCGCGATCGTCCTTGAGGTAGACCTCGCTCTGGCCGCGCTTGGCGCGATAGAGCGGCGGCTGGGCGATGTAGAGATAGCCCTTCTCGATCAGCTCGGGCATCTGGCGATAGAAGAAGGTCAGCAGCAGGGTGCGGATGTGGCTGCCGTCCACGTCGGCGTCGGTCATGATGATGATCTTGTGGTAGCGCGCCTTGCCGACGTTGAAGTCCTCGCGGCCGATGCCGGTGCCCAGCGCGGCGATCAGGGTGCCGATCTCGGCCGAGGACAGCATCTTGTCGAAGCGGGCGCGCTCGACGTTGAGGATCTTGCCGCGCAACGGCAGGATGGCCTGATAGGCGCGGCTGCGGCCCTGCTTTGCCGAGCCGCCGGCCGAGTCACCCTCGACGATGAACAGTTCGGACAGGGCGGGGTCGCGCTCCTGGCAGTCGGCCAGCTTGCCCGGCAGGGTGGCGATGTCGAGCACCCCCTTGCGCCGGGTCAGCTCACGCGCCTTGCGGGCGGCTTCGCGGGCGGCGGCGGCTTCGACCACCTTGGTGACGATCTTGCGGGCGTCGGCGGGATGCTCCTCGAACCACTCGGCCAGCTTTTCCGAGACGATGTTCTCCACCACCGGCCGCACCTCGGACGACACCAGCTTGTCCTTGGTCTGGCTGCTGAACTTGGGGTCGGGCACCTTGACCGACAGCACGCAGGTCAGGCCTTCCCGCATGTCGTCGCCCGACAGCGCCACCTTCTCGCGCTTGGCGATGCCGGAATCGTTGGCGTAGTTGTTGAGGGTGCGGGTCAGGGCGGCGCGGAAGCCGGCGAGATGGGCGCCGCCATCACGCTGCGGGATGTTGTTGGTGAAGCACAGCTGGGTCTCGTGATAGCTGTCGGTCCACTCCATGGCGACCTCGACGGTCATGCCGTCCTTCTCGCCCTTCATGTTAACCGGCGGCTGGTGCAGCGCGTTCTTGCTGCGGTCGAGATAGTGCACGAAGGCCTCGATGCCGCCATCGTAGCGCAGTTCCACCGTCTGCGGGTCGCCGTGGCGCAGGTCGGTCAGCGAGATGCGCACCCCGGAATTGAGGAAGGCCAGCTCGCGCAGCCGGTGCTCCAGGGTGGCGAAGTCGAACTCGACCTTGGTGAAGATGCTGGTGCTGGGCAGGAAGGTGACCTCGGTGCCGGTCTGGTCGCCACAGTCGGCGACGATCTTCAACGGGCCGGCCGCCTCGCCCATGTGGAAACGCATGGCGTGTTCCTTGCCGGCGCGCCAGACGCGCAGGTCGAGGAATTCGGACAGGGCGTTGACCACCGAGACGCCGACGCCGTGCAGGCCGCCCGACACCTTGTAGGAGTTCTGGTCGAATTTCCCGCCGGCATGCAGCTGGGTCATGATGACCTCGGCGGCCGAGACGCCCTCTTCCTTGTGGATGTCGGTGGGGATGCCGCGGCCGTTGTCGCGCACCGTGCACGAGCCGTCGCCGTTCAGCTGCACCGAGACCACGTCGGCATAGCCGGCCAGCGCCTCGTCGATGGCGTTGTCCACCACCTCGTAGACCATGTGGTGCAGGCCCGAGCCGTCGTCGGTGTCGCCGATATACATGCCCGGCCGCTTGCGCACGGCGTCGAGGCCGCGCAGCACCTTGATGGCGTCGGCGCCGTATTCCTCGGCGCCCTCGGCGGCCGTTTGAGCCACCATGGGCTGGGTCGGAGCGGGCTGAGTCACGGGTGTGGTCATCTATCGGGTTCCCTGTATCCACTTTTCCGCCGTCATGCCCGGATTTGATCCGGGCGTCCACGCTTGCGCGGCGCCCCGTGGATGGCCGGGTCGACCTCGGCCATGACGAATAAAACCTTCAAACCGCCGGATGGACGGACGCCTCCGCCACCCGGAAGAACTGGGCCCTGTCGCCGAACCCGCCGAACGATTGCTCGTCGGTGCCGGTCAGCCAGCTCTGCGCGCCCAGGGCGCAAAGCTCGTCGAATAACGCATCCCGGCGGACCGCATCCAGATGCGCCGCCACCTCGTCCAGCAGCAGCAGCGGCGCGGTGCCGCATCTTGCCGTCCGGACACGGGCCTGGGCCAGTACGATGGCCACCAGCACCGCCTTCTGCTCGCCGGTCGAGCACTGCCCGGCCGGCATGTCCTTGCCCGCGTGGCGCACCGCCAGATCGCTGCGATGCGGCCCGAAGGTCGCGGTCCCCGCCGTCTCGTCGCGCGCGCGCGCGAGTCGAAGCGTCTTGCGCATGCGGTCCTCGGCCGCGTCGGCGTCGTCGGCCAGCCAGTCCTCGACCTCGCCCGACAGCTTCAGCCGCGCCGCCGGAAAGGGGCCGATACCCTGGCGGCAGGCCTCGTCCAGCGCCGCCACCGTCCGCCGTCGCGCCGCCGCCACGGCCACCCCGTGGCGGGCCATGGCGTCTTCCAGCGCCGTCACCCAGTCGGCATCGCCGCCGCCCGCCTTGAGTACCCGCGTGCGCTCGCGCATCGCGTGCTCGTAGGCCCCGGCCTGACGCGCGTGGCCGGCCTCCAGCCCGAACGCCAGCCGATCGAGGAAGCGCCGCCGCCCGCCGGCCCCCTCGATGAACAGCCGGTCCATGGCCGGCGTCAGCCACAGCGCCGAAACCAGCGCCGACAGGTCGCCGGGCTTGGCCGGTTGGCCCTCGATGCGCACCGACCGCCGCTCCGAGCCGGGCTCGACACCCGTGCCGACCTCGACCCGTCCCGCCGGCCCCTGCAACACCACCGCCACCGCCCAGGGAGCCCCGGGACCGGCGGCATGGCGGGCGACCTCCGACAGGGTGGCGCGCCGCATGCCCCGGCCGGGGGTGAGAAAGGACAACGCCTCCAGCAGGTTGGTCTTGCCGGCTCCGTTGGGACCGGTAAGCACCACCGGCCGGCAGTCGGTCTCCAGTCGGACCCGCTCGTAGCAACGAAAGTCGCTCAGCGTCAGCCGCAGCACCGCCAGCCGGTCAGCCGTCACACCCGCCCCAACCGTCACACCCGCCCCAACCGTCACACCCGCCCCAACCGTCACACCCGCATCGGCATCAGCACATAGACGGCGCTGGCGTCGGCGACGTCTCGCACCACCGTCGGCGAGGCGGCGTCGGCCATGACGAAGCGGGCGGAGCCGCCCTCGACCTGCCCCAGGATGTCGAGCAGGTAGCGCGAGTTGAAGCCGATCTCCAGCGGCCCGGCGTCGTACTGGGCCTCCAGTTCCTCGACGGCGCTGCCGTTCTCGGGCGACGAGGCCGACAGGGTCAGCAGGCCCTTCTCCAGGGCCAGCTTGATGGCCCGGCTCTTTTCGGTCGAGATGGCCGAGACGCGGTCGACGGCGCCGGCGAACACCTTGACGTCGACGTCGAGCATCTTGTCATTGTCGGCCGGAATCACCCGCTCATAGTCGGGGAAGGTGCCGTCGATCAGCTTCGAGGTCAGCACCGCGCCGCCGAAGGCGAAGCGCAGCTTGGTCTCGGACAGCGACAAGGTGATGTCGCCGTCGGTCTCGTCGATCAGCTTGCGCACCTCGTTGACCGTCTTGCGCGGCACGATGACGCCGGGCATGCCGGCGGCGCCGTCCGGCAGGGTGATCTCCACCCGGGCCAGGCGGTGACCGTCGGTGGCGACGGCCCGCAGCACGTCGCCCTGGGGCGTGCCGGCGGCGTGGAGATAGATGCCATTCAGGTAGTAGCGCGTCTCTTCGGTCGAGATGGCGAAGCGGGTGCGGTCGATCAGCCGCTTCACCTCGGCCGACGACAGCATGAAGGTGAAGGGCAGTTCGCCGCCCGACAGTACCGGGAAGTCCTCCACCGGCAGGCAGGCCAGCGAAAACTTGGAGCGGCCGGAGCGCAGAGTCAGCTGTCCGTCGTCGGCGTGATACTCGATCTCCACCTGCGAGCCGTCGGGCAGCTTGCGCACGATCTCGTAGAAGGTGTGGGCCGGCGCGGTGGTGGCGCCCGGCCGCACCACGTCGGCGGCCACGGATTCGATGATGTCGAGATCCATGTCGGTGGCGTTCAGCAGCAAGGTCCCTTGACGGCCCTCAAGCTTGACGTTGGACAGTATGGGAATGGTGGTGCGGCGTTCGACGACGCTCTGCACGTGGGCCAGCGACTTCAACAGCGCGGCGCGCTCGATGGTCAGTTTCATGGCGTTCTGCGGGCACCCCAAGTGGACATGCGCTCCCCACCCTCGGCAGGGTGCGGCAGTATATCACAAGCGTTTGGTTCCAAAAGCTCTTTCCACCCCGCGCGGTCAACGCGAAGGGCTAGCCGGCCACCAGCCGTGCGACGGCCCTCTCGCCATAGTCGCTCCACGAGAACCCCGCCTCCACCGCGGCACGGCCGGCGCGGCCCAACTCGGCTCGGAGCCGGCGATCTGCCGCCAGCCCGGCCAGGGCCGTGGCCAGTGCGGCGGTGTCGACAGCGGGGACCAGGGTGACGGCGGCGCCGATATCTTCGGCGCCGGTCTCCGGGGTGGCGACGCAGGGCAGGCCGCTGGCCAGGGCCTGCAGCAGCACCAGCGGTAGCCCCTCCTCCAGGGACGGGAGCACGAACATGTCGGCGGCACGGTACTCGGCCGCCAGGGCTTCGCCGGGCAGCGGGCCACGCAGGATGGCGTTGGGCGGTAGGGCGGGACGGAAGCCGGGCTCCAGCGGCCCCACCAGATGGAGGTCGAGGTCGAGGCCCGCCACCGCCTCCAGCAGCCAGGGCACCCCCTTGCGCACCCCCACCCGGCCGACGAACAGGGCGCGGGGCCGTGGCCGCACCGGCGGCGCGGCGGCGGGGTGAAAGCGGGCAAGGTCGGCGCCGTAGGGGTTGACCCGCAATTTCGCCGCCGCGATGCCGTGCGCCACGAAGGTTGCGGCAGCGAAACGGGTGGGCACCGAGATGGCGTCGGCGGCGGCGTATTCGGCCTCCTCTCGGGCGATCATCGCCGGATCGACGGCGTGCGGCTGGCCGGCGCGGGCCATCACCTCGGCCTGATGGCGGATATGGCTGGAGCCGCGCTCGATCACCACCACCATGCCGCGCGCCCGGGCGGCGGGTATGGCCTCCAGCGTGGCGCCGCTCCAGCCTATCAGGATGTCGCCGTCGAGATGGCGGGCGACGAAGCGGGCGAAGGCGGCGCCGATGGCCACGTCGGACGGCCAACCGAGACCCAGCCGGTCACGGCCGCGCCGCGCCAGTTCCAGCCACGGCGCCGTCGCCAGCGGCAGCCCGGCCGGCAGGAGCCGCCGCGCCACCGGGGCGGGGTAGGTGGTAAGCAGCCGCGCCAGCCCGCCGCGGGCGTGTAGTTCGGTTGCCAGTTCGAAGCCGTGGAAGCGGCCGTGCACCGCCACCAGCGCCCTCACGGCACGACCTCCCGCAGCACGTGTTCCAGCTCCTCGGCCTGGCCTTCCCAGGAATAGGCGGCAAGGCGGATACGATCGACCTCGACCGGGCGGTCGCGCCGCGCCCAGGCGGCGGCGCAGACCTCGGCCAGCGAGCGCGGGCCGTTGCAGGATCCCAGTTCGCCCTTGACCTCGGCGGCGATGCGCACCGCCTCGGCGCCTTCGGCGGGGATCGAGACCATGGGACGGCCGGCGCACAGCAGTTCGAGCACCTTGTGGTGGAACCAGTCGGGACCGGCGGTGCTCTTGGCGTAGAGATTGAGGAAGGCCTCGCGCTGCAATTCCACCAGCCGCTTCAGGGGCAGGAAGGGGTGGATCTCCACCCTGCATAGCCGCGACAGCCGGGCGGCGCTTTCGGCCATGGCGGCGTGCTCGGTGCCGGCATAGGTGAACACCACACCGGTCCGCTCGGCCTCGGGCAGCCGTTCCAGCCAGTCCACCGCCCCGGCGACCATGGCCGCGCCCAGGCCGTACAGCCCGCCGGTGACCAGCAGGCGGAAGCCCGCCCCCGAGGGATAGGTCCAGGCCAGCTCGCGCGGAAAGCCGGAATGCACCACCGTGCCCGGCACCGGGAACAGCCGGCAGGCCGCCTCCAGGTGCGAGCCCGACAGGGTGGTCATGGCGGCAGCATCCTTGAACCGCCAAGCCAGCAGGCTTCGGAACGGCGCCGGAATGAAGGCCTGCCACGAGTCCTTGACGTCCATCACCCAGGGGCTGCCGGCCAGCCGCGCCAGCTTGCGGGCGATCAACCAGGCATCGGTATTGCCGAAGGTGCCCAGCGTCACCTCGGGGCGGAAGGTTTTGGCCAGATTCCCCCAATAGGGCCGCGTGCCGCGGTACCAGTCTGGGAAGACGCCGCCATGGGTGAGATACAGCCAGGAAATCACCGCCACGCGCAGCGGACGCGGCAAGGTGCCGGCCCGCAGGGAGGCCATCAACGGCGACGGAGCCGGCGGGCAGCCGAGCACGAAGGGCCGCGACCAGTCGTGGGCCGCCAACGCCGCCTCGATATCCACCGGCTGCGGATCATCGGGATGCAGCGACTGGGTCAGTAGCACCACCTGATGGCCACGCCCGGCCAACCCCTCGGCCAGCGAGCGCAGCCGCACGCCGGCGATGTGCTGCGCGTCGGGGTGGAGATGGTTGACGAAGACGGCGCGCATGGCCTTACCCGAAGGCCGAAAGGCGGGGGCTTTGGCGCGCCCGCTCGACGAAATGGCGCCGCCACGACTCGGCCATCAACGGCTGCCACAGCGGCCAGGCGAGATGATGCTCGCCCCGGCGCAGACGCCTGACCACCGAGCGCCACCAGCCGACGTTCCACAGCCCCGAGGCCTTGAAGCCGGAGTCCTCGACCATGGCCTCGGCCTCGGCCAGCAGCCCCCCGGCGAACCACTGGTCCTGCGGCGGCAGGAAGCCCTGCTTGTTCCAGCGGGTGCGCACGCCCTCGGGCAGGATGCCGGTCATGGCGTCGCGCAGCAGCCGCTTGGTCTGGGCCCCGCCCATCAGGTGAGCGGGCGGCAGCGACAGTGCCAGCTCGATGATGCGGTGGTCGAGGAACGGCAGCCGCACCTCGCGCGAATGGGCCATGGAATTGCGGTCGCCATAGCGCAGCAGCACCGGCAGGAAGGCGGCGAATGAATCCCGCTTCAAGGCGGCGGCCAGCGGATGCAGCCCGGCGGTGTCGAGGGCGGCCGGCGGCGTCGCCTCGACCCGGCGGGCCAACGCGGGCGACAGACCGAACAGTACGTCGGAGCCCCTGCCGCTCAGGGTGGCCAGCCGGCGGCGGACACGCCCCGGCAACCGCTTCGACAGCGCCTGGCGGGGCGAATCCAGCGCCGCCGGATAGCGTGCCCGGATGGCGGCCTCCTCGTCAGCGCGCTCGGGGGCAGGCAGGGCGGCAAGATAGGACTGGAAATACTGCTCGTAGCCGCCCAGTACCTCGTCGGCCCCCTGACCGTCGAGCAGCACGGTGACGCCGTCCTCGCGTGCCCGGCGGAAGACGCACCACTGGGCGTATTGGCTGGAACTGCCCACCGGCAGCTCGTTCATCCACAGGAACTCGGGCAGTTCGGCCAGGAAGCCGTCGGCCTTGGGCTCGACCACATGGGCGGTGGCACCGGTGGCCTTGATCACCGTCTCGGCATAGGCCCACTCGTCGGCGGAGGTGCCGGGAAAGCGCCCGACAAAGACGTGGTAGTCGACGCCCTCGCCCAGCAGGCGCCGTGCCAGGCAGACGATGGCCGACGAATCCAGGCCACCCGACAGGCAGGAGCCCACCGGCACGTCGCTGCGCAGGCGCAGGCGCACTGAGTCCTCCAGCAGGTCGCGCAACCGCGCCGCCGCCTCGCCAGAGGAAATGCCGGCATGTTGGGCCACCGCACCGGGCTGCCAATAGCGCCGGATGCGGCTGTGCAGTGTCTCCAGGTCGAGGCTCAGGCATTCGCCGGGCAGCAACTGGCGGATGGCGGGGAACACGGTGTCGCGGCC
This sequence comes from uncultured Rhodospirillaceae bacterium, assembly GCA_903941105.1. Taxonomy (GTDB): domain Bacteria; phylum Pseudomonadota; class Alphaproteobacteria; order Rhodospirillales; family Magnetospirillaceae; genus CAJANL01. The sequence goes on from CAJANL010000034.1 coordinate 25,572, forward strand.
GTCGTCGAGGCCTTGGGTCGGCCGCCGGACGAAGCGCGCCAGCGGCAGCGGCGACCACTCGGGCGAGACCTCGTCCAGCGCCAGCAGCGCCTTGTACTCCGAAGCGAAGGCGAACAGGCCGGGCAATTCGGCGAACAGGAACGGCTTCTCGCCGAAGCGGTCACGGGCGGCGAACAGACGGCGCTGCCGCTGGTCGATCAGGGCGAAGGCGAACATGCCGTTGAGGCGCTCGACCACCCCCTCGCCCCACCGCCGCCAGCCGGCCAGCAGCACCTCGGTGTCGGACCGGCTGCGAAACGTTTCGCCCAGCCCAGCCAACTCCGATCGCAGTTCGAGGAAATTATAGATCTCGCCGTTGAACACAACCACTAGCCCGTCGGCCTCCATCGGCTGGTGCCCGGCCGCCGAGGTGTCGAGGATGGACAGCCGCCGATGGCCCAGCGCGGCGCGGCCGTCCGGCGCCGCCCACAGGCCATAGTCGTCGGGGCCGCGATGGCTCATGCGCGCCGTCATGGCGCCCACGGCGGCGGCGTTGACGGGACGGGGGGAGGCCAGCAGGCCGGCGATGCCGCACATGGCGCTATGCCCTCCGGTCCAGGGCCAGCCAGCCCTCGATGGTGAGGAAGGCGGCGGCGAAGGCCAGCGACAGCCCCATGGCAAGGGCGGGCCCCGGCTCGACCCAGCCCAGCACCGCCGACAGGAAAGCGACGCCGAAGCCGGCATACTGTGCCAATCGTGCCACCATCAGCGCCCGCGCCCGCCGCGTCGACAGGCAATAGGTGCGGTCGGTCTCGAACAGGGTCAGGAACAGCACCAGTCCCGACAGGATGGCCAGCAGCGACGCAGCGGGCCGCCACGCCTCGCCGAACACGATGGGGACGATGGGATCGGCGAAGGCCGCCGCCAGGCCCGCCGCCGGCACCAGCACCACCGCCGACAGCATCAGCGCGTGGCGACGGCCGGCTTCGCGATGGCGGGCATCCTCGGTGCGGCCGAACCATACCCCGGCCACCCGGCTGATGAACGGGGTGAGAAACTGGTGCGGCACCGAGGCGAGCCGCCACGCCTGGAACAGGTAGCCGGTGACGGTCAAGCCGGCCAGCCCGCCCGCCGCCAGGATGACCAGACGCTGGAAGCTGCCGTCCAGCACGCTGTCGAGCCAGACTCCGCGCCCCTCGCGGAAGATGGCGCGCCATTCGGCGGCGAGCAGCCGTGCCGGACGGCGCCACGCGATGCCGCCCACCAGTGCCAGCCCGGCCAGCATCGTGCCGGCGAGAACCGCCTCGCGCAGATAGAGCGCCGCCACCCCGAACCCGGCCGCCGCCAGCGCCACGGCGCTGCCATGGGCCAGCAGGGCGGACAACGTCTCGATGCCGGCCAGACGGGCGAAGGGCATGGAGCGCTCGAAGAAGGCCCGCACCTGATTGGTCCAGTGAGCCACCGCCATGGCCGCCACCAGCACCACCTCGAACGGCGATTCGAGGCCCGAGATGGCCAGCCACGCCAGCGTCGCTCCAGTGGCCAGCACCGTCTCGGCCAGCACGGCGGTGGCATAGGCGTCGCGGCGGCGCTGGTCCAACTCGCCGGCGGGGCAGCGGATGATGAGGACGTTGATGCGCAGGCTGAGTAGCGAGAACGCCATCCCCGCCCCCGCCCACACTACGGCGAAGCGGCCGAAGCCATCGGGGGCGATCAGGCGGACCAGGATGAGATTGGCGGCGAACGCCACCAGGGCCTGCACCATGGAACCGCCCGCCAGCAGCATGCTCGCGCGGCCGAAGACGGTCTGCACCAGGCTGGCGGGCGTCATGGCCCCACGCCCGGTCAGCTGCTGCCGGCCATTTGCTGCAGCGTGGCCAGCAGACGCTCCACATGGGCGTTCCAGCCAAAGCGGCGGGCGACCCGCTTCAGGCTCTGCTCGGTCAGCCAGGCACGCAGCTCGGGGTCGGCATCCAGCTCGCGGATGCATTGGGCAAGGTGTTCCGGGTCGTAGGGCGAATGGTAAAGTGCCGCCGGGCCGCAGATCTCGCGGCAGGTCAGCGTATCGGCGGCGACGATGGGAATGCCGGCCGCCATGGCCTCCACCAACGGATGGCCGAAGGTCTCGGACACCGAGGGGAAGACGAAGACATCGTGCTCGGCATAGGCGCCGGGCAACTCGGGATAGGGAATGCCACCCAGCGATACCAGATCGGCCAACCCGCCCTCCGAGAGCTTCTGGTATTCGCGCCGGCCCAGCGGCCACAGGGCGAATTCCGGCCGGGTCATGGTGATGCGGGCATGGGCGGGGATGCCCTGTTCACCGAGAATCCGGGTGGCCTGCGCCAGGGTCAGCGGGTTCTTGTGCGGATAGTAGACCGAGACGTAGAGCAGCCGCAGGCCGCCATCGGCGCGCCACTGCCGCAGGCGCGGCCGGCGGAACATCTCGACATAGGTGCCGTAGTGGTTGACCACCGCCCGGTCCTTGAGGTCGGGGGCGGTGCTCAGCACCCAGTCACGCATGGTTTCCGAAGGAAACATCACCACGGTGGAATGCCGCGCCGAGGAAATCATCAGGCTGCGGCGAACCTCGGCCTCGGCGCGGTAGCGCGGTCCCATGCGCGGCAGCACGTGGCGGCGATAGAGCGGGTTGAACAGGCCGCCCTCGCGCAGCAGCAGCAGCTGCGGCAACGGCGAGGACAGCACCGCGTAATTGGCCGAGGAGAACACCACATCGGCGCCGGAGGCGCGGATTTCGTCACGCCACGCCGTCTGTTCCCACATCAGCCGGCGCAGTGCCCCGAAATTGGCGGCGGGCGACGACACCAGACGGGCGCCGGAGCCGGGACCAATGCCGGCACCGGGAAAGCCGGGCGGAACGTTGATGGTGGCGGTCAGGCCGCGATTATTGAGCTCGCGGCACAAGTTGGCGGTATAGGTGAGGATACCGCCCCGTTTGGCCGAAACCGCATTGACCAGAACATGCATGACAGGCCGACCGCCGGTTCCGATTAATCTTTGTGGGATGAACGAAGCACTTTTGTAGAAGGATTATGTCGTTTAAACAAGCACAGCTTCCTTAACAGGACGGTCGCAGTGACCCGTGTCCTTTTCATCGGCGACGTCAACGTCTATTCGAAGGGCTTGGTGCGCCTGGAGTGCATGCGTCGGCTGGGGGCCGAGCTGTCGGTGCTGCGCCACACCCCCCTGGGCGGCGACGATGTCGGCCATCCGCCGCTGAGCCTGGCCTTCCGGCTGGCCTGGAAGCTGGGCGTCCACCTCGACACCGAGCGCGCCGACGCCGGGCTTGTCGCCGAGGCGGCCCGCTTCCGCCCCGACCTGCTGTGGATCGAGAAGGGCAACATGATCCGCCCCGCCACCCTGGCGGCGGTGCGGGCCAGCCTGCCCGGGCTGCGCCTCGCCGCCTATTCCGACGACGACATGGCGCAAGGCCATAACGCCACCCGCGCCTTCCGCCGGTGCCTGCCGCTCTATGACGTGGTCTTCACCACCAAGGCCCACAACATCGAACCGGACGGCCTGCCGGCCCAGGGGGCGCGGCGGGTGGTGGTGGTGGACAAGGCCTACGACCCCGCCGCCCATTTCCCCCTGGCGGTGGACAAGGCGGAGCGGGCGGCGCTGGGGGCCGAGGTCGGCTTCATCGGCACCTTCGAGGAGCCGCGCGCCCGCGCCATGCTGATGCTGGCGGAGGCCGGTATCGCCGTCAGGGTCTGGGGCAACGGCTGGCAGGGGTGGGAGGGCCGGCATCCGCTGCTGCGGGTGGAGGGCCGCGCCCTGGTCAACACCGCCGCCGACCTGACCTACACCAAGGGCATCCGCGCCACCGGCATCAATCTGTGCTTCCTGCGCAAGATCAACCGTGACACCCACACCGACCGCAGCGTCGAGATCCCGGCCTGCGGCGGCTTCATGCTGGCCGAGCGCACCCTCGACCACCAGCGCCTGTTCCACGAGGGCCGCGAGGCGGATTATTTCGATGGCGACGACGAACTGCTGGCCAAGGTGCGGCTCTACCTGGGGGACGCGGCGGCCCGCGCCCGCATCGGCGCCGCCGGCCGCCGTGCCTGCGTCGAGCGCGGCTATTCCCAGGACGACCGGGTGCGGCAGATGCTGGAGGCGGCGCTCTTGCCAACGCCGCCGTCCGGGACCACCATGGCGCCATGATCAAGCGTCTGCTCTCCCTCGGCGCCGCGGCGCTGGCCGCATTGGCGACCGCCTGCGAGGACGGCCCGGCGACGGTGGCCGGCACCTGGCGCAGCCCGGCTGCCTGGAGCTCCCTGGTCTATGCCACCACCCAGGGGCCGCTGCTGCTGGAGGTGCTCGGCGATCCCTTCCGCCTGCCCGCCGCCGAGTTCCGCCGGACGGTGGCCGATGCCATGTCGAGGCAAACGCCGGGCCGGCCGTTCGCCTTCACCACCCGCGCCGAGGATGCGCCACACGCCACCTTCCGCGTCGTGGTGGCGTTCAACCCGGCGCCCGATCTCGACCCGCGCAAGCTGTGCGGCGGCCCGGTGGCCATCATGAGCGGCGGCGGCGACCGGGTGACGCTGCTGGCTGCCTTCTGCGAGGGTGAGACCATGCTGGCCTCGGTCAGCGGCTGGGTGGCCAAGGCCGCCGATGCCGAAGACCGCCGCTTCCGCCAATTGCTGGGCCAGACGGTGCGCGACCTGTTCGGGCCGCCGGCATGACGGATCACCTCGCCGCCATCGAGTCCGCCCTCGCCCATGCCGAGATGGCGCTGGACGACCTGTCGGCCGAGCTGCTGCGCCAGGGCGGCGAGATCGACGCGCTGAAGGCAGAGAACCGCAACCTGCAGGCCCGCCTGCGCCGGATCGAGGACCGGCTGGCCGGCGACGAGGGCGAGTCCAGGGCAATCGGGTGAAGGAGAATAGTCCCGCAGCTAAGGCCGTCATTCCCGCGAAGGCGGGAATCCATGGGGCCAGCCGCATGACTTCGAGCCATTCGCACTCTTTTCCCCCGCCATGGATTCCCGCCTCCGCGGGAATGACGAAAAAAGGAATGGACTACAATCCTTCACCCGATTGCCCTGAGGGCGAGTCATTCGTACCGTGACATTCCCGCGAATCGGTGGTAATTTACCGGTCTGATATATCCAGCCAGAAGGGCAGGACCATGGATCTGACATCCACCGCCGGAACGGCGATGGCCATGCAGCGGGCGCAACTTGGCGACCAGGCCAGTCTCGCGGCCATCAAGGAACAGCTGCAGGCCCAACAAGCGATTGCCCAAATGGTGACCGAAGGCCAGCAGCGCATCCAGGCGCCGCCAGGTCCCGGCAAGGGGCATCTGGTCGACATCTCGGTCTAGCCCCACCGTCATTTCGCACCACCGGCGCCGCCGCACTGCCCGGCCGGAAGTAGAAGTCACCCTGCAGGCTGGCCTGGGTCCACGGCACCTGCCTGCCGCCGGTGCGCTCGCGCACCGCGTTGCCGGCCCGCTTGAACACCTCCTCGATCTTCAGCCCCGGTTCCCGCAGCGCCTTGAGCAGTTCGCCGGTGTAGACGCCGTTTGCCCCCTTGTCGCCGTCCTGCGCCACCTTGCCGGGGCCGGTCGCATAGGCCACCAGGGGGCCGGTCGGCGCCTGCACCACCGCCAGGCCCCGCGTCCCCGAGCGGCCGCCCTTGGTCAGCGGGTTGTCGCGGCAGGCGTCGAGCACCACGATGTTGAGCTTGTTGCGTGCCGGCTCCATCGCCCGCATCACCTTGCCGACATCGATGGCGTCAGCGTCCAGATCGTCCTCGCTTTGCAGGTCGGCATCGACCGGGATCAGGAAGTTCTTGTCGCCCGACTGGATGCCGTGGCCGGCGTAATAGAACAGCCCCACCGAGCCCGAGGCCAGCTTGCCGCCGAACTCGCCGATGGCGTTGTGCATCTCCTTGCGCCCGGCATTGGTCTTGACGATGGTCTCGAAGCCCAGCGCCTTCAACTCGGCCGCCATGGCGCGGGCGTCGGCGACGCCGTTGTCGAGCCGCTTCAACCCCTTGTAGGCGTCGTTGCCGATGATCAGGGCGACCCGGCGTTCGGGATCGGCATGGGCGGGGGCGTTCGCAAACGCCAGCCCCACCGCCAGCACCAGCAGATGCACCCAGTTCATGATGGCCGCCCCCCGTCAATCGCAGGTGAAACAGTAGCCGCTCACCGCCCACTCCGGCAAGCACGGCCCGTGGCGCCCGGTAAGGTTCGGCCCGGCGGCTGTAGGTGGCCTCGATCAGACGCTCCAGCACGTCCAGCGCCGTCGTCTGGATGCGGTCGCCCAACAGGAAGCGGTCGTGAGCCTCCAATGACGGTCCCGTCCGTCGTGCCCCATCATTGTCTGCCTTCATGAGCCCACTCGATTCACCGCCTCCGGCGGCCTGAAGAGGGGAGACCCCTCTCCTGGACCTCACCCCAAGAGGCAAAGAGGACAAGATTTAGGAATAAACGCTCCCTCAGGGGAGCGTCCTGGCAAGGCGAAAGCCGTTGAAGGTTTCCTGGACGCTTGTGGCGGTCCCGAAGCGGTAGGCGGAGCGGAGCCCCATCGGATCGCTGCCCCAGGAGCCGCCCCGGAGAACGCGTCTGTAGCAAACCTGCTTTGACACGGCGCTGCCATTCGAGGGGGCTTCATCATAATTGCTGTCGGTAGCGCAGTCGTCCACCCATTCCCGCACATTGCCATGCATGTCGTGAAATCCGAAGGCGTTGGCCGACCGGCCTCCGACCGGGGCGGTGCGGCTGCCGGAATTGGCGGAATAGATAGCCATCGACGACAGGCACCCCTCATGATCACCGCAGGACCAGTTGGTCGTCGTACCCGCCCGCGCCGCATACTCCCATTCCGCCTCGGTCGGTAGGCGATAGGGGCCGGAACCGCCGGTCGAGACTTGGACCATGGAGCGCACCTTGGCATTCAGCCAGGAGACGAAGGCCTGGGCATCCTGCCAGCTCACACAGACCACCGGATCGCGCTCGCTCTGCGAAAAGCCCGGGCTTTGCCAATTCGCCTCCCTCCTCCTGGCATGACCCGACACATAACACCCATCGCCAGATGGATGCCCCGTCTCACGCACGAAGACAGCGTACTCGCCCCGCATCACCTCATACCTCCCCACCGCGAAGGGGCGTGCAATCGACACCGGATGAACCGGCTTCTCCTGATATAAGCCGTCGTTGGAGCCCATGGTGAAACTGCCCGCCGGCACCACCACCATCTCGGGGCAATCGGGGCAGTCGCGGAACACCGAGCCCGGAGAGCGTGATTCACCGCCGCCCTGGGTCGAGGGCGGAGGTGCCAACACCGCCACCTGTTGGTGCCGCTTGGCTTCCTCGCCCTCGGCCTGTTGCCGCCGCTTGGCCTCCTCCGACGCCGCCTGCGTCTCCTTCTCCTTACGGGCCTTATAGGCCGTTGGGTCCTCCAGGGTGTCGGGTACCACGTAGCCGCTCTGGCCCTTGCGGCTCACCGCGTACCAGTTGGCGCCCCTGACCTTGCCCGTCACCTGGACGGCATCACCTTCCGTTAACGACGAGACCACCTTCGCCTTGGCCTCCGGGGCGTCGCGCACACTGGCCTTGCGGCCTGCCACCATCTCGCGGTCCAGGGCGTCAAGCACCGGATCGGGGCGCGGCGGCACCAGGGCGGCGGTCTGGGTGCCCTTCAGCTTGTCCATCCGCGAGCGGGCCAGATCGGCAAAATCACCATTCGGATAACGCTTCAGATAGGCATCGAAGTCCGAGGCGTCTCGGCTGTCCTTGATCGACTGCCAGAACAATCCCTCGTTTGTGCCTCCCCCACTGCCGTCATTCCGCACCACCGGCGCCGCCGCACTCCCCGGCCGAAAGTAGAAGTCGCCCTTGATCGAGGCTGTCATGTAGGGCACCTGCCGGCCACCGGTGCGTTCCTGCACCCCGGCACTGACCTTTTTGAACACGTCCTCGATCTTGAGGCCCGGTTCGCGCAGTGCCTTGACCAACTCGCCGGTGAAGATGCCGTTGCCGCCCTTGGCGCCATCCTCTGCCTTCTCGCCGGGGCCTGCGGCATAGGCGACGAACAACCCCGCCCCGCCCGAGGGGATCACCGCCAGGCCGCGACTGCCCGAGCGGCTTTTCAGCGGGTTGTCGCGGCAGGCGTCGAGGATGACGATGTTGAGCTTGTTGCCCGAGTCCTTCATGGCGCGCAGCACCTTGCCGGCATCGACGGCATTGTCCTCCAGGTCGCGCTCGGTGGTCAGCTCCGCCTCGACCGGAACCAGGAAATTCTGGCCCTTGGACTCGATGCCGTGCCCGGCGTAGTAGAAGAGCCCCACGGCGCCAGAGGCCAGACGGTCGGCGAACTCGTTGATGGCGCCGTTGATTTCCTTGCGGCTGGCATTGGTCCGCAGCGTCGTCTCGAAGCCGGCGGCTTTCAGTTCCCGATCCATCGCCCGGGCATCGTTGACGGCGTTGTCCAGCGTCTTCATCGACCGGTAGCTGTCGTTGCCGATGATCAGCGCCACCCGGCGCTCGGTGTCGGCATGGGCGGGGCCGACGACCGACACCGCCAACGTCATCAACGCCGCCGCCAGAACCCGACGCATCGAATTTTGCATGCTTGCCCTCCCAGGGGGGCGTCCCCCGCTCCGCAGGTCGCAAGCTTATCCAGGCGCCGGAATTTCCGCAACGAAAGTGGTAAAATTGTGGGTTGAAATGCGCTGGCGTTCGATTGCGCGATAGTCAGATGTCGCTTCCAAGACCCACGGCGACCGCAACCGTCGCCTTATGGACCTCCAACCTTATGTAGATGATATGGTTCATCAGGCCCGTCCCCCATGTCTCAGGCTCGGCGCCGGACCATCCGGCGCAACCCTCGACTGGGACATGCCGTGGGGCGGGCCGCCAGCCTCTTCAGAGGCCGAACATAGGGTCTAACAGGGTACGGAAAAACTCAACTTTCCTTTGGTCATTCCCGCGAAGGCGGGAACCCATGCGTCCGGCAGCACAGCATATGGGGGCAAATGCCTGTCCTTGCCCCAACATGGACCCCGCCTTCGCGGGGGTGACGAGATGAAGGGCGGCGGGAAGAGGTTTTCCGCACCCTGCTAAAGATCGTCCGCCATTCCTTTGAAGCGGGCGAACAGGCCGCGCACGAAGGTGGAGCAGGCGGGCAGGGGGGCGTGGGCGTTAATGCCGGCCCGCTGGGCGTGCTCGACGATGCGGGCCACCAGATGGGGCCGGCCGGGGATGCCGTAGATGCGGCCGAACACCTCGGCGCCGATGCATTCGTGGCTGACCAGCAGGATGACCGCCAGCTGCGCCTTCGACAGTCCCAGTCCCACCACCAGGGTGGCGGCGACTTCACCGCCGACGCCGCGCAATACGTCGGTGATACGCAGCACCTGTTCCGGTTGCGCCAGCGTGGCACGGACGTCGGGTTCCAGCAGGGTGGCGGTGAAGGCCGCCGGCACGAGGCGTTTGCGGTCGGCACTGAGGATGGTTCGAAGGTCGGCGGGCGGCCGTATCGGCTCCGGCGCCGATTCGGGGGCAGCAGGGGGATCCGCCGCCGCCTGGGCGGAGGCGGCGGCGGCCCGAACGGCGCTGGAATCCGCGGTTAAGCGGATCAGCGCCTCCGGCTCACGATAATCGAGCAGGTGCGCGCCAAGGCTGCGCACCAGGGAGGGGGACATTTCGGCGTAGGCGGGCACCAGCGGCACCTGCCAGTCATACAACAGGTAATTCTGAATGGCGTCGTACAGCTCGTCGGCGGCGGTGGCCTTGCGGCGGAAATGGCGCTTGGCGGCGGTGCGGATCACCATGGCCACCACCTCCGCCAGGGTGCGGCCGCAGGCCAACATGGCATTATCGTCGGCGATCGGGCGGTGGCGCTCGTCGACGGTGACGAAGCGGAAGCCGTGACGCTCTTCACGGAACACCTTGAAGCACCGCTCCAGCAGGCCAAGGTCGTTCAGCGCCGATTCATAGGCTTCGCGGCGTGTCAGCGACCGCATCTCCGGCAGGAACTGGCAGAGGATATCCACCACCGGACCCTGCAGGGTGTCGTTGACCCGTCGGACGGCCGTCGGGCCGTCTACAGAGGCGAGGGCCCCCACGACCATCGACCGAATCCTTCCATGTGCCAAACCGAGGCGGGCGCCCGGCGTCCGATCGCCCTGTTAACCACAACCATACGTCGGGCGGGCGGCGGCCGACTGTGAGCGACTTCACATAACGAAGGGAATTGTTGCGACGGCCCCGTTTTCCATCAACCGTATGGTGGGCAGTGCCAGCCCCGGGGCGATTGGGTGAAGATCTCGCAGCCGCTGGCGGTGACGCCGATCGAGTGCTCGAACTGCGCCGACAGCGACTTGTCCTTGGTCACCGCTGTCCAGCCATCCGACAGGATCTTGGTCTCGAAGCGACCGGCATTGATCATGGGCTCGATGGTGAAGAACATGCCTTCCTTGACCTCGATGCCTTCACCCGCCTTGCCGTAATGCATGACATTGGGCGGCTCGTGGAAGACGCGGCCGAGACCGTGGCCGCAGAAGTCGCGCACCACCGAGAACCGGTGCTTCTCGACGTGGCTCTGAATGGCGTAGCCGATGTCGCCCAGGGTGGCGCCGGGCCGGATCGCCTCGAGGCCGAGCATCAGCGACTCGTAAGTCACCTCCACCAGCTTGCGCGCCTTCACGCCGGCGCGGCCGACGTAATACATGCGGCTGGTGTCGCCGTGCCAGCCGTCGACGATGGGGGTGACGTCGATATTGACGATGTCGCCGTCCTCCAGCCGCTTCTCGCCCGGGATGCCATGGCACACCACGTGGTTGACCGAGGTGCAGATGGAGCGGGGAAAGCCGCGGTAGTTGAGCGGCGCGCTGATGGCGCCGCGCGCGGCGATGAAGTCGGCGCACAGGCGATCGAGTTCGGCGGTGGTGACGCCGGGAACCACGTGCGGAGTGATGAAATCCAGCGTCTCGGCGGCGAGGCGGCCGGCCTTGCGCATGGCGGCGAAGTCTTCGGGCCCGTGCAGGCGGATATGACCGGTGTCGAGGTCTTCTCGTTCCATTTCGTCCTTCACGTCCTCTCCATCGGCAGCGGCGGGCCGACCTCTATGCCATCCAGGTTCAACCTGCAAGTATAGCATATGGCCTCGACGCCGTCCCGCTTTGCCTGGATGAGCGCCGCCGCGTAGACCGGGTCGATGTCCGCCGCCGGCCGGAAGCCCCGGCAATCGCCGCGCTGGACGAGGTAGACCATCACTGCCCGGCTTCCCGCCGCGACCATGTCGGTGAGTTCGCCGAGATGCTTGGTTCCGCGCGCCGTGACGGCGTCGGGGAACTCGGCCCACTCGCCGCGCTTCAGGTGCACGTTCTTCACCTCGACGAAGCATGTAGGTCGACCGGGGGCCTCCAGCAACACGTCGATGCGGGAATTGCGGCCGTATTTGACCTCGCGGCGCAGGCTGGTGTAGCCGGCCAGTTCCGCAATCAGCCCACCCTGGATGGCATCGGCTACCAGGCCGTTGGGATGCATGGTGTTGACCCCCACCAGATGGCCGTCCACCACCACCATTTCCCAGTTCCACTTCAGCTTGCGCTCGGGATTGGCGGCGGGCGACAGCCAGACTTCCATGCCCGGATCGGCGGTGCCCAGCATGGCGCCCGAATTGGCGACATGGGCGCAGACCACCTCGCCCGTCTCCAGCGTCACGTCGGCGAGGAAGCGCTTGTAGCGGCGGATCAGGGTGCCGCGTACCAGGGGCGAGGGGAACCGCATCAGGCCGGCGCCCATCCGGTCATGGTCAGCATATGGAAGGTCGCCGGGCGGCGCCCCTCGTCGTCGGCCGGGTAGCGGGCCAGGGCGCTGGCCAGGGTGGCGCGGCGGGTCAGGCCCTTGCGCTGCGCAGCCACCGCGTTGCTCTCGCCCATGCCGCGCAGGTCGGCCAGCAGCCGCATGGGCTCGGCGTAGCTCACCCGGATCTCGTCGCTGTCGACCACCGGCAGGGTGAAGCCGGCCCGTTGCAGCAGCCCGCCGAGATCCTTGACCTCGGCGAAGGGCGAGACCCGGGGCGAGGCGCCGCCCTCCACCTCCAGTTCGGCCTCCAGCAGGGCGCGGCGCAGCTCGATCAGGGTGTCGCCGCCCAGCAGGGTCGCCACGAACAGCCCATCCGGCTTCAGCGCCCGGCGGATCTGCACCAGGGTGCCGGGCAGGTCGTTGACCCAATGCAGCGACAGGCAGGACAGCACCAGGTCGAAGCTGGCGGGGCGGAACGGCAGCCATTCCTCGTCGGCGGCAAGGGTGGGGCGACCGTTGCCGGCGGCGGCGGTGGCCATGGCCGGCGACAGGTCGCACTGCACCAGGGTTTCGACGCCGCCGCGTTGCCCCAGCACCCCGGCCAGCAGGCCGGTGTGGCAGCCGAGGTCGAGGGCCATGGGGAAGCGGCGGTCGCGGATGTCGTCCAGTCGGTCGGCCAGCCGCTCTGCCGCCTCCCGCACCAGAAAGTCGTGCGCGGCGAAACTGGCGGCGGCACGGTCGCGGCGCTTGCGCAACAATGCCCGGTCGAAGATTCTCATGGCCTGGGACATGTCCGGCTATATGGCATGCGGGGCGGTCGGGGGGAAAGGGGAAAACCGGGATGCTGCGCCGAGCGTTGCGCCTCATGGTCGATGCCGTGCTGCCGCCGTTGTGCCTGTGCTGCGGCGCCCAGGTGGGCGAGCCGGGCGCCCTGTGCACCGCGTGCTGGTCCAGGCTCGACTTTCTCGGCCCGCCCTGTTGCGATGCCTGCGGCCATCCGTTCGAACTCGATCCCGGCGAGACGGCGCTGTGCGGCCCCTGCTCGCGCAGTCGGCCGGTGTACCGCCGCGCCCGCGCCGTGTTCCGCTACGACGATGCCAGCCGGCCGCTGGTACTGCGCTTCAAGCACGCCGACCGCACCGAGGCCGCCCCCGCCTTCGCGCGCTGGATGGCCCGTGCCGGGGCGCCGCTGCTGGCGGGGGCCGATCTGGTGGTGCCGGTGCCGCTGCACCGTTGGCGGCTGCTGACCCGGCGCTACAATCAGGCGGCGCTGCTGGCCAATGCGCTGGGGAAACTCGCCGTCGTGCCGGTGGTGCCCGACCTATTGCTGCGCCACCGCCGCACCCCGCCGCAGGGGCATCTCGGGCACGATGCGCGCGAGCGCAACGTCCGCGGTGCCTTCGTCATCCGCCCGGCCAGGCTTCACCTGCTTGAGGGCCGTTCGGTGCTGCTGGTGGACGACGTGCTGACCACCGGGGCGACAGTGGGGGAATGCGCCCGCGTCCTGCTCAAGGCCGGCGCGGAGGCGGTGGATGTGGTGACCCTGGGGCGGGTGGTGATGGCGGGGTAATCCTGTGTGGATCAGCACTGATACATGGCGCAATCGGCTTGTGGCTGCTCTCCCCCTCATGGCGCTATTCCTGGGGCGAGTCTAACAGGGTGCGGAAAAGCTCTTCCCGCCGCCCTTCATCTCGTCACCCCCGCGAAGGGGGTCCATGCTGGGGCAAGGACTGGCATTTGCCGCCATATGCTGTGCTGCCGGACGCATGGATTCCCGCCTTGGCGGGAATGACGAAAGAAAAGTTGAGTTTTCCCGCACCCTGCTAAACCGACCCCGTTGCCAGATGGAGAGCAGCCACAAGCCGATTACGCCATTTCCCGCTTGATGGCCTCGATAGCGATGCGCAATTCATCGAGGCGGTCGACGCAATGGGCGATGCCCAGCGTCTCCTCCATCTGGGTGCGCTCGGCCATCAGGAGCGGCAGTTCATCGGGAGAGGCCAGCTTCATGCGCGGATTGAAGCCCTCCTCGTACTCTGCGAAGCGGTCCAACGCCTCGTCCAGCATGGCGTCGAGGCGATTCTTCTCGTCGGCCAGGAGTTCCAGTCGAGCTTCGAGCGAGGCGTCGGACATGTGGATCAGCCCGCCAGGGCATGGGCAACGTCGCCACAGCGCCCCTGCGCCGGACAATCGTGCGCCGCTTCGTTGCAAGCGGTGAGAACCATCTCCAGTATCGTCATATCCATGGTCTGCTCCACCGGTCGTGCGGCCTCCCAATCACTCGCCGAGATTATGCCACGAATTTTCATCGCGACAACAGAGTAAAAGCCGCAATGATTATAATGAATTGTGCCAACATCAACAATGGTTCTGCTGTTTTGGTAAATGCGTTGTAAACAAACAGTAGCCATGATCGCCCGGCCTTGTGGCGGAGCTGCATGACGGGACGATTCCGCGCTGGTGCGCGACAGTTACGCGGGACATCCTCAGGTTCCCGATCCACGGCGGTGACAGGGCTCGCGGCATCGACTGCTGCATTCGTCGATGTTCACGGGGGCCTGGCGTTGAGGAGCGGTGCCCGGCGCTGGCTGACGCCGCACGCAGCGCCCACCTGGCGGCCATCCGCTACCGCTCGGTGCGCGACCCGTCGGCTCCGCTCCTGCACCACTTGATGGGACGCGACCTCGAATCCCTCCGCCGTCGTGGCCGTTCGATCACCATTCCGCCCCCCGCCAGCCCCCCTTCTTGGCGTCGCAAAATCGGGGCCGCGACCATTCCAAAGCGCGCACCACCCCCCTGTCATAAAAACACCTCTTGCGCCATCTCCGAATCCGTATTAGCCACCGCAGCTGGGCTGTGGAACGGAAGAGCTTTCCCTACGTTTCGCACCAACCGAGTCGAATTCGACCTTAACGCAATGGAATAATTGATGCCCCGTTCCACCCCCCTCGCAGATATCCGAAACATCGGAATCATCGCTCACGTCGATGCTGGCAAGACCACGACGACCGAGCGCATCCTCTACTATACCGGACGCAAGCACACGATCGTCGACATTCACGACACCAAAGACCTGAAGACGTCAACCACGACCGATTATCTGGAGCAGGAACAGAAGCGCGGCATCACGATCCAGAGTGCCGCCGTCTCGGCCTTTTGGCGTGACAAGAAGATCAACGTCATCGACACCCCCGGCCACGTCGACTTCACCATCGAAGTGAACCGTTCGCTTCGGGTCCTCGACGGTGCGGTGGTCGTGTTCGACGGCGTTGCCGGCGTTGAACCGCAGTCCGAAACCAATTGGCGCCTGGCCGACAACTACAACGTGCCACGCCTCTGCTACGTCAACAAGATGGACCGCTCCGGCGCCAATTTCCGTCGTTGCGTCGACATGATTCGCAATCGGCTGGGCGCGCGCCCATTGGTTTACCAAGTTCCGCTGGGATCGGAAGAAAATTTCCGTGGCATGGTCGACCTGGTCGAGATGAAGGCTCTGGTCTGGTCGTCCGACGACAAGGATGCCCAGTGGGAAATCTTGCCGGTCACCGACGACCTCGCCCAGAAGCTCGGCATCACGGTGATGGAAGACCTCGATAATCTGGCCGCCATTCCGGCGCTCCGCCAGGAACTAATCGACACCGCGTTGGAGCAGGACGAGGCTCTGATGGAGGCCTATCTGGAGACCGGCGAAGACCCGACCCCGGATCAGCTGCGTTCCTGCATCCGCAAGGGCACCCTCAACAGCTCCTTCACGCCGGTCCTCTGCGGTTCCTCCTACAAGAACAAGGGCGTTCAGCAGGTTCTCGACGCCGTCGTCGATCTGCTGCCGGCGCCCACCGACGTGGAATCCATCAAGACGGTCGACGCCGACGGTGAACCCAATGGCGAACGCAACTGCTCGGACGATGAGCCCTTCTCCGCCCTGGCGTTCAAGGTCATCAACGACGCCTACGGCGCGCTGACCTTCATCCGCGTCTATTCCGGCGTGCTGACCAAGGGCGCCTCGGTCATGAACTCGACGCGCGGCAAGCGCGAGAAGATCGGCCGCATGGTGGAAATGTTCGCCAAGGAACCCCATCCGATCGAAGAGGCGCGGGCCGGTGACATCGTCGCGCTCGTCTCGTTGTCGGAAACCGAAACCGGCGACACGCTGTGCGATTCCGCGAACCCCGTCATCCTGGAGCGCATGCGTTTCCCCGAGCCGGTGATCAGCGTCTCGGTCGAGGCGAAGACCAAGAACGATCAGGAAAAGTTCGGCATGGCGCTCGGCAAGATGGTCCGGGCCGATCCCTCGCTGCGTCTGGAAACCGATCGTGAAACCGGTCAGACCATCCTGCGCGGCATGGGCGAATTGCATCTCGAAGTCACCCTCGACCGCATGCGGACCGAGTTCGGCGTCGAAGGCAATATGGGCAAGCCGCAGGTCGCCTATCGGGAAACGATCACCCAGAGCTTCACCCACACCTACACCCACAAGAAGCAGACGGGCGGTTCTGGCCAGTTCGCCGAAGTGAAGATCGTCTTCGCGCCGGTGGAACGCGGCGAGGGCTTCAAGTTCGTCGACGAAACGGTTGGCGGTTCGGTCCCCAGGGAATACGTGCCGTCGGTGGGCAAGGGCCTGGAGCTCCAGAAGGAAGACGGCGTGCTGGCCGGTTATCCGACGGTCGATTTCAGCGCGACCCTGGTTGACGGCAAGTATCACGACGTCGATTCGAACGCACTGACCTTTGAAATCGCCGCCAAGGCCTGCTTCCGTGAAGGAATCAAGCGTTGCGCGCCGGTCCTGCTCGAACCGATGATGAAGGTCGAAGTCGTTTCGCCCGACGATCATCTGGGCGACATCATCGGCGACATCAACCGCCGCCGCGGCATGGTGCAGGGACAGTCGGAACGCGGCCACAACATCGCCGTCGAAGCGATCGTGCCGCTGTCCGAGATGTTCGGCTATATCGGGCATCTCCGTGGCATGACGTCGGGCCGAGCCTCCTACACGATGGAGTTCTCGCGCTATGAACCAGTGCCGAGGCAGGTAGCCGACGAGATCATCGCCAAGAACTCGGCGGCCGTCGCCTAATCTTGGAAGACGAGAAGCCGAAAATGGGCCCCGTTCGCAGGAACGGGGCCCACCCGGACTCTCGCGACGTCAACTGCCCGAAGGTCTCCGAGCCCATCAGAGACTGCGCCACGTCGCTATTGAGGGGGCGCAGCACCTCTGGATGCGGCCGACTGCAGCCAGCTCCGGCGAAGGAGGTTATTTCGCCTCTGCTGGCCGGCAGCGGATCGTCTCCGACAACGGCACGAGTTGACCAGCACCGCCATCCCGTCCTCGCCGGGCCGGATTTTCCGATCCCGCACGAAAAAGCCCCCGCCGGCTTCCCGGCGGGGGCTTTCGTGTCGCTGCCGTGTCCTAAATCGTGACCGTCGCCGCCACGTCGCGGAAGGCGGCGATCTGGTCGAAGTTCATGTAGCGATAGATCTCGGCCGCCTTGGCGTTGATGCCGCTGACCTGGGCCTGATACTCGGCCGGCGTCGGGATCTTGCCCATCAGGGCGCACACCGCCGCCAGCTCGGCCGAACCGAGATAGACCTGGGTGTCGATGCCCAGGCGGTTGGGGAAGTTCCGCGTCGAGGTCGACATGGCGGTCGAGCCCTTGCGAATCTGCGCCTGATTGCCCATGCACAACGAACAGCCGGGCATCTCCATGCGGGCGCCGGACTTGCCGAGGATGCTGTAGTAGCCCTCTTCGTTGAGAATCATGGCGTCCATCTTGGTGGGCGGCGCGATCCACAGCCGGGTCGGGATGTCGGACTTGCCGTCCAGCACCTTGGCGGCGGCGCGGAAGTGGCCGATATTGGTCATGCACGAGCCGATGAACACCTCGTCGATGGCGTTGCCGGCAACCTCGGACAGCAGCTTGACGTCGTCGGGATCGTTCGGGCAGGCGACGATGGGCTCCTTGATGTCGGCGAGATCGATCTCGATGATCGCCGCGTACTCGGCGTTGGCGTCGGGGGCCAGCAGCTCGGGCTTGGCGATCCACGCCTCCATCGACTGGATGCGGCGCTCCAGGGTGCGGCGATCGGCGTAGCCGCCGGCGATCATCCACTTCATCAGGGTGATGTTCGAGCGCATGTACTCGATGATCGGCGCCTGGTTGAGCCGCACGGTGCAGGCCGCCGCCGAGCGCTCGGCCGAAGCGTCGGACAACTCGAACGCCTGCTCGACCTTGAGGTCGGGCAGGCCCTCGATCTCCAGGATGCGGCCGGAGAAGGCGTTCTTCTTGCCCTTCTTCTCGACCGTCAGCAGGCCGGCGCGGATGGCGTAGAGCGGGATGGCGTTGACCAGATCGCGCAACGTCACGCCCGGCTGCATGGCGCCCTTGAAGCGCACCAGGATCGATTCCGGCATGTCGAGCGGCATTACCCCGGTGGCGGCGGCGAAGGCCACCAGCCCCGAGCCGGCCGGGAACGAGATGCCGATGGGGAAGCGGGTGTGGGAGTCACCACCGGTGCCGACGGTATCGGGCATCAGCAGGCGGTTGAGCCAGGAGTGGATGACGCCGTCACCCGGACGCAGCGCCACGCCGCCGCGGGTGCTGATGAAGGCCGGCAGGTCGCGGTGGGTGGCCACGTCCACCAGCTTGGGATAGGCGGCGGTGTGGCAGAACGACTGCATCACCAGATCGGCGGAGAAGCCGAGGCAGGCCAAGTCCTTCAGCTCGTCGCGGGTCATGGGGCCGGTGGTGTCCTGCGACCCCACCGTGGTCATGCGCGGCTCGCAATAGGTGCCGGGACGCACGCCGGTGCCCTCGGGCAGGCCGCAGGCGCGTCCCACCATCTTCTGTGCCAGGGTGTAGCCCTTGCCCGAATCGGCCGGCGAGGACGGCAGGCGGAACAGGGTCGAGGGCGGCAGGCCCAGGGCCTCGCGCGCCTTGGCGGTCAGGCCGCGTCCGATGATCAAGGGGATGCGGCCGCCGGCGCGCACCTCGTCGAAGATGACCTCCGACTTCACCTTGAACTCGGAGACCACCTTGCCGTTCTTCAGCGCCTTGCCGTCATAGGGACGCAGTTCGACCACGTCGCCCATGTCGAGCTGGTTGACGTCGAGCTCGATGGGCAGGGCGCCGGCATCTTCCATGGTGTTGTAGAAGATGGGAGCGATCTTGGTGCCCAGGCAGACGCCGCCGAAACGCTTGTTGGGGACGTAGGGAATGTCCTCGCCGGTGAACCACAGCACGGAATTGGTCGCCGACTTGCGCGACGAGCCGGTGCCCACCACGTCGCCGACATAGGCCACCAGATGACCCTTGGCCTTCAGCGCCTCAAGCTGCTTCATCGGCCCCTTGGCGCCGGGCTCCTCCGGCTCGATGCCGGGGCGGGGATTCTTCAGCATGGCCAGGGCGTGCAGCGGAATGTCGGGGCGGGTCCAGGCGTCGGGGGCCGGCGACAGGTCGTCGGTGTTGGTCTCGCCGGTCACCTTGAACACGGTGACGGTCAGGCTTTCCGGCACCGCGGCGCGCGAGGTGAACCACTCGGCGTCGGCCCAGGACTGGATGACGCCCTTGGCATGGGCGTTGCCCGCGTCGGCCAGCGCCTTGACGTCGTGGAAATAGTCGAACATCAGCAAGGTGGTCTTGAGGCCGGCGGCGGCGGCGGCGGCGCATTCGGCGTCGCCCAGCAGATCGACCAGCGGCTTGATGTTGAAGCCGCCCAGCATGGTGCCGAGCAACTCGGTCGCCCGCACGCAATTGATCAGCGGACACGTCACGGTGCGCTTGGCGACGGCTTCGAGGAAGGCGGCCTTGACCTTGGCGGCATCATCGACGCCGGCCGGCACCCGGTAGGTGATCAGCTCGACCAGAGCCTGCTCCTCGCCTTTGGGCGGGGACTTCAGCAGGGCGACCAGCGCCTCGGTCTGCTCGGCCGATAACGGCAGGGGCGGGATGCCGAGCGCGGCACGCTCGGCAACATGCTGGCGATAGGCTTCAAGCACGGGGCTTCCTCCGCTTGGATATGGCAAAAACGGGCTGCCGGATGGCGCCAATGGTTAGTCGAAGCTTACACCATGAAACGCCCCGAGAGTCCAGCCTGACCATCCGTTCGGGGAGGGAGGAACCCGCCCGCACCGCGCTGCCCTGTTTTCATGCGGAAATAGGGACCTGCGGTGCCCCGCTTGGCTTGCCGTTCGATATCTGCCATTTTGCCCGCCATGATCAAGACCGCCGCCATTTTCTCGGGGACCAGGCTGGGCTGCATCCGCGGCGGGCGGGTGGTGTTCGCCGGGCTGGGCTTCACGGTCGAGGCGGGTGGCGCCCTGGTGCTGCTGGGGCCGAACGGGTCGGGCAAGTCGAGCCTGCTGCGGGTGATGGCCGGGCTGCTGAAGCCGGCCGTCGGCACCCTGTCCTGGGGTGGCGCCACGGTGGCCGACGACCCCGAGGCCCATGCTGGCCGCACCCACTACCTCGGCCACCACGATGCGGTGAAGCCGGTGCTGACCGTTGCCGAGAATCTCGGCTTCTGGGCCCGCCTGCATGAGCCCCATGCCGCCACCGCCGGCCGCGCCGTCGAGGTGGCACTGGAGCGGTTCGGCCTCGGCCATCTGGCGGCAATGCCGGGCAAGATGCTGTCGGCCGGGCAGAAGCGCCGCACCAATCTCGCCCGCCTGCTGGCGGCGCCCTCGCCGCTGTGGCTGCTCGACGAACCGACCACGGCGCTCGATCGCGCCTCCATCAAGACGCTGGAGGCGGTCCTGGCCGAGCACCGCGCTGCCGGCGGCATGGTGGTGCTGTCGACCCACGCCGATATCGACCTGCCGGGCGCCGTCGAGCTTCACCTCGACCAATTCGCCGCCGCCGACGAGGACGAGTCATGAGCCGCTTCCTCGAAATCGTCCGCCGCGACCTGCGGCTGGCGCTGCGCCAGGGCTCGGACAGCGTCATGGTGGTGACGTTCTTCGTGCTGACGGTGGTGCTGTTCCCGTTCGGCATCGGCCCCGAGGTCAATATCCTGGAGCGGGTCTCGGCCGGAGTGCTGATGGTCACCGCCCTGCTGGCCTCGATGTTGTCGCTGGATCGCCTGTTCCAGGCCGATTACGAGGACGGCTCGCTGGAATTGCTGGTGCTGACCCCGGCGCCGTTGAGCGTGGTGGTGGCGGCCAAGGTGACGGCGCACTGGTTGACCACCGGTCTGCCGCTGTTGCTGGCGGCGCCGGTGCTGGCGGTGCTGCTGCACATGAACGCCGACGGCTTCGGCACCCTGCTGCTGGCCATGGCGCTGGGAACGCCGACCCTGTCGCTGGTGGGCGCCGTCGGCGCCGCCTTGGTGCTGGGCGCCCGCCGCGGCGGCGTGCTGCTGTCGCTGCTGATCCTGCCGCTCTACATCCCGGTGCTGATCTTCGGAGTCGGCGCCATCGACGCCGCGGTCACCGGGCTGTCCACCGGGCCGCACCTGCTGATCCTGGCCGGCATCCTCGCCGCCGCCCTGCCGCTGGCCCCCTGGGCGGCCTCGGCGGCGCTCAAGCAGGCGCTGGAGTAGGGGTAATTCAGCCGCCCTTGCGGCGGCGGCCAAGGGCGCGGATGCGCCCGCCCGGCGAGGGGCAATGGCCTACGGGCGGCCGATGCTGCTGTAGGTGAAGCCCGCCGCCCGCATCTCGTCGGGGATGTAGAGATTGCGCAGGTCCACCACCGCCGGCGACCTGAGCAACTGTTTGACCCGCTTGAGGTCGAGGGCGCGGAACTCGTTCCATTCGGTGACGATCACCAGGCAGTCGGCGCCCTCCATGATCGAATAGGCGTCGTCGCGATACTCGATCTCGGGCAGCAGCTTCCTGGCCTCGGCCATGCCCTCGGGGTCATAGGCGCGCACGGTGGCGCCGGCAGCCTTCAGGGCGGGAATGATGTCGAGCGAGGGGCTGTCGCGCATGTCGTCGGTGTTGGGCTTGAAGGTCAGGCCCAGCACCGCCACCGTCTTGCCCTTGACCGAACCGCCGCAGGCGGCGACGACGCGTTCGGCCATCTGCTTCTTGCGCTCGTCGTTGACCGCCACCACCGTCTCGATGATGCGCAAGGGGGCGTGATAGTCGCGGGCGGTGCGCACCAGCGCCAGGGTGTCCTTGGGGAAGCACGACCCGCCGTAGCCGGGGCCGGGGTGGAGGAACTTCTTGCCGATGCGGCCGTCGAGCCCGATGCCCTTGGCGACGTCGTGCACGTCGGCGCCCACCTTCTCGCACAGGTCGGCGATCTCGTTGATGAAGGTGATCTTGGTGGCGAGGAAGGTGTTGCCGGCGTACTTGATCAGTTCGGAGGTGCGGCGCGAGGTGAAGACGATGGGCGCCTCGATCAGGTACAGCACCCGGTAGATCTGCTTCATCACGGCGCGCGCCCGCTCGGAGTCGGTGCCCAGCACCACCCGATCGGGACGCATGAAGTCGTTGATGGCCGAACCCTCGCGCAGGAATTCCGGGTTGGAGACCACGTCGAACTCGGCGTCGGGTCGGCGTGCCCGGATGATTTTTTCCACCTCGTCGCCGGTGCCCACCGGCACGGTCGACTTGGTGATGATCACCGTATAGCCGTCCATGGCGTCGGCGATCTCTTCGGCGGCGCCGTAGACATAGGACAGGTCGGCATGGCCGTCGCCGCGCCGCGACGGCGTGCCCACCGCGATGAATACCGCGTCGGCGTCCTTGACGGCGGCTTTCAGGTCGGTGGTGAAGGACAGCCGCCCGGCCTTGACGTTGGAGGCCACCAGCTCGTCGAGGCCCGGCTCGTAGATGGGCATGACGTTCCGATGCAGCAGCTCGATTTTTCCGGCGTCCTTGTCGACGCAGGTGACCTGGATGCCGAACTCCGAGAAGCAGGTCCCCGACACCAGGCCCACATAGCCGGTGCCGATCATGGCGATGCGCATGACGCTGTCTTTCCCCTGATTAGATCTTGAACTGGCCGAGCGCTTCGCGAACAGCGGCACTCATGTCGTCGCGTTCGAGGGCGAAGGCAATGTTGGCTTCCAGCCAGCCCACCTTGTCGCCGCAGTCGAACCGCTTGCCCTCGAAGCGCAGGCCGTGGAACGGCACCATGCCGATGGTCTGGGCGATGGCGTCGGTCAACTGGATCTCGCCGCCTGCTCCCTTCTCCTTGCGGTCGAGCACCTCGAACACCGCCGGGTGCAGGATGTAGCGGCCGATGATGGACAGGGTCGAGGGCGCCACTTCGGGGTCGGGCTTCTCCACCAGGCCCTTGGCCTTGGCGATGCGGCCGTTGTCGAATTCCACGTCGAGGATGCCATAGCGCTTGGTGTGCTCGCGCGGCACGTCGGAGACCGCGACCACATGGCCGCCGACCTCGGTATGCACCGCCACCATCTGCTTGAGGCAGGGGGTGCGGGCGAGGATCAGGTCGTCGGGCAGCAACACCGCGAAGGGCTCCTCGTCCACCAGGTCGCGGGCGCACCACACGGCGTGGCCGAGGCCCATGGGCTCCTGCTGGCGGGTGTAGCTGATCTGGCCCGACTTGGGCATCCAGCTGGTGACCGCCTCGACCAGATCGAACTTGCCGCGCTCCTTCAGGGTGCGCTCAAGGTCGGGGTTGTGGTCGAAATGATCTTCGAGCGCTGCCTTGCCGCGGCCGGTGACGAAGATGAAGTGCTCGATGCCGGCGGCGGCGGCCTCTTCCACCGCGTACTGGATCAGCGGCTTGTCCACCACCGGCAGCATTTCCTTCGGCATGGCCTTGGTGGCGGGCAGGAAGCGAGTGCCCATGCCGCCGACCGGAAAAACCGCCTTGCGTACGCGACGCGCCATCATCGAACTCCTTCGTAGTCAGGCCACCCACGGGGCCGGCCATGTTTTGCCATGCCCGCGCCCGGGAAGCAACCGGGCGGATCGGATGGTAAGATGCTACCCTTCCGACGCGACGTAAACGACCGGCTCAAGTGGCGTTGGCGAAGGCAACTCATCAGCCAGCCCAGGGCACGTGTCGCACGTCCACATTTCGGCGGAGCCGCCATTCCACCAAACCAATTTCGATCCAGTTCGGCCCCGGACAAAATTAAGTCAACCGTCTCACATCCAACCCATGGTTTGCCAACTTCAGAGCGGAGTGGGCGGCAAAGCGACGAAGGCTGGAGAATTCCATCAAAACTATATGGAGCGTTATATTAACGGGTTTACCCAGGGCTGTTCAATGCCGATCGAGTTGTATTATACAAGGATAGGATCGAGGGTCAGAGCACCGCTCCAAAGGGCTTGCGCAACGTTGGTGATGCCACTGTTGCGCATGGGGTTGAGGGCGAGGCTGCGGGCGTGGGCCATATCGCTGAACGAGACGGTCTTCACCGCCATGGCCCAGGCCTGGGCCGTCATCGCAGCCGGGGTCGCCGGGTACGACACCGCCGGGCCGCACTCGGCAACGGGACATGACCCGAACCTAACGCCTTGCTGAAATTACCTTGTAGAGGGAATTCTCCTGCAGGACGCTGAATGAGCTGAAGTTGGAATTCAGTGTCGCTTCGTAGGGCAATTGCCGATTGGCGACAAGAATCAGTCTGCCGCCGGCAATCAGTGATTTGGCGGCCGACGTGATAAATTTTCGCCCCAGTTCGATGTCCACGGCCTTGCCTTCATGGAATGGCGGGTTCGTCACCACTGCATCGAAGGCGGCCTCCGGCAGACCTTTCGCGACATCATGCCAGTGAAAGCCAAGTCTGGTGGTGACGGCAACGCGCCCCAGATTGGTCTTTGCCGCCTCCAGGGCAAGCCATTCGGCCTCATACAGGTCCAGGGAGACGATGTCGCTGTGACGCTCCATGAGCTTCAGCGACAAATATCCCCATCCTGCGCCCAAATCAGCCACCCGCCCGTGCAAATCACCGGGCAGGTGTTCGGCCAGCAGGGCCGACCCGGCATCGACCTTGTTCCAGTTGTACACCCCTGGTCGGGACCAGCAGCCAGTGCCCGGAACGATCTGCAGGCGGCCGCCATCAACCCATTGCGAAATCTCCGGGGGAACATCGTCGCTGCGCACTCCCCACAGTATCTTGCAGTGATGCTTGGAAAGAGAGGATGGTTCGGCGATCACAGACTTGAAGGCGCGCTCGATGGAAGCGATGCCTACGTCCTTGCCGCCGGCACAGACCAAAGTGCCGCCGGGACGGAGTGCCGCCCATGCTCGCCCCAGGTTTGAAAGGTTCTCCATCTTGTGCTTCGTGATCAAGCACAGGCCAAGGTCGAAGCCGTCCCCAGCGAGATCGTGCTCCACTCGAAAGCCCGCGTCCCGCAGCCTGTCGTAGGAGGGCTTGAAGCTTTGCACGCACAAAAGTGCCTTCTGCCACTTATGGGAGATGGCTGGTAACACTTCAGCACGCATATAGAAGCCTCTGACTGGTTCGACAGGTGAGGCGACAAAGCGGTCAAGAGTGTAAAACAGGGCTCTTGCGGCGTCGGATGCAGATTTCATTTCACGCAGCGTATTTTACCCCAGTTCGTCCACCCGGCGGTTTTAGCAGGGTGCGGAAAAACTCAACTTTTCTTTCGTCATTCCCGCGAAGGCGGGAATCCATGCATCCGGCAGCACAGCATATGGGGGCAAATGCCAGTCCTTGCCCCAACATGGCCCCCCGCCTTCGCGCTAGTCGATTCACACATCGCGGACGTTCCAGCCGATGACGATGGCTTGGAAGACTTTGAGCCCCTCGGCCATCGTTATCGGGCCGGGCTTTGTTCTGGGATACCCGTCCCATCCGCCGAGGC
>CAJANL010000035.1 GCA_903941105.1 uncultured Rhodospirillaceae bacterium
ACCCCCATACCCACCGGTTCCATGTCGAGCCCCCTGCCCGACATCAAGCTGACCGGCATCGGCCGCAAGAGCAACGGCGCCACCGGCGCCGAGGTGGCCGGCCAGATCATGGACGCCCTGAGCAAGGCCTCCATGGACGCCGGCTCCAAGATGATGGTCAACGTCGGCGACCTGGGCAAGAAGACCCTGGAAAAGGTCACCGGCGGCGCCGCCGGTGCGGGCGACGCGGTCAAGGGCCTGCTGGGACGGTAGAATTGGCCAATGCCCTCCCCCGGTGGGGGAGGGCATAAGGGCCTCAGTGGCTCAACAGCACCGGCACCGTCATGTGCCGCAACAGGTGGCGGGTGGCGCCGCCCAGCACCAGCTCGCGCAGCCGCGACCGGCCGTAGGCACCCATGACGATGAGATCGGCATCCTCGTCGGCGGCGCGGCTGAGCAGCATCTCGCCGACATTGAGATCGTCGGACTGGATGTGCTCGCACACCGCATTGACGCCGTGACGCGACAGGTGCAGGCAGATGTCGGCGCCGGGAATGTCGCCGTGGCCGGCCATGCCACCCCTGGGATTGACGGCCATGACATGCACCAGCTGGGCCCCCAGCAGCAGCGGCAGCGCATCGTGCACGGCACGGGTCGCCTCGCGGCTGCCGTTCCACCCCACCAGCACGCGCTCGCCGACGGTGGGGAAGCGACCGGCATAAGGCACCACGATCACCGGCCGGCCGACATCGAGGATCAAAGTGTCGGCCAAGGGACGCTCGCCGGGCTCGGACTCCTCGGATTGACCGATGACGGTGACGTCGGCGTAGCGGGCGTGCAACGCCACCGTCGCGGCCATATCACCCGAGACATCGCGCCATTCCACCGAGGCGCCGACAGAGCCGGCGGCGGCGTCGACCATGGCGCGGGTGGTCCGGGCGGCCTCGGCGTTCCAGTGTTCGCGCACGTCATCGATGTTCTCGAATTGCGCCCGGATGTATTGCGGCATTGCCGCTCGGGTGCGCACATTGAGTGCGATCAGGTGGCCCTGACAGCGAGCCGCCAAGCGGGCCGCCACCCCCAGCCGCTCGGCACACTGGGGGGCGTTGTCCACCTGGACCAGAATATCCTTGTAAGCCATGACGGACCTCCGGGGGATTGGTAGGACCATTATAGACCCCCGCCGGCCGGCGCACTACCCGCTGTCCCCGCAGACCGGCCCTTCCGCCCTTGCAACTGCGCCGGCTTATGGCCTTATACAAGGTATTACCTTCGGCGAGGCCCAACCATGTTCGGCATCACCCGCGCCCCCGACTTCGACCGTGCCGGACTGGACTGGCTGAACGTCATCCGCCCGCTGAGCCTGTCCGACCTCAAGGGGCGGCTGGTCATCCTGGATTTCTGGACGTTCTGCTGCATCAACTGTTTCCACGTCCTGCCGACCCTCAAGCGGATCGAGGAGGGTTTCCCCAACGACGTGGCGGTGATTGGCGTCCACAGCCCGAAATTCGACCATGAACGCGACCTCGACGCCCTGGCCGCCGCGGTGGAGCGCTACGGCGTCACCCATCCGGTGGTACACGATCCGCACATGGTCCTGTGGGACGAGTATTGCATCCGAGCGTGGCCGACGCTGGTGCTGATCTCGCCCGACGGCTGGATCATCGGCCAGATTGCCGGCGAGCCCAATCCCGACATGCTGCTGCAAGGCGTCGGCGACATGGTCCGCCAGTTCTGGGAGCGCGGCGAGATGGGTCCGGCGGCACTGCCGCGGGACACCGCCGGCACCACCTTCAAGACCAATGGCCGCCTGCGCTTCCCCGGCAAGATCAAGCCCTGCCCGTTGGGGGATGGGCGCAAGGGGTGGGCCATCGCCGACACCGGACACAACCAGATCGTGGTGGTGGACGACGACGGCGCCGAGTTGCACCGGTACGGTACCGGCACGGCCGGCTTCGAGGACGGCGCCGGGGCCACCTTCAACGGCCCCGAAGGCCTGGCCTGCGAGGCTGCGGCCATCTATGTCGCCGACACCCGCAACCACGCCATCCGCCGCATCGACCGCAGCGGCGGGCAGGTCACCACCCTGGCCGGCATCGGGGTGCGCGGCACCGCCTTGAGCCTGGCCGAGCCCGGTGGCGGCACCGCCCTGGCCTCACCCTGGGACCTGGAGCTGATGAACGGGCAGTTGTTGTTCGCCAATGCCGGCACCCACCAGATCGGCGTGCTGGACCTCGACACCGGGATGGTGCGCGCCCTGGCCGGCGGCGGCGGCGAGGCCATCGTCGACGGCTGCGGCGAGCACGCCATGCTGGCCCAGCCCAGTGGCCTCGCATTGTCACCCGACGGCACCGTGCTGTATTTCGCCGACAGCGAGACTTCGGCGGTGCGGCGGCTGGCGCTGGAGGGAACGCCGCTGGTGGAAACCATCGTCGGCGCCGGGCTGTTCGACTTCGGACACGACAACGGCACCCTGGCCGAGGCCCGGTTGCAGCATCCCCTCGGCCTGACCTGGCTCGACGGCAAGCGGCTGGTGGTGGCCGACAGCTACAACGGCACCCTGCGGCTGATTGATCTCGGTCAG
The DNA here is from genome assembly GCA_903941105.1 of uncultured Rhodospirillaceae bacterium. Classification (GTDB taxonomy): domain Bacteria; phylum Pseudomonadota; class Alphaproteobacteria; order Rhodospirillales; family Magnetospirillaceae; genus CAJANL01. Next base: position 2,564 of record CAJANL010000035.1, read on the forward strand.
GAAACCGTCTCCGACCTCGACCTGTGCGGCGAGGGCGCGTGCGAGCCGCTGTCCGAACCCGCCGGCATCGCCTCCGACGGCGCCTTTCGCCTGCTGGTCAGCGACACCAACAACCACCGCATCGTCGAGGTCCGGCTGGATACCGGCACCGTCACCACGTGGCTGCGCTAGCTAGCCGGTTGAGCCCGTCCTGAACTGGAGTTATTCTACCCGCGAGTTGTGGGAGAGAACGTCATGGCGGCCAAGTCGCGCTCGGAGATCATCGACGACATCGAGGATTATATCGCCCGCAATGGCGGCAGTTTCGGCGAATGGTACGTGGGCTTCACCGCCAGCCCCAAGGCGTGTCTGTTCGGCAAGCACAAGCTGAAGGACAAGGGCGATGCCTGGGTCTGCCGCCTGTCCAAGGACGAGTACGAAGCGCACGAGATCGTCGACTACTTCCGCACCACGCGCCGCACCAAGGCGGCTTCTGGCCAACCGGCCGATTCCGACCTCTATGTCTATGCCTACCGCATGAAGACGCACACCAAACCATGAGCACCATCAGCGATAACGACCTCGCCGCCGTCCTGCACCCCTACACCAATCTGGTGCGCCACGCCGAGACCGGGCCGCTGGTCATCGTGCGCGGCGAGGGGGTGCGCGTGTTCGACGAGGCCGGGCGCGACTACATCGAGGGGCTGGCCGGCCTGTGGTGCACCTCGCTGGGCTGGGGCGAGGAGCGACTGGTGGAGGCCGCCACCCGGCAGATGCGGCAGTTGCCCTTCTACCACCTGTTCGGCTCGAAGACCCACGACCCGGCGACAGCGCTGTCGGCGCGGCTGCTGGAGATGGCGCCGGGCAAGATGTCAAAGGTGTTCCTGGCCAATTCGGGCTCGGAGGCCAACGACACCGCCGTCAAGCTGATCTGGTACCGCAACAACGCGCGGGGACTGCCCGACAAGAAGAAGCTCATTGCCCGCGAGAAGGCCTATCACGGCGTCACGGTGATGACCGCCTCGCTGACCGGCCTGCCCAACAACCAGCGCTCGTTCGACCTGCCGCTGCCCGGCATCCTGCGCGCCGGCTGCCCGCATCACTACCGCTTCGGCCATCCCGGCGAGAGCGAGGAGCAGTTCTCCACCCGCCTGGCCGAGGAGCTGGAGGCGCTGATCCTGGCCGAAGGTCCCGACACCGTCGCCGCCTTCTTCGCCGAACCGGTAATGGGGGCCGGCGGCGTCATCGTGCCGCCGCGCGGCTATTTCGACAAGATCCAGGCGGTGCTGCGGAAATACGACGTCCTGCTGGTGGTGGACGAGGTCATCTGCGGCTTCGGCCGCACCGGCGCCATGTTCGGCTGCGACACCTACGGCATCCGCCCCGACATGATGACGGTGGCCAAGGGGCTGTCGTCGGGCTACCAGCCCATCTCGGCGCTGCTGGTCTCGGACGAGGTCTACCGCCCGGTGATGGAGGAATCCGGCCGCATCGGCATCTTCGGCCACGGCTACACCTATGGCGGCCACCCGGTGGCGGCGGCGGTGGCGCTGGAGACGCTCGCCATCTACGCCGAACGCGACATCCTGTCCCATGTGCGCCAGGTGGCGCCGGCACTTCAGGACGGCCTGCGCGCCCTGCAACAGCACCCGCTGGTGGGCGAAGCGCGCGGCGTCGGACTGATCGGGGCGGTGGAACTGGTGGCGGACAAGGACGCCCGCACCCCCTTTGACCAGGCGCTGGGCATGGGCGCCCGGGTGGCGGCCAGGGCGCAGGCGCACGGCCTGATCCTGCGCGCCATGGGCGACTCGGTGGCCTTCGCTCCGCCCCTGATCATCACCACGGCCGAAATCGAGGAAATGCTGGCGCGATTCAGGTCGGCGCTGGACGAGGCGCTGACCTAATACCGCATCTCGATGAAGTCGACTCATCGAGATGCGGTTAGGCGCAAGGCGCCGCGCGGCTCGTGCCGCGGGAGCCAAGGGTTTTGGAGAAACCCGCCCGGCACTTGAGGGCTCCGGTGATCGGTTGCGCTCACCGGGATGTAGTATAATAGCTACACCTTCTTCCGGAAGCACGTCTTCAGCACCAGGGTCGACGTGCCGTCGCGACACTC
>CAJANL010000036.1 GCA_903941105.1 uncultured Rhodospirillaceae bacterium
AACCTTCATAGGACGGGATCTGGCCGAGGTATTTGGGGTCGGTTACAGTGTCGACACCATGCGGCAAGGCAATCACCGGCACACCGACACGGCGCCCGAAACGGGCGAATGTCGTGCCGATCGGGCAAGAATACTGCTGCCAATCCAGGCATATTGCGTCGGGAGCTGCGCGCTTCAGGAAGCGCGAGACGGCCAGTTCTAACAGCAATCGGCTCGGCCCGCGAAGCGGCCCGACGGCCTTCCGGAGGGCAGCCCAGTTGCCTGGAAACAGGACATTGTCGACATGTCCCAGTGCCAGATTTCCCTTGAGCAGAGCGAAAGCCGGGTGGGCGTCGATATGTACACCTGCTTTGGAATAGAAAAGAACATCATTCCCTCGCCCCAGAAGGGCATGGATGACGGGATAATGATGGTCCAAGTCCATCATTCGGCGCGCGATGAAGAGAAACTTGCTCATGCCATCAATTGGGGAGAACTCAATTATAGGGGCGAAAGACCGGGCGGATGGATGGTCCCTCGAGGTGGCACCCGACACCGTCATCCAGGGCGCAAGCATAGATCGCTAGCGCCGCGCGGGTCGCCTCGAGGGTCTTATTCAATTCGGCATCGCCATGGGCGAAGGAGGGAACGATGTAATTCATGAGGACACCGCGCCGGATCATCTCCTGCATGAAGAGCGTGCGGAACTCGAGGGACACAGCGCCGTGGCGGTCGCGCGTCATATAGCCAGGGCTGCAGGGATAGCCTACCAGTTGGAACTGCTCGGCAACCCCAGCATCACGGGCGGCTTCGGCCATTCCATCCATCAGTCGGCGCCCCACCGACCATAGATGCTCGATGACCGGTTGCTCGCGGAATATCCGCAGGCACGCCCTCGCCGCCGCCAGGCCGCTGTTCTCGGCGCCGTGGGTGGTGGAAATCAGGAAGACCCGCTTCTCGTCGTGATGAAGCCCGCCCAACCTCATGATGTCACGCCGACCTGCCAGGACGCTGACCGAATAGCCGTTAGCGATCCCCTTGCCGAAGGTGCAGATATCGGGCTCAAGGCCGAAAAAGGCCTGGGCGCCCGGAATTGCGAAGCGAAACCCGGTGATCATCTCATCGAGGATTAATAGCGCGCCTTCCCGCCGGCACAGGGCCTGAACCGCTTGCAGGAAATTGTCCCGCGGCGGCTCGATGGTGCAGGCTTCCATGATGACGGCGGCTATTTTCCCCGGATGTTCCTGGAACGCTTGTTCCACGCTGGCGATGTCATTGTAGGAAAACCCGAATGAATGGGCGACGTGGGCGGGCGGAATGCCGCCGTCGCAGACAGTGGCGCCAATGAACCAGTCGTCATACGAGAAGAACGGGTGATCCCGACAGAATGCCACATGCGGACGGCCCGTGAAGGCTCGTGCCAACTTCACCGCGGCGGTGGTCACCGACGATCCGTTCTTGGCGAACTTGACCATTTCCGCTGAAGGGATGAGTTCCACCAGATCCCGGGCCAATTCTGTCTCGATGAAGGACGGCCTGCCGAAGTTGTTGCCCTTGCGGATTTGCGCGATGGCGGCATCATCGACGGCGCGGCAATTATAGCCCAGCGTCATCGTCCTCAGGCCCATGGTCCAGTCGACGAAGC
>CAJANL010000037.1 GCA_903941105.1 uncultured Rhodospirillaceae bacterium
CCCGACAGGAAGCCGATGCCCGATCCCGGCTCGGTCTCGAAATTGACGATGAAGTCGGGATAGTCGCGGAACTTGCGCCCGCCGTCCTTGGTGACGAAGGCCGGCAGTCCCAGCCGGGTGCCCAGTTCGATCAGCACGTCCTGGAACGGCTTGGATTCGCCCAGCGGCGGCAGGATCGGCACGCGCACCGAATCGACCGGCCCGTCGAATTCCGAAATGGGACGGTCCAGGATGCTCATGACGTCGTGGCGTTCCAGATAGCTGGTGTCGGGCAGCACCAGATCGGCGAAGGCCACGGTTTCCGACTGGAAGGCGTCGGCGACGACGATGAAGGGGATCTTGTATTCGCCGGCCTCGTCCTTGTCGGTCAGCATCTTGCGGACCTCGGACGTGTTCATCGACGAATTCCACGCCATGTTGGCCATGAACAGGAACAGGGTGTCGATGGGATAGGGATCGCCGCGCCACGCATTGGTGATGGCGTTGTGCATCAGCCCGTGCACCGACAGCGGGTACTCCCACGAGAATCCCTTGTCCAGGCGCAACGGGTTGCCGTCGGCATCCACCGACAGGTCGTCGGGCTCGGCCGGCCAGCCCAGCGGCGTGCCCTCCAGCGGATGGTTCGGGCGGATGGCGTGGGTGCCCTTGGGCGGCTTCGGACAGGGCGGGATCGGCCGCGGGAACGGCGCCCGGTGGCGGAAGCCGCCGGGGCGGTCGATGGTGCCCAGCAGGCTCATCAGGATGCCCAGGGCGCGGATCGAGTGGAAGCCGTTGGAATGGGCGGCCAGACCGCGCATGGCATGGAAGGCCACCGGATTGCCGGTGATCGAATCGTGCTCCTTGCCCCAGGCGTCGGTCCAGGCGATGGGCAGCTCGATCTTCTGGTCGCGGGCGGTGACGCCCATCTCGTGGGCCAGCCGGCGGATGGTGTCGGCGGGAATGCCGGTGATGCCCTCGGCCCACTCGGGGGTATATTCCTTGACGCGATCCTTCAGCAACTGGAAGGCCGGCTTGACCGGGGTGCCGTCGGGCAGCGCGTATTCGCCCATCAGACGGCCGTCGGTGCCCGGCGTGCGCGAGATGGTGGCGCTGTCGCTGTGACGATCCCACCACAGCCGGTCCGGCGTGTCGAAGGTGTCGGGCCGCACCGGCACACCGGGATCGCGCACGAACAGGCCGAACTCGTCCGACTGCTCGTTCAGGTTCACCAGTTCGGCCGAGTTGCTGTACTGGATCAGGAAATCGCGGTCGAACAGGCCTTTTTCGATGATCTCGTGGATCAGGGCCAGCAGCAGGGCGCCATCGGTGCCGGGACGGATGGGCACCCACTCGTCGGCGATGGCGGCATAGCCGGTGCGGACCGGATTGATGGCGATGAACCGCCCGCCGCCGCGCTTGAACTTGCCCAGCTCGATCTTCATCGGGTTGGAATGATGATCCTCGGCGGTGCCGATCATCACGAACAGCTTGGCGCGGTCCAGGTCGGGGCCGCCGAATTCCCAGAAGCTGCCGCCGATGGTGTAGATCATCCCGGCCGCCATGTTGACCGAGCAGAACCCGCCATGCGCCGCGTAATTGGGCGTGCCGAACTGCTTGGCGAACATGCCGGTCAGCGCCTGCATCTGGTCGCGCCCGGTGAACAGCGCCAGCTTGCGCGGGTCGGTCCTGCGGATATCGCCCAGGCGGGCCGACAGGATGTCGAAGGCTTCGTCCCAGGAAATGGGCTCGAAGCTGTTGCTGCCGCGCTCGGCGCCGGCAGCCCGCTTCAGCGGCCGGGTCAGACGCGCCGGCGAATACTGCTTCATGATGCCCGAGGCACCCTTGGCGCAGATCACCCCGTGATTGAGCGGATGCTCGGGGTTGCCTTCGATATACCTGACCTCGCCATCGCGCAGGTGCACGCGGATGCCGCAGCGGCAGGCGCACATGTAGCAGGTGGTGGTCTTGACCTCGGCCTGGCCAAGATCGGAATCGCGAATCGATGCGGGGTCCCTCATGCCTGCTCCTGTGGGCTGAATGGACGAGCACAGTAAATTAGATTGCACTAATGATTCAAATCATTGTTGCACTTGACCCGGCTTTTTTGAACCGTCCGAAAACACGGATACCCAAAAGGGCAGCAAGGGGTGGGATCGCGGGGGTGGGATTGCAGGGAGACGGGTCCGGGCGCGGTCAGGACTTCCCCGAAGCCACGTAGCGGGAGAACTTGCTGTC
>CAJANL010000038.1 GCA_903941105.1 uncultured Rhodospirillaceae bacterium
ACCAGCCATTCCGCCAGACCACCGAGAGAACGGTCGGCGGCCAGGGCGACGCTCACCGCCATCAGCAGGTTGTCCAATGCCGCACTGTCGTCGTCCTGGCCGCGCTGGAGGATGATTTCTATCTCGCTCTGGTGTTCCCAGAGATAGGTGACGGGCGACAGGATCACCTCCGGGTCGCCGGGATCGCCGTCGCGCAGGATGATCAGGCCACCGGCGGGGACTGTTTCCGGCAGCGGCGCCTCACGCTTCACCGTGGCGGCAGGGACAGTTTCCAGCCGCGCCAGCAGGGCGGACAGAATTTTCTCGCGGATGCTCGGCATGCTTTCCCGATCTCGAATAACTGCTCATGCGGCGAATAACTCAAAATTCTCCGCAACATGTGCGGTGAATTGCGTTGCTGCCTGCAGCGAATGACGCCATATTCTCCGTAACTTCTGCGGAGAAATGCCGTGTACATCTGGAGAGAAGACGACTGGCCCCAATTCCGCTGGGATGCCCAAGCGTTGCTGATGCCCCTGGCGGAAGCCCGACACAAGCAGGGGCATCTGCTTGGCCAGATGCAGCGTCTCGGTTTCGACCTTCAGTGCGAGGCGGAACTCCGGGCCACCACCGAAGACGTGATCAAGACCTCGGAGATCGAGGGCGAGAGGCTGGATATGGCCAGCGTCCGCTCTTCTGTAGCCCGGCGTTTAGGGCTGCCGGACGGCGGCCTGCTGCCCCCGGATCGCAAAATCGACGGCATCGTCGAGATGATGCTCGATGCCCTGCGCAATCACGCAATCCCCCTGGCTCAGCAACGCCTCTTCGGGTGGCATGCCGCGCTCTTCCCGACCGGGTGGTCCGGGCTGCACAAGATCACCATTGGCGACTGGCGCACCGATAGTGCCGGCCCCATGCAGGTGGTGTCCGGCCCGATTGAACGCCCCAAGGTCCATTATGAAGCCCCACCAGCCAATCAGGTCGGGAGCGAAATCGCGAAGTTCCTGGCTTGGTTCAATCAAACCCCGCCAATGGACGGCCTGCTGCGCAGCGCCGTCGCCCATCTGTGGTTCGTGACTATCCACCCGTTCGACGACGGCAATGGCCGCATTGCCCGCACCATCGCCGATCTCGCATTGGCCCAGATGGAGGGCACCGGCCAGCGCTTCTACAGCATGTCGGCGCAGATCCAGCGGGAGCGCAGCCACTACTACGAAATCCTGGAGCGGACCCAGCGCGGCAGCCTCGACATCACCGCGTGGCTGTCCTGGTTCGTCCAATGCTATGGCCGAGCCATCGATGCCGCCGAAGTGGCGGCCCAGGGCGTGCTGGGCAAAGCCGAATTCTGGCGGCGCTTCACCTCCGAACCGATGTCGGCCCGGCAGAAGGCCGTCCTCAATCGCTTCATGGACGGATTCGAGGGCAACCTTTCCGCCAAGAAGTGGGCCGCCATCGGTAAATGCTCGGTCGATACCGCCCAACGCGACATCAATGACCTTCTGGATCGAGGCATTCTGGTCCGCAATCCGGGCGGTAGCAAACGCACCAGCTATAGCGTGGCCGGGATGCCGCCGGTTACGGACCCTAATTCCGCCAATTCCTGACGATCAGCTCCGGCAGCGCCGAAGCCCACCGCTCGGCAGCGCCGTCCACGTCGAGGCGCTTCTTCAAGCTCACCTGCGGCACCAGGATGAACATCACCACACTGGTCATCCCGCGCCCGGAGCGGAGCGCCGAGGCGCTGCCCTTGGCGAAGCCTCCCCGCTTGCCGGTGCGGGCCCGCATGTTCTCGGCCACCAGCAGCGAGGGCACGCCCCGGCGATAGATGAACCGCAGGCGGCTCCCGTGCATCTGTTCCCACAGACCGGGCGTCATGCGTTTGCCTCGGGCGCCGGTTCCGGCGGCGGGTGCGGGGATCGCCAGCCAGAAGCCATGCTTGGATTTGATTACTGCGCCCAGGTCAAAGGCCCGGATAATGGTGGGGGCCCTGGTGAAGACGAAGCCCGCCGGTTTGATGCTCTTTTGGCCCTTGGGATAAAGCTCGGCCCGCCAGGTATTGGCGAGGCGCTGGCCCATGCCAGCCTCGGTGACCTGTCGCCGCAGATCGGCCTTCAGCCCGTCGGCAGCCTGGCGCATCCCGGCGGTGACGGCGTCTTCGGCGGCCTTGATCTCCTCGGCCATGATCTTGCGCAGATCACCGGATATGGCCGCCGCCAGTTTCATGCCGGTCTCACGTCGATTGTCCAAACCAGCCGCTCGGCATCCAGACGGGGTTCGCCCTGGACGACGAAGCTGTCGCCGTCATGGATGATCATATCCCCCGCCTGAGGAGCCGGAATCTCCCGCCGCCGAATCTCAAACACCGCCGTCCCCGTGTGGACGGTGATGTCGGAGAACTCGATGTCG
>CAJANL010000039.1 GCA_903941105.1 uncultured Rhodospirillaceae bacterium
GCCCGCGCGATGGCGAGGCGCTGGCGCTGGCCGCCCGACAGATTGAGGCCGCGCTCGCCCACCAGCGTCTCGTAGCCCAGCGGCAGGCTGATGAGGAAGTCGTGCGCCGCCGCCGACTTGGCCGCCGCCTCGATCTCCTCGTCGGTGGCGCCGAAGCGGCCATAGGCGATGTTGGCGCGGATGGTGTCGTCGAACAGGGTGATTTCCTGGCTGACCAGGGCGGTCTTGCCGCGCAAGCTGGACAGGGTGAGGCCGCGCACGTCCTGGTCGTCGATCAGCACATGGCCGTCGGTGACGTCGTGGAAGCGCGGCAGCAGGTTCAGCACGGTGGACTTGCCGGCGCCCGAGGGGCCCACCAGCGCCACGGTCTTGCCGCCGGGCACCACCAGGTCTAGCCCATCCAGCGCCGCCTTGTTGCCGTCATAGGTGAAGAAGACGCCCTCGAAGCGCACATTGCCTTCGCGCACCACCAGGTCGGTGGCGCCGGGGCGGTCCTTGATGGCCGGCTCGGTGTCGAGCACCGCGAAGCAGCGTGCCGCCGCCGCCAGGCCTTCCTGCAGGTTGGTGTTGAGGTTCGCCAGGTTCTTCAGCGGCCGGTAGGCCAGCATCAGGGCGGTGATGAAGGACAGGAAGGCGCCCGGCGTGGTGGGGCCTTCGATCACCCGCGAGCCGCCATAGACGATCACCACCGTGATGGCGAAGCCGCCGAGGAACTCCATGATGGGGGACGAGGCCGAGCGCACGCGGGCCGCCTTGAAGGTCAGGTTGCGCAGGGTGCCGATCAGCGAGCCGACCTTGCCCTCCTCGTAGGTTTCCATGCCGTAGGCCTTGACGACCCGGATACCCTGCACCGCCTGCTCCAGATAGATGGTGAGCTGGGCCTGCTGCTCCTGGGTGTTGGTGCTGACCTTGCGCATGCGCTTGCCCAGCCGGGCGATGGGCAGGATGGCGATGGGGAAGAACAGGAAGGAGAAGGCGGCCAGCTGCCAGTCCTTGTAGAACATGGCGGCGATGAGGAAGGTTGCCTCCATGGCGTCCTTGCACAGGCCGGTCATGGCGTTGGACACGGCGAAGCGCATGGACGAGACGTCGTTGGTCAGCCGCGACAGCAGCCGGCCGGTCTGCATCTCGTGGAAGAAGGCGATGTCGAGCTTGAGGACGTGGCGGAACAGGCGATTCTGCATGTCGGCGATGACCTGCAGCCCGACGCGACTCAGCAGCACCGCCTCGCCGTAGCCGGCGAAGGACTTGGCCAGGAAGGTGCCCAGCACCGCCAGGGCCAGCGGCCACAGCAGGTCGGCGCGCTTCTCGACGAAGATGTCGTTGATGACCGGGTCCATCAGCAGGGCGTAGCCGGCGGTGGCCCCCGCCGAGACGGCCATGCACAACACCGCCGCCACCACCCACTTGATGTAGGGCCACGTCCCTTCCCGGACCAGGCGCTTCATCAGCGAGACGGTGGAGTGATCGAGCGGAATTTTATGCCGAGCCAAGACGTTGTCCATATGGCGGTCGCGAAAGCGCCGGACCATAGCACGGAGGGCGCTGCCGTTAAACCCTCGCCGGCCGGCGAGGAATAGGTTCAGTAGCCGCTGAACAGCATGTCGAGAGCCTGAGTGATCTCGATATGCTTGTCGTGACCGATCTTACCCAGCGATTCGCCCAGTTCACGCTTGGATACAGCCGTGATGGCCTGGGTGACCATGACAAAGCGTTCCTCGCCGATCTCAATGATGGGGTTGAGCCGTCCCATGGTGGGCAAGGCGTCCTTCAATGCCTCCAGCGGCACAACCACCACCGTCGTCAACGCGTGCAGGATATCGGCCTGCACACTCATCAGGTAGCCAGGTACGCCGGCGACCCGGTAATAATCCCTAGCCATCAGAACTGCCGGAAACGTGCCAGCGGCAGGCCATTGGCCTCGACATGCGCATTCCAGGCTTCGATCGCCTCGCGGTTCTCCGCCAACCAGCGCGCTGACTTGGCTTTCGAGATCTCGTCCGCCAAGCCGCGCTCGCAGGCCTTGGACAGGCTGATGCCCAGATCCTTGGCCTCCGCGACCATGTCTTGAGGAAGCGATACATTAGTGGGTCTTCTGGCGGCGTTCGCGCGCATGGAAACCTCCGAAGGCGTGCGCATGCATCATGCGCTCAATATGGGGCGGCGCGCCAACGAAAAACCCCCTCCCGTTGCCGGGAGGGGGTTCTGGTAAACGCGGTCAGCGTCGGAAGGCTTGGACTTTTTAGAAGTCCATGCCGCCCATGCCGCCCATGCCGCCCATGCCGCCCATGTCGCCGCCGGGCATGCCGCCGGCATCCTTCTTGGGACGCTCGGCGATCATGGCTTCGGTGGTGATCAGCAGGCCAGCCACGGAAGCGGCGTCCTGCAGAGCGGTACGCACGACCTTGGTCGGGTCGATGATTCCGGCCTTGATCATGTCGGTGTAGACACCGGTCTGGGCGTCGAAGCCGAAGGTCAGATCCGAGGACTCGGCGAACTTGCCGGCAACCACGGCGCC
>CAJANL010000040.1 GCA_903941105.1 uncultured Rhodospirillaceae bacterium
CGAGTTCGGCGACACCTTCGGCGTCGTCTACGCCTTCACCGCCGAAGGCTTCAGCCAGCGCGACCTGCGCGACTACGTCGAGAGCGTGCGTGCCGAGCTGCTGCGCCTGCCCGACGTGGGCAAGATCGCCCTGATCGGCGCCCAGGACGAAACCGTCACCGTCGAGTTTTCCACCCGCAAGCTGGCCAGCCTGGGCCTGACCCAGGCGCAGCTGGTCGAGAGCCTGCGCGACCAGAACGCCGTCATGCCCGCCGGCGTGGTCGATGCCGGCGGCAGCCGCATCCTGATGCGCGTCAGCGGCGGCTTCGCCTCCGAGGCCGACCTCGCCCAGATCAGCCTGCGGGTCAACGGCCGCTTTTTCCGGCTGACCGATGTCGCCGAGGTCAAGCGGGGATATGTCGACCCGCCGTCGCCCCTTTACCGGGTGAACGGCAAGCCGGCCATCGGGCTGACGCTGTCGATGGCGAAGGGCGGCGACAACCTGACACTGGGGCAGAACATCCGGCACCGCATGGCCGAACTGGAACGCGACCGCCCCATCGGTATCGAAGCCGTGCAGGTGGCGGATCAGCCCAAGGTGGTGGAACAGTCGGTCGACAAGTTCATCAAGGCGCTGGTGGAGGCCGTCATCATCGTCCTGGTGGTCAGCTTCCTCAGCCTGGGGATGCGGGCGGGAGCCGTGGTGGCGTTGTCGATCCCGCTGGTGCTGGCGGCAACCTTCGTCGGCATGAAGCTGTGGGGCATCGACCTGCACCGCGTCTCGCTGGGCGCCCTGATCATCGCCCTCGGCCTGCTGGTCGACGACGCCATGATCACCGTCGAGATGATGATCAAGAAGCTCGAGGAGGGGTTCTCGCTCCATAAGGCGGCCACCTTCGCCTATACCTCGACGGCTTTTCCCATGCTCACCGGCACCCTGGTGACCGCCTTCGGCTTCGTGCCGGTCGGCTTTGCCGCCAGCGGGGCCGGCGAATACTCGTTCGCCATCTTCGCCGTCGTCACCCTGGCCTTGCTGACCTCCTGGGTCGTGGCGGTGGTGTTCTCGCCGCTGATCGGCGTCGCCATCCTTCCCCCCAAATCCAAGCCTCACCACGAAGGGAGAATGGCCGATGGTTTCCGCCGCCTCCTGCTGCTCTGCCTGCACCATCGCGGCAAGGTGATCGCCGGCACGGTGGGGCTGTTCCTGCTGTCTCTGGCCGGCGCGACCCGGCTTGAGCAGCAGTTCTTCCCGACCTCCGAGCGCCCCGAGCTGCTGGTCCAGCTGACCCTTCCCAACGACAACGCCATCCGCAACACCGAGCGGGCGGTGCGTCGCCTCGAGGCGCATCTGGCCGCCGATCCCGACGTCGCGAGCTTCGCCATCAACGTTGGCAGCGGCGCGATCCGCTTCTATCTGCCCATGGACGTGCAGTTGGATCACCCGTATTTCGCCGAGGCGGTGGTGGTGGCGAAGGACATGGAGGCCCGTGCCAAAGTGGCCGACCGCCTGCGCAAATTCGCGGCCGAGCAAATGCCGGAGGCGGTCCTCCGGGCATCGCCCCTGGAGATGGGGCCGCCGGTGGGATGGCCCGTCAAGTATCGCATCAGCGGCGCCGAACCCGAGAAGGTGCGGCAGATCGCCTATGACCTGGCGCGGACGATCAACGGCAACCCGGACGTCCGCTCGGTCAATTTCGACTGGAACGAACCGATCCGGACGGTGCGCCTGCGTGTCGACCAGGACAAGGTGCGGCTGCTCGGGCTGTCGTCGCAGGACTTGGCGCAATCGCTGAACGCCGCGTTCAGCGGGACGACGGTCACCCAGTTGCGCGACTCCATCTATCTGGTGGACGTGCGGCTGCGTGCCGAGGGCGCCGAACGGGAAGACCCGGACACGGTGCGCATGATGCAGATTCCCCTGGGCGGCGGACGCAATGTGCCCCTGATGGAGGTGGCGACGGTGGAACACGGCTTCGAGGCGCCGATCCTCTGGCGCCGCCAGCGCCTGCCCACCCTGACGGTTCAGGCCGATGTGGCGCCGAACATCCAGGCGGCGACGGTAGTCGAGCAACTCGCTCCGGCGATCGGGAAGATCACGGGCGGCTTGCCCGCCGGCTACCGCATCGACACCGGCGGTGCCGTCGAGGAAAGCGCCAAGGGTCAGCGTTCGGTTGCCGTGGTGGTGCCGGTGATGGTGCTGCTGATGCTGACAGTGCTGATGGTGCAGCTGCAGAGCTTCCAGCGGCTGGTCCTGGTGGTCAGCGTCGCGCCGCTGGGCCTGATCGGGGTGGTCGGCATCATGCTGCCGACCGGAACGCCCATGGGCTTCATCGCCATCCTGGGCTGCGTCGCCCTGATCGGCATGATCATCCGCAACTCGGTCATCCTGGTCGATCAGATCGAGACCGACATCGCCGCCGGCCACGACGGCTGGACCGCCGTAGTCGAGGCCACCTGCCACCGGGTGCGGCCGATCATGCTGACCGCCGCGGCGGCCATCCTGGCCATGATCCCCATCGCCGGGGACTCTTTCTGGCGCCCGATGGCCATGGCAATCATGGGCGGCCTGGTGGTGGCGACCCTGCTGACACTGCTGTTCCTGCCGGCCGCCTATGCGGCGTGGTTCCGCATTGCCGGGCCGGAAAGGTGAGGATGCCATGACCGAGGACGACTTCGAGCGCCGGCTGCTGGAGCAGAACATTCAAACAGCGCAGGTGCTGGGCGGCGCCATTGCGCTCCGCGACCACGATACCGGCGCCCACAATCTGCGGGTGGCGCTGTATGCCGCCACCCTCGGCGAGGCCCTTGCGCTGGACCAGGACGCCATGCGGAATCTGCTGGCGGGGGCATTCCTCCACGACATCGGCAAGATCGCCATCCCCGATGGCGTCCTGCTGAAGCCGGGGCCGCTGTCGGCCGACGAACAGGCGGTGATGCGGCGCCACAGCGAGCTCGGCGCCCAGTTGCTCGGGCAATTGCCGGCGTTCCAAGGCGCCATCGCGGTGGTCCGCCACCATCATGAGCGCTATGACGGCGGCGGCTATCCGGACGCATTGGCGGGGGAGGACATTCCGCTGATCGCGCGGGTGTTCAGCATCGTCGACGTCTTCGACGCCTTGACCTCGGTGCGCCCGTACAAACGCGGCTTCGATTTGATCAAGGCGCTGGGGATCATCGAGGCCGGCCTCGGCAGCCATTTCGATCCCGGGCCCGGGCGCCTGTTCGTGGACCTAGCCCCGGCGGCTTTTAAGCGCTTCGGCGACCTGCCGGAGGACGCCTTGGCGCCGGCCCTGAACGATTTCCGACTGCGCTACTTTGGAGTATAGCGCGCGCACGCATGGAGGGCCTTAAAAGTGGGCACTAACAGTTCGGTATAGGCCAAATCCTGCCCCCGCAACCAAGAAAACGCCGCTAGGTCAATGACTTGGCGGCTTTTTTGTGCCAAAAATCATGTGCCCACACGCCTTGCACCATGTTCCGGCCAATTCCCCCGCATTCCCAATGGTTTAGCATCGGTCTTCCGCCTGTTCCCACCCATTCGCGGCTGTTCCATGTCACATGCTCGGCACATGGTAAGCGTCCTCTGACGGCTGCCTTGTTCTTGGCGGTCCCATTGGCCTGAATGGCACGCTCGGATTGTGCGTGGCGATGATGGCAGGGGGAGTGCTTATGGCCTGCGATCGCAGTGGCGAGATGCCCTCGCGCCGACGGCATTGGCCGGAGGCGGAGAAGCGGCAGATGGTGGGCCAATCAACAGTAGCGGGCGGATACGAAACCACGTCGGTCCCGGTGCCAGCGAGTGGATGCCGGACGACGGGCTTGATCGGGGAATGGGTCAAATTGTTCGATGGTCATTAATGGACTTCTCCGAAACGGCACCGGAACCCGTCCAGCGCCCGCAGGAGGAGCGGCTGGCCGGGTTCCGGGGACGCCGGAGATAAAACGTAGGTTGGGGCGCCCGGCCGGAGCCGGGCGAAGAGTTTGGAAATGGGTTCAGAGGGTCGGGTCGGTGGCGCGGCGAATCGCCGTCGCAATCTGGCGGGCCTTTTCCCGTTGGACCAGGTCCACATAGGGAGCGAGGTCGCCCGCGAGGCGTTCAGCCTCATGGATCGCCTCGCGATCCGGCAATCGATCCAGCATGTCGGCCACGATTTCACGATGGGGTTCAAGGCGAGCAGCCTCGGCGGCAATGTCGGAGACGGTGCGGCCGAGGCCGTTGCCTTTTCTGGAGTAGGTGGCAAGATGGGCGAATTGAAAGGCCATGTCACGGCTCCAGGCGGGGGTCCAGGGGGGCGAAGCAGCCTCCTGGCCGGCATTTCGAGGGGGGATCGCTTGCGGTGGGCCCCTCGAAATAATAGTCGGACTATTATTTCTCCAAGATCGTGACATGTCGCGTGATTCGTCCCACTCTCAGGTAGTGCAGGGGTTTCCGGGGGGGACGGACATGGCTGTCGCCGCTAAGAAGGCCAAGCCCGATGCCGTGAGAAAGGCGGAATCGCGGGCAAGAAAGCTCGAAGCGGGCATCGTGTCGGTCACCGTCGATATCCCGGATCAGCACCGGGACTGGTTTCGGGCAACCGCCAAAGCCCTGTTGGCCGGCGGTGATCCTCCCGGCAAGCCGGTGTCCCAAGAGCCGCTGGCGGCGGATGTTGAGCCGACCGCGGTGCCTGCTCTGCTCGATGCTTCACTTGGTTTGGCCGAACGGTCGGATACCGTGATTGGACACGACCCCCGTGATGGCGGTCCGTCCGAGGCAAAAGACGTCACCACCATGGTGGCTGTGGCGCTGCTGGCCGTTCTGGTCATCGGCATCGCCATCGGTGTCAGTGCCGGTTATCACAAGTGGCATCGGCCGCCTTCGCCGTTGGGAGTCAATGCCAAGGGGGGCTTTCGGAGCAGATGTCCTGCCCGAAAATGCAAATTGGCGGAGGGGAGAAGGCTGCGGACGAACCTTGTCTCGTCTGGAATCCGCGTATTACGACAACTCTTCTGGCGCATTATGCGCGTAAAAGATGGCACAGTTTTCATTTTCCGCTAGAAAAGCCTGTACTGGCTCATCGGCGTGCGTGCCGACTTGCAGAGGCCGGGGCGCTTCGCCGGGGCGAACGCATCCCTTCGTGCCTCGGCGACTAGACGGTATCGCTCGTGCTCGCTGCGCTCCAGCTCGCATTTGAGATGGCTGCAGGCTGCTGTGAGTTGGCGGATATCCGCCGCCAGTCGTGCTGCCTCTTCGGCCACGGCAAGGCGCTCCGCTTCGGCCCGGGCTCTGGCCGACCTCTCGGCTGCCAGCTTAAGCTTGACATCCGCCACGTCCCGATCGCATTCCGGCGCAGTAGCCGGAGTGGCCGTCCGCAGACGCCGGTTCTCCACCTTCAACAGCCGGTTCTCCCGGCGTATGCGGGCCAGGCTCTCCTGCAACTCGGCGACGAGCTCGGCTTCGCCGCCCGCCTCGGTCGCTGTCGCAAGATGGGCAAGATCGACGAAATCCAGGCCGGCACCATCGAGCATTCGCTTCGCCACCTGAAGCGCGCGCAAGGCCTCGGCCTCGTTGTCGGAGGCGGCCAGCGAGAGAATTTTGCCGAATTTCCTTGGATCCATGACCTATTGTGCCCCCAGACAATGTCGATGACAAGATGTGGCGGGCGCCAGCAGGTCGAAGCGACTACGAACCTATCGAAAGATCGCCATCGCGCATGACCAGGCAAGGTGGATTATGGAATCCCATCCCTTGGGGCGCGCGCGGTTGCATGCCGCCAGAATGGAGCGCGGCGGACATGAATCTGGTTCATTTGGGCACGCACTGCGCGGAAATTGCCGTTCTGGGTGTTGATCAGTTCTACCGTGACTACCCATCGGCCGCCTTGCGGTACCCGGCCGGGGCGCGCGAGGCGCGCCGACGCGACATGCTCATGCATCTGACCTACGTGGAGGCGGCAGCCGCCATGGACAGTCTTCCCCTGCTGATCGACTATCTGGCCTGGGTCCGGGGGCTGATCGGCAATCAGGGGCAGCCGGTCGCGGAGCTGCGGCCGGCTTTGGAATGTCTGGCTCAGGCGGTGGAAGCGGTGCGCGGGGCCCAGGGCCAGGGGATGGCTCGCCTGCTGCGCCGGGGCATCGAGGAAATCGATCGCCTGCCGCCTGAATTTGCCTCCTTGGCCTGCTCGGGTGTCCCGCTCACCGGCCTAGCGGAAAAATTTCTGACGGCGTTGCGGGCCTTTGATTACCGGCAGGCCGAAGCCATTTTGATCGACGCCGTCGAGGGCGGTGCCGGCATTGCTGCCGCGGTGCCTGATATCGTCGGCCCGGCCATGCGCGAGGTTGGACGATTGTGGCACGGAGGCCAAATCACCGTGGCCGAGGAGCATGCAATCTCCGCCGCCACCCAGGTCATCATGGCGCGCCTCTATCCCCGCATCTTCGCGGCGGAACGACGCGGGCCGGTGCTGGTTGCCGCCTGTGCAGAGGGGGAATTGCATGAAATGGGCCTGCGGATGGTGGCCGACCAGTTTCAACTGGGCGGCTGGGATACGCACTTTCTCGGCGCCAGCACTCCGCCCAAGGCAATGGCGGCTTTCGCGGAGCGGAGTGGTGCCGCAGTCGTTGCCGTCTCGGCGATGACCGTTGCCACCGTACCGGCCGCGGCATCGCTGATTGACCTGCTGCGGGCCAATCCAGGCGGAAAGGAGAGAAAGATTCTGGTCGGCGGCTATCCCTTCTCCGTGGACCAGGATCTATGGCGGCGCGTTGGCGCCGACGGCACCGCTGCCGACGGCCGTCGGGCTCTGGCGGTGGCCGACGACTGGGTAAGATGATGGCGACCGCAGCCGGCACCGTTCTGCACTGCGATCTTGACGGGATTTTGCGCGAAATTCGCAGCGACGGGCTCGGCATCTCTTCGGGTCTCGAGATCGCGCAGCGGCTCGATCACCTGGTGGTGGCAGAATATGCGGTGATGGCGCGCGATTTTGTGGCCGCATTAGCGCGCGATGGTGCGGCATTCAATTGGAGGTTTGCCATCGACCTTCCGGAAGGTCCGGCACTATTTCGCTTCGATGGCAGCGTCGTCGATGGGGGATTGCTGGTAATTGTCGGTCGCCCGGAAGCCGAGTCCGCGACATCGCAAAAGGCCATCGACGCCATTTCCGCTCTCAACAACGGGCTAGTCAACCGCCTGCGGGAAATGGAGCGCGCCGCGCCCCCAGCCGTGACCGGCGAAACGAGACCTCTGCCCGCGTTTACCGCGCGCGAGCATGAGGTGGTCGTGCTGTTGATGGACGGCTTGTCCAACCACCTTATCGCGCTGCGCCTGGGCGTTGAAGAATCGGCGGTCAAGGCACGGCTGCGCACCATATACAAGAAGCTGGGCGTCGCCAGCCGCGCACAGGCGGTCAAGGCGCTGCTCAGCTAATCAGCGCTAAGTATCGAATGATAGGTTGCTGCGGATCCTTGGATCGGGCGTAACCTAACCTTCGGACGAATGTTTCCTTGGAAGGTGCCGCGTGCGCGTTTTGATTGCGGACGAGCAAAGACTACTACGTGACGGCATTCGCCCCTTTCTTGGCAAGATGGGCGCGAAGGTCGAAGTAATCGACGCAGACTCGCTTGCGACTGCGCATCTCGTTGCAGACCAGCAGATATTCGACTTGGCGGTGCTGGGGCACACCATGCCGGGCATGGATGGTGTGGGCGGCATTCGTACCTTCGGCGCCAAGTATCCGTCCACCAAGATGGTTCTGCTCACTGCCACCGCCGATTCCGCCACCGTGCTGGCTGCCGTCGATGCCGGTGCCCATGGGGTCATCTCCAAGGAAATGTCCGGCTGCGGCGTGAAGCATGCCCTGCATTTGGTCATGTCCGGCGAATGTTATCTCCCCGCGAGCGCAATCGTCGCGCTGGCGAGTTCGAACAGTCGCCTGCAGTCGGAGAGTTTTTCGTCGGCTTGCGCGTTGCGAAATGTTCACTTCTCGCCGGCTGAGACCGAAGTGATTCCCCTCTTGCTCGACGGATTGCCCAACAAGCTCATCGCCCAGCGCCTCGATATCGACGAGGCCGCCGTCAAGGCGCGCCTGCGCAGTACCTACAAGAAGGTCGGAGCCACCAACCGCGCCCAGGCGGTGTGGAGTTTGTTGTCCGTCGGCAAGGCGCGATCCGACTAACTATCCTTCGATACCCCCCCTCATACGATAGGATTACCCCTGCCGCCCGATGCGCCCAAGGTGCCTGTATTCCGTATAGGGTAATGGCAGCGCAGCGAAGGGGAACGGCATGGCACTCGTCAAGAGAAACCAGATCAGCGGTCAGGTCGCGGTAAGGACTGACGAGGATGGTGGCGCCGCGAGCGGCAGCAAGCTGCTGGCCGAAGCCCAGAAGCGCAAGGCGCGCACCTTCGCCCGTCAGCAAAAGGCCGCCGAGCGCATCGCCGCCGCCACCTCGCAGTTGGCCAGCGGCATCGCCGAATCGGCCTCGGCCGCCGAGGAACTGCGCAAGGCCTCCGAGCAGATCGCCCAGGGCGCCGAGGAGGCGGCGGGTGCCGCCCAGGAATCCCAGAAGGCGGTCGATCACGGTGCCGGCCTGATCCGCAAGGCCAAGGAGAACGCCGACGTCTCGGTGGCCAAGACCGAGGCGCTGCAATCCCTGATCCAGAATGTCTCGGTGCAGATCTCCAACTCGATCGCCGCCATCGGCCGCGCCGCCGAGCGTCAGGTCTCCTCGGTGCAGATGATCGAGGAACTCGAACGCCAGGCCGCGGCCATTTCTGAGGTGGTCAAGGCGGTGGCCCGCATCGCCGACCAGACCAACCTGCTGGCGCTGAATGCCGCCATCGAGGCGGCGCGGGCCGGGCAGCACGGCAAGGGCTTCGCCGTGGTCGCCGACGAAGTGCGCACCCTGGCCGAGACCAGCGAAAAGAGCGCCCGCGAGATCCAGGACCTGATCGCCCAGATCCAGAAAGACGTCAAGGTCATCGCCGAGGGCATCACCACCTCCGCCACCAGCGCCAAGCAGGAGGTGGAGAAGGGCAAGCAGATCACAACCCAGTTGGATCAGATTCGCACCGACATGGTGGACATCGCCAATGGCGGCCGCGAGATCGCCAAGGCGTCGGAGGAATCCGCCATTGCCGCCCGCGAGGCACAGAAGGGCTCGGAGATCATCGCAGCCGCCGCCGAGGAGCAAAGCGCCGCCTGCCAGGAATCGATCAAGACCATCGACCAGCAGACCCAGGCGCTGACCCAATCGGAGCAGGCGGCGCAGGAATTGTCCGAACTGGCCGATGAGTTGAAGAACTCGACCGATATCTCCAAGAGCAGCGAGGAGGTCGCCTCGGCCGCCGAGGAGCTGTCGTCGGCGGTGGAAGAAATAAACCGTGCCGCCGCCCAGATCATGGTGGCGCTCGAGCAGATCCAGAAAGGGGCCCAGCAGCAGGGGGCGGCGACCCAGCAATCCTCGGCGGCCATCGCCGAGGTCGAGCGGGCGGCGCAGTTGTCGAGCACCAATGCCGCCGATGCGGTCGCCAAGGCCGAGGCCACCACCGAGCGGGTGACCAGCAGCATCAAGGGCATCGACGAACTTATCGATGGTGTCATGGGCTCGGTCGAGGCCGGCAAGCAGAGCCGCGAACAGATGAACGCCCTTGAACAGATCAGCCGCCGTATCGACAAGATCGTCGACGCCATCACCACTGTTTCCATCCAGACCAACATGCTGGCGGTCAACGGCTCGGTGGAAGCGGCCCGGGCCGGCGAATTCGGCAAGGGCTTCGCTGTGGTCTCCACTGACATCCGCAACCTGGCCCGCGACTCGGCCGAGAACGCCGACCGCATCAAGGACACGGTGAAGGCCATTCAGGACCAGATCGGCTCGGTTCGCCGCGATCTCGAAGAGATCGGCACCGCCGCCGCCACCGAGGTCGAGAAGAACAAGGTGATCAGCGCCGATCTGGAAACAGTGTCCAGGGATGTGGCTGTGGTGTTGAAAGGCAACCGCGACATCCTGGCCGGAGCCGAAGACATCGTCCGCATGGTCAAGGAAGTGCAGACCGGCGTCGAACAGATCGCCGCCGCCGCCCAGCAGACCACGCGGGCCACCGGCGAAGCCGGCGTCGCCGCCAAGCAGCAATCCAAGGGCGCCGAGGAACTGGCGGCCGCCATCGAGGAGATCGCGTCGCTCGCCGATGAATTGCAGGCCGGCGCCTGAGGCTTTCCCATACCCCTATAGCCAACAGGAGGACAAGTCCATGTCCGAAGTTGCGGAAGCGGTGCGGGATGAGCCCGGATCGTCGGCGGCCAATGTCGCCGGTGCCGGTGATGCCCGCCAGTTTGTGATCTTCCATGTCGCCGACGAGATGTTCGCCGTGCCTCTGGCCGAGGTGCAGGAAATCATCCGCATGCCCGAGGTGGTCCACGTCCCCTTGAGCCCGGGGGCCCTGGAGGGCTTGGCCAACCTGCGCGGGACCGTGTTGCCGGTTATTCGGCTGCGACAGATTTTCGGCATGAGTGCCGTCGACCATGACGACTCCACCCGTGTCGTCATTCTCGACCAGGGCCGTCCAGTTGGCCTGGTGGTCGATCGCGTCGCCAACGTGGTCACCGTCGAGAACGACCGCATCGAGGCGGTCGATGCCATTCAAGGCACTGTCGACAACGACCTGATGACCGGCATGATCAAGGCCAGCGACGGCAAGTCCATGGTGATGATCCTCGATGCCGGCAAGGTGGTGGCGCGCGAGTTCCACGCGGTCGGCAAAGCCTTGAAGCAGGCCTTGGGCAACGGAAATGGCGGCCATGGCGACGAGCACAAGGAGCGCACCACGACCGTCGAGGGCAGCGACGAGAGCCAGTTGGTCAGCTTCGAGGTCGCCGGCCAGGAATACGCCCTGCCCATCGAGCAGGTTCAGGAGATCGTCCAGATCCCCGAGCAGATCACCGAGGTGCCCAACACCGCCTCGCATGTGCTGGGGGTGATGACGCTGAGGAACCGCCTGCTGCCCCTGGTCTCGCTGCGCGACATGTTCGGCTTGGCGTCGCAATCGGTCACCGACACCAACAAGATCGTCGTGGTGTCGCTGGGCACCGGCGCGGCGGCGATGTCGGTGGGCGTGATGATGGACAGCGTCAAGGAGGTCCTGAGGGTC